>NZ_JAFREF010000013.1:0-73731 GCF_017377665.1 Faecalibacterium sp. Marseille-P9590
CGCTACCTCCACCTTGGCAAGGTGGCGCTCTACCAGATGAGCTACGGCCGCATATCCATTGTGGCGCGCCGGGCGTTCCCGACGACGTCGATTATTATACCGCAGCTTTCGCCTCTTGTCAACTACAAATTTGCATTTTTTGAAAAAAGGGACGTTTCCGTCTCCCCACTGCGTACAAAGCTGCGCCGCCATTCAAGTTTGCCGTAACTGACGCGAAGAAAATTTAATTGCTTTCCTTTCTTAATATCGTTATAATTAAGATTGTCAAATCGTTGCTGAACTTTCGCGCCTGCCGCTTCGGGCTGCTGCACCGAGGAACAGGCGTGTTTTCATGCAGGGGAGAATATAGGAATAAGGAGCAAACGCAATGTACAAGATCACGGAAAAGGTGGCGCTGAACCCCACCGTTACAAAGATGGTCATTGAAGCCCCGCTCATTGCCAAAAAGGCAAAGCCCGGCCAGTTTATCATTGTGCGCCCGTTTGAAGACAGCGAGCGCATCCCCCTCACCGTCGCAGGCTATGACCGTGAGAAGGGTACTGTGGACATCATCTTCCAGATCGTCGGCGGCACCACCATGGAGCTGAACAGCCTCGAAGTGGGTCAGAGCGTCCACGACTTCGTCGGCCCGCTGGGCCGCGCTACCGAGGTGGAAGGCCTGAAGAAGGTCTGCGTCGTCGGCGGCGGCGTGGGCTGCGCCATTGCGCTGCCCATCGCCCGTGAACTCCACGAGCAGGGCTGCGTTGTCCACAGCGTGGTCGGCTTCCGCAGCAAGGACCTGCTCATCCTCGAGGACGAGTTCAAGGCCTGCAGCAACGAGCTGCGGATCATGACCGACGATGGCAGCTACGGCACCAAGGGCGTCGTCACCGCTGCCCTCGACGAGCTGGTGGCTGCCGGCAACCAGTACGACCTGGTCATCACCATCGGCCCGCTCATCATGATGAAGTTCGTGGTCAAGACCTGCCAGAAGCACGGCCTCAAGAGCACCGTCTCCATGAACCCCATCATGATCGACGGCACCGGCATGTGCGGCGGCTGCCGCCTGACCGTGGGCGGCGAGACCAAGTTCGCCTGCGTGGATGGCCCCGACTTCGACGGCGACCTCGTGGATTTCGACGAGGCAATGGCCCGCGGCACCATGTACCGCCCCTTTGAGGCCAAGGCCCGGGAAAAGGCCTGCAATCTGTTCAAGACTCAGGAGGGAATGTAAAATGGCTTTCAATATGGACCCCAAAAAGTGTCCCATGCCCACTCAGGACCCCAACGTCCGCAACAAGAATTTTGAGGAAGTGGCTCTGGGCTACACCGCCGAGATGGCCGTGAACGAGGCCAAGCGCTGCGTCCACTGCAAGAACAAGCCCTGCCAGACCGGCTGCCCCGTCGGCATCGACATCCCCGAGTTCATCGGCCATGTGGCTGAGGGTGACTTCGAAGCCGCCTATCAGGTCATCAATCGTTCCTCTTCCCTGCCCGCCGTCTGTGGCCGTGTCTGTCCGCAGGAGAGCCAGTGCGAGGGCAAGTGTACCCGCGGCATCAAGAACGAGCCCGTCGGCATTGGCCGTTTGGAGCGCTTCGTGGCCGACTGGCACCGTGAGAATGTCCACACTGCCCCCGTCGTGCCTGCGTCCAACGGCCACAAGGTCGCCATCATCGGTGCAGGTCCTGCCGGCCTGACCGCCGCAGGCGACCTCGCCAAGCTGGGCTATAAGGTCACGGTCTACGAGGCCCTGCACGTCGCAGGCGGCGTGCTGATGTACGGCATCCCCGAGTTCCGTCTGCCCAAGGCCATCGTCCAGCAGGAGATCGACGGCCTCAAGAAGATGGGCGTCGATTTCGAGTGCAACATGGTCATCGGCAAGGTGCTCACCATCGACGAGCTGATGGGCGAGTACGGTTATGAGGCCGTCTTCGTGGGTTCCGGTGCCGGCCTGCCCCGCTTCATGGGCATTCCGGGCGAGAGCCTGAAGGGCGTCTACTCCGCCAACGAGTTTCTCACCCGCTCCAACCTGATGAAGGCTTATCTGCCCACCAGCAAGACCCCCATCCGCACCGGCAAGAAGGTCGCCGTCGTCGGCGGCGGCAACGTGGCAATGGACGCTGCCCGCAGCGCTCTGCGTCTGGGCGCTGAGACGGTCTACATCGTCTACCGCCGCGGCATGGCTGAGCTGCCTGCCCGTAAGGAAGAGGTCGAGCACGCCGAGGAAGAGGGCATTATCTTCAAAACCCTCTGCAACCCCGTGGAGATCCTGCCCGATGAGGACGGCTTCGTCAAGGCCATCACCTGCATCGAGATGGAGCTGGGCGAACCGGATGCTTCCGGCCGCCGCCGCCCCATCGAGAAGAAGGGCAGCGAGTTCACGATGGACGTGGACACCGTCATCATGAGCCTGGGTACCAGCCCCAACCCCCTCATCCGCTCCACCACGCCGGGCCTCGAGACCAACAAGCACGGCTGCATCGTCACCGAGGGCGACGAGGGCAAGACCAGCCGCGAGGGCGTGTACGCCGGCGGTGACGCCGTCACCGGTGCCGCCACCGTCATCAAGGCCATGGGCGCAGGCAAGGCTGCCGCCAAGGCCATCGACGAGTACATCCAGAACAGGTAACCACCGATAGCAAAAGCAGGTCATCCCGCCGGGATGGCCTGCTTTTTGTTATCGGTAAAGATTTGCCGCCTCTGCGTTTTCCAGCGTCAGCAAGCGTATCTTCTTTTCGATGCCGCCCGCGTAGCCGGTCAGGCTGCCGTCGCTGCCCACCACCCGATGGCAGGGTACGATGATGGAAACAGGGTTATGCCCCACCGCGCCGCCCACAGCCTGCGCGGAGACGCGCTTTCCGCCGTTTATCTCCGCCAGCTGTTTTGCCAGTGCGCCGTAGGTCGTGGTCTGTCCGTAGGGGATCTGCAGCAGCAGTGCCCACACCGCCTGTCGGAAATCGGAGCCGATAAGATGGAGTTTCGGAGTAAAGTCCGGCTCCCGGCCTGAAAAATAGACGTCCAGCCAGCGGCAGGCGTCTCCCAGCACCGGTGTTGTCCCCTCTTCATGCTCTGGAGGAAGCTTCGCCGCAAAATACTTCTGTGCCTCGAACCATACTCCGGTCATCCCTTCTTCGTCTGCTGCCAGCAGTATCTTTCCCAGCGGCGAATCGTAATGCATCGTATAGGTCACGACGGTTCACCCTGCCTTCTTTCGTTTCGCGGGCGCGTGATCTTTCAGGCCTGGCACCGCGCCGCCTGCTGCCGCCCAGAGGTAGAGGCTGGCCACGCTGCAATAGGGACTGAACCGGCGGCGGTACTTTTCGAACAGTTTCCGGTCGATTTTTCGGTGGTGGTACACCATCCGCAGCCCACGCTGGATGGCAAGGTCGTCGTAGCTGAACACGTCGGGCCGCTGCATACAGAAGAGCAGTATCATCTCTGCCGTCCAGACACCGACGCCTTTCAGGCTGCTCAGCTCCCGGATGGCCTCATCGTCCGGCTTCTGCCGGATGCCCTCAAGGTCAAATTCTCCGTTTTCGATTTTCCGGGCAAAGTCCGTAATGTATTCAGCCTTTCGGAAGGTCATGCCGAAGCTCTGCAGCTTCTCCACCCCGGCTCCGAGGACGGCAGCGGCATCCACCACACCGAACTCGTCCCGCATCCGCTTCCAGATGGTCGCCTGCGCTTTCGTGGAGATCTGCTGGCCGACGATGTGGTGTACCACCGCCGAAAAGAGGTCGGTATCCACTTCCCTCTCGATGTGTCCCGCCTGTGCGATGACCGCCGCCATCCGCTCGTCTCTTGCGCCCAGATACGCCGTTTCCGCTTCGCCGTATTGGAAATACATCTGTCCCGCCTTCTTTCTATACAACCTTTCGTTTGCTCATCAGTTGTTGATTTGATTATAACAGAACGTACGAAGTTTTGCAATATAAAAGCGCCCTGCCAAAAGGCAGAGCGCTGAAAGTTTGTTGGTAAGCCTATTCTTGGACGTTCAGGATGCAGCTGTCTTTTATCGCAAGTCAAGAAATTAGCGCAACATTCAAACAGCATATTTGCGATATGCAATTCAACGTTGTTGCTGTTGCATTAAAAAGTTGAATTGCTATAAGTGACAGCCCTACTTTTTATCGGTACGGTGTACAAATCACTTACATTCCTTCTTCATGGCAGAATAGCCGATGAGAACAGTCCACACATAGGCGCAGGTCTTAGGGATCATCAGCATCCCGATCATGGGGATGGCATTGGCCCAAAGAACAACGGGAATGTAGAAACCGAAGCTCAGCACGATGGTCAGCCACATCCAACGGAAAGCTGAGTCGTTGTGCTCCTTGGCGCTGCGGTAGAACAGCACGATGATCAGCAGGCCCATCAGTGCAAAAGGAATATTACGGTAAATGCCCCAGGACAGCGGGGATCCATCGTTCAGCCACTGGTTCTGCGGCATCATGCACAGGATAACACGCACAGCAGCCAGACCGTAGACGGCGGCAGTCAGGCCATTGCTGCCCTTGACCCGGTAGCGCTCACGCCAGACATAGTACAGCAGCACATAAAAGACTGTCATTGTCACAGAGGTGATCCACTTACCCAGACCCAGGGGAACGGTAAAGTTTTCAAAACCCGTGGTGCATAGAGCCAGCGCACGGGGAATCAGATGGAACGAGTCGCCGGCGCCCAGAACGACAGCCATCAGACCGAACAGCTTGAACTGGTGGCTGCCCTTGCAGCCGCGGATCATCAGGATACCGATGGTGATGACGGATACCAGATATACCGCATCAAAAACAGTTTCTACGATTGCTTGCATAGTTGATTGCTCCTTGTTGATACATCAAATTTATTGTAACACTGCATTTTTTTGCAGGGTCGTCTTAGTTTTTACGGTCATCAGAGGCTTGCCTGGCATAGCTGCATCCAACGCGCAGGATGTTGAAGCTGGCAGTGCTCCACACAAGGCAGGCGAGCCGCAGCAGGATACTGCGATGAACCTTCCTATGAGCGTCCCCTTTGAGTGAACATCGTTCAATTTGGACGTTATAAAATTCCCACAGCAGTGTGGGAAGAAAATGCGGTCAATATAAGGTTCTGCGCACGATCTCCAGCACAGCGGCGGGGTCGTAGTCCTGCCGCAGCAAAGCAGACAGCATAAGCGAAAACAGCACATCGGCAAATTTTTCAACGGTGAATTGCTCATTAAAAGCGCCCGGACGGATTTTGGTATCCTGTTGCAGCACCGTACACAGACCGTTTAAGATATGGTGCCAGATTTGCTGCATGTGCCGTTTGCCATCGGCCTTGTCCTCCTGCATAAAGCCGAGAGAGTGCAGTGTGAAGAATCCGGGATACTGCTCATAGCCGTAGGCCATGCGCTCGTACATCCATTTGACACAGGTCTGCACGTCCTGAAATACGGCCTCGTCCTGCGGGCGGTGGAAAATTTCGCACCAGACGCTCTCGACCGTGGCGCTGATAAGCTCAGCCTTGGAGTCATAATAGTTGTAGATCGAGCCGACCGAGACCCCGCATGCCGAGGCGACAGAACGGATGCTGACTGCCGCCCAGCCCTTTTCCCGGATAAGCTCACGGCTGTTTTTTAAGATCTCTTCCTTGGAGGTCACGATCGTATTCATGTAGTCACCCTCAATATGAACAATGTTCATTTTTATTATACTGCCCCTTCCCACTTTGTCAAGAGGATTTCATAAAAGGTTTATATTTTTGTGGTCATCCCTTTCAGCCATGTTCACGGATGCTTTTCTTGTACACCAGCGCCTTGGGCATGAAAAGGTTTCGACCACACCTGGCACCTATGACCACCTATACCCAGACCGAACAAGCAACGTCGCGGGCCGGCTGGAAGCTCTGGCTTTCCCAGGGAAGAAGAAACCGTGATACTGGTTTGATTCTTCCTCGGGTGTTATTTTTTCTGTTGCTTTGGATGCGAAAAAGCCCCGCCTTCAAGCGAAAAATCTCGAAAGCAGGGCTGTTTTTTATACGTTATTCCGTTCTATTTTTGATGGATTCAAAAAGTCGGAAGGCAAATTTTTATTACTCGAGCTCGGTAAGTTCGGATTCTTACTAAACAAATTTGTTTAGTAATGCTATTCTTGAATGTTCGCTTTTCCATGAGATTGCTGTGCTAGATGTGGCTTGCTGATTTTTTAGTATCAGGATAGTATCACATAGCCAGCGGAAGTTCTGTGAGTATTATAACGTATTTACGTTTAAGATGCAACTGCTTTTTCAGCAGGGAGATCCTTATTATTTCTTTAAGGTACAATCTCTGCTTCTAGCTGATCATGCTGAGCTTCTGATTCCAGCCATTTAGCTAGCTGTCGGAGAATCTCTGCACTCTGTGGAAACCTCAATTCCAGTTCCCGTGCCTGTGCTTGATAACACTTTGCTTGTTCATAAAGGTTTCGACCATCCTGTACAATTCGTGCACCACGGGAATTAAACTTTCCATAAACTACCACTTTCGTCAATTTCTCATTCTGCTGTTTTTCCAAAAACTCTCGGATAAATTCATGCGGAAAAGCACCGTCTTTTCCATTACAGCTTTTTCCCATAATATAGCCTAAAATCTCTGGAAACTCCTCATATAAACATTCAGCCCAGCAGTCAAATGCCCGTTTGTCCTGATACGCCTCCTCGGGCAGATAATAGTCGTTTTCTACATCAAACAATCTTGAAGGATTCTCTTCCAAAAACATTTTCATTTTCTCCGGATGCCTAAAGAAGAGTCGCCGCAAACACAGAGGAAGTTTCTGCAGCAACTCCTTTTTATAGAGTAGTAGACAACACTTAGCCCATTCATCAGTATAATATTGCTCATCCACTCTGCGGACAATACCAGAAAGGTATCCCCTTTCCTCCGCATTGACTCCCTGTTCAGCAATTGCCTCAAATACTCTCCTAAATAAATCAAACAAGTGCTCAACCTGGCCACTATTGCCATACAGGTAAAGTAAGATTCCTCCCGGATGGTACTGCAGCAGTTTCTTGTATCTTCGCTCGTTGTAGGACCACCTCATATCCTGATTCGCCCAATACGTCTGTTCTCTCTCCCGCGTTGTCAGCCATGAGTCAATTTCTTCACGCTGCAACGTAGACAATAGCCGAAGTTTTTCATTTTCTGACATTTTTTCAAAGACAGCAGATGCTTCTTGAAAATCCCCTTGATCGAAAAAGCCAGCCAACAGCTGTTGTTTTTCTTGTTTTCGAATTGCTTCAGCTACCTTCGCAAATTCTTCACATGTAGTGTTTTTAGCAAGAAATACACCCCATGCGTGCTGATTCCTCATCGTTTCCAGTAACCGCAACACTGCGTCCATTCCAAATTCTATTTTCAGTGCTGCAAATTTCTCCGCTCGAATGCGTTCCCTTTCCTCTTCTTCCCTCTTCCAGTTCTTTTCTTCTTGATTGTCTAAAAGCTCTTCCATAGGCAAGCAGTGCCATTCCAGAAATATCCATCCGAATTTTCCCACCGGATCACTGGATTCCGTGCAGCGTATCCATGTTTTCAGAACTTCTATCCATTCTGTCCAACCATATTCTTTACTATCACAAAGCTCAGTTCTTAACCAATACTGCATCGGTTGTAATTCTGTTGATGAGAATTGCGCTGCATCAAACTGCTCTGCCATCTCCAGTAGAACATCCTGTCCCAGCCGACGATACTCTTTCAACAGGTTTTCTATTTGCTCAAGCCATTTCTTCTGTAGTGCTGTACGATAAACAGCTCGTGTGATTTCATCGTAAGCTTCAAACAATTCTTGTTCTGGGATTAATTGAGCGGGTCGTTCCTTCTTTCCTCGGCGATGTCCTCGAATCAGTGAGGTTTTACAGAGTAGTTCAATGCCGAACTCCACTCCAAAATCTGGCTTTTGCTGAATTATCTGAATTGTCAGAACCTTTTTTTCTTCAAGAGTCAGCGCCGTATGAGAGCTCCATAAGCAAAGTGCATCTAACAGATGCTGTTTCGACTCTTTACCATTCTGTTTTCCTTGCAATGCCAGCCGACACAGTATTTGACAAGCCGAAAGACATGTATTCTCCCGTTCTATTAAAGTATCTAGCGTCCAGAGGACTTCATTTCGTCCATCCAGCTGTTCTTTCTTCAAAAATTCAAGTACAGCTTCCGGTGCTGCTTCAGCAAGGATTCGAAGTTCCTTTATCAGGCTCTCTTTACAATCATCTTTATGAAAAAAGGAAAGAATTTCCCTCACCTGAGCATCAATCATATTTTGATCTGACCCAGTCTCCGCAAAACAAATGTAATTTTTAAGCAACCGTTGAAGAACACCATACCTTCTATGATTTTGTGCTGCATCTGTGCAGGAGAGTGCCGCACGGATTTCCTGATGCATCCGCTGCCCCATGGCACTTTCTATGTCTATGTTCAGTGCCAGCCACGCTTCTTCATCATTGACGATTTGATACCACGCCCCAGCTTTTTTGATTGGGCTGTCATCTATCCGCAATAGTTCCTCATATTTTCGTTCCACTACAGGATATGGTGTTTCAGCCAATCGTGCAACCAGCTGTTTCTCTTTCTCGTCTAAAATATTGTAGTGTCGTAGAAGTACAAGCGGTTGCAACAAATCAATATCTGCCGCACTCATCCATTCAGGCTGTAGATCAGCTTCATTTCCCGGAATTTTTCGGATGAGTGCTGGAAGATTTCCATGCGTATAACTATAAAGTTCGTCAGCATTTGCGCTGTCGACACCCATCTCCTGCAACGCCTGAAGATACTGCGTTTTCCATCGTGGAAGCAATCGAATTGCATCCTTTTTCGCAGTGCCTTTTCCCTCGCAGAGAATTGTTCGGTTACGCCCTGATACCTGCCCGTTATACGGAAACTTCAACAGGAAATATGCGTTTTCGCATAAGTCATCCAGCTGATGATATGTCGTTTCACTACAAATAACAGTCACCTGTTCGGCCAATGCCGAATCTTGTATCAGCGCAGCCAAGCAGAATCCATATGCTTCGATTCGGGATTCTGCCGCCACACGGCATATCTTTTCATTCACCTTTTTGCGGAAAGCCTCCAGCTGCTCTTCCCTACCGATTTGGAACATTGCCTGATTAAGCGGAGGGTTTGTCCTTTGTACAAACTGCTCCCATGCATGCGCAACAGAATCTATTTCCACCGCTTCATTTTCCAGATAGTTTTGTATTAGCCATGCACAAACCGCCGGTTCCGAGTTAAGCCAATCGCACAAAACAGATGCGTCATATACATAGACTGCTTTCCATTCATCTCGGTGTTCCGCCTCCCACTCTGTAAGTGATATATTGTATGCCCATACTTTAGGCACTACGAGATAGAAAGTAGTATCTGATTTTTTCACTCCAAGCGGACAGGTCGTGCGTTTTCCATAATCGCTGTTGATTTTTTCCAAGGAATCCGCATTGGTTCCAAATTCCCACACGCTTGTTCCCTGTGCCACATAAGGCGTTTTTGTTCCGTTATCCACGATTCCATCATATCCCGGCGCCCAAATATCATCTTCCTCTGGTGCACGAATATATGAATAATCCGGGCAACTGCTTCGGATCAACCGCTTGATAATTTCTGGCAGCAGTCCTTCCGACTTTTTCTTTTGTTCGCCCATCAATCGTTCGAGCATTTTACTTGTGAACAATTTCATAGACATCCCTCCACAAGCAACTTTGTTTTAATTTCAGGGTAATATTCTCCCTGGAGCGTAAGAAGTTATTTTTCTGCTCACGAACACACGATATTAAACATTATTTGTTGTCTTCCTCTGCCATCGAGCTTCCGCCAATCCCAAAGAACTTATCAAAGAAGCTCTTCAACTTATCGATCACGCCTTGCTTCTTCTGCGCACGGCCACCGCCGCCAAAGCGGGAAACAGGCGGCATCAGCTTGTCAATATCAGTGCCCACGGTCTTGATCTCACCGTCACGGAACGCATTGGCCAGATATTTGCGCGTTTCCGGCTCCTTCAGCTTTTCCTCTTGGATGATCTTTGCAAGCTCTTTCTCCCGCTGTTCGGACACAAAGGCGTTCCACTCTGCCATCACGTCATCCACATCGTTGACCCCTGCAATAAAGGTTTCAATCAGTTGCTTTTTGCTGCGCAGTTCCGGGCTGGCATCAATCGCCTTGCGAATCGTGATGAGCACCTCTTTGTCATCGCAATGGGTGTCATGGTACTTTTTGACCAGCATCAGGATGTAGTCAATGTTGATCTCGACCTGCCGAATCAGCTCCACCTCAAACACCACGTCATCGGTGATGTCCTCTTTCGTTTCATCACGCTTCTTGTTTCGCCATTCATCCCGCAAATCCTGATAGCGGCCCAAATAGTCCTGTAAATCCCGTTCCGAGATCATCTCGTTGCCCTTGAAATCATCAAAGGAGGACAGCAGGTTCCGCATCCGCAGCAGTGCGCCAAACAGCACGATAAAGTCTTTCTGGTTCTGCTCCCCGATGATTTGCGGCTCTGTCAGTGGGAACTTCTGCGTCAGGTCATCGATCATGTCCGTATAGCCCTGATGGTATTTTCCCTGCTCATCCATATAACCGTGGTAGTAGTCCGCATATTTGCGCAGCAGAACGATGCCGCCCGCATTTTTATCTCCAAACAGCGAAATTGCCGCATCCACCCGCTTTTGCAGATTGCGGAAGCAGACGATATTGCCAAAGGTCTTGATGCTGTTCAAGATACGGTTCGTCCGGCTGAACGCCTGAATCAGACCGTGCATCTTCAGGTTTTTGTCCACCCAAAGGGTGTTCAGGGTCGTGGCATCGAAGCCCGTCAGGAACATATTGACCACGATCAACAGGTCAAGTTCTTTATTCTTCATGCGGAGTGATACATCTTTGTAGTAATTCTGGAACCGTTCACCATCCGTCGAGTAGTTCGTATGGAACATCTCGTTGTAGTCCTGAATGGCGGCATCCAGAAAATCCCGGCTGCTCTGGTCAAGGTTGGAGGTATCTTCCGGGTTTTCCTCGTCCAGAATGCCATCCGTTTCCGCTTCATTGGCTCCATAGCTGTAAATGGTAGCAATGCGCAGCCGCTTGGTTGGATCTGCCGCCATCTGTTTTTTGAACTCCTGATAATACAGCTTTGCCATCGGCACAGAAGCCACGCAGAAAATCGAATTAAAACCGCTGACGCGCTGTTTTTGCTTGATTTCCTCCACCGCACCACGCTGGGCAGAGGCCACCTCTGCCACATTCGTCAGCAGATTAAACTCATACGATTTGTCTCCCCGATAGGTTTTCTGGTCGAAGTGGTCGAGGATGTACTTTGTCACCAGAGAAATACGCTTGGGTGCCATGAACGCCTTTTCCCGGTCAATGTCCCAAACCTGCTTGTCGTCCATGTCCGGCTCTGCGTCCATCGTTTTGATGTAATCCACACGGAACGGCAGCACATTCTTGTCGTTGATGGCATCCACGATGGTGTAGGTATGCAGTGGTAGAACCTTTTCGCCTTTTTCATTTGGTTCACCGCCAAACAACTGAGGCGTTGTCCTCATACCGGGTTTTCCGCTCGTACCTGCATTTGCTGCGTAAATCGGTGTTCCGGTAAAACCGAACAGGTAGTACTTTTTGAAGTTGTGAACGATAGCACCGTGCATATCACCGAACTGGCTGCGGTGGCACTCGTCAAAGATGATCACAACATGCTTCTGGTAGACCTCATGCCCCGGATTCTTCTTGATGAAGGTCGCCAGCTTCTGGATGGTGGTAATGATGATATGTGCTTCCGGGTTTTCCAACTGGCGTTTCAGAATCGTGGTGCTGGTGTTGGAGTTTGCCGCTCCTTTCTCGAAGCGGTCATACTCCTTCATCGTCTGATAGTCCAAGTCCTTGCGGTCTACCACAAACAACACCTTGTCGATGTAGGGCAGCTGCGATGCCAGCCGTGCCGTTTTGAAGGAGGTCAGCGTCTTGCCGGAGCCAGTGGTGTGCCAGATGTAGCCGCCGCCCTCGATGGTGCCATACTTTTTGTAGTTGTTGGCGATCTCGATGCGGTTCAATATCCTCTCGGTTGCCGTGATCTGATATGGGCGCATCACCATCAGCATCTTTTCTGAGGTAAAGATGCAGTACCGGGTCAGCACACTCAGGATCGTGTGCTTTGCAAAGAATGTCCGGGTAAAGTCGATCAGATCCGTCAGCACACGGTTATTCGCATCGGCCCAGTAGGAGGTAAATTCAAAGCTATTGCTGGTCTTTTCCTTTTTCGTCTTGCCGTGTTTGGCATCCTTGATAGCATTGTAGCGGGTGCTGTTGGAGTAGTACTTGGTATTTGTGCCGTTGGAGATTACGAAAATCTGCGTATACTCGTACAAACCGCAGCCCGCCCAGAACGAATCCCGATGATAGCGGTTGATCTGGTTGAACGCCTCCCGGATGGCTACCCCGCGCCGCTTTAGCTCCACATGAACCAGTGGAAAGCCGTTGACCAGAATCGTCACATCATAGCGGTTATCATGCCGTGCGCCGTCTGCTTGTTTTACCTCATACTGGTTGATGACCTGCAGACGGTTGTTATGGATGTTCTTTTTGTCGATCAGCGTGATATTTTTGGAGCTGCCATCATCCCGGTGCAATACCTGCACATTATCTTCCTGAATCTTCCGGGTCTTTTCGGGAATATGCTCGTTGGGGTTGGCAATTACATCACTGAAAAACTGCCGCCACTCCGTATCGGAAAACTGGTAGTGGTTCAGCTCTTCCAACTGGCTGCGGAGGTTAGCAATCAGTTCATCCTCGGTATGCAGCGGCAGATAGGTGTAGCCCTGCTCGCACAACAGCCGGATAAACTCTTTTTCCAGTTCCGCCTCGCTCTGGTAGCTGTCAGAGCGCACCTTGGAGGGTTCATAGGTGGCAACAACGGTATCTTCATTGGTAGCCGCAACGATATTGAAAAAGGACATTTCAAATTCCTCCTGCAATTTATCCTTCCGCTATATGCCACAATTCACAATATAGCGAACTCCTATAAACTGGTATCATTTCAACAAATTCAAGTTTATCTCCTGTCCATTTGGTTATTACAAAGTTTTCTTTTTCGTAGATGAATGAAACATAGGTATCATACTCTGGCAACCTGTCCATTCGATATTGAAAAAGATACTTAAAATCCGCATTCAATCCATCAATTGCAAGTTTTCTTCCCTGTTCAAAATTGTCATTTGAATCAAAATTGAAATTATATGGAAAGAACAGCATTATATTTTTCTTTGTCTCAAATATCTTTATAATTTGAGATACATCCTTTTCCAATACATCTTCTTTCTCTTTCTTCTCTCGAATTTCTATCATTTTATTCCAAATTAGGCTCCGAAACACTGCATGCGGAATACTGTAAGTAATCGGTTTATACCCCGGAACACCTTCGTGCTTTTCTGGCAGTCCAAAGCCTATCACACTGGGCATGAATTCTTGGATTGATGGTGAGAGGATTTTAGCCGCTTGCAGCCTTGATTGAGATGCGAAAAGCTTAAAATCAAGCTTGTATTCATCTGAAGCGCAGTCGTATTCTCCGTGTGCTTCTGACTCCGGCTTCTTATATAGCTTTCCATTGGATTTTTTCAGGAAGCAGCTTGAACAATTCACAAAATCCCGCAAGTAATCTTCATACGAATATGGCTCCATCACACCACCTATAAAGTTGTCAATCACTCTAGCTGCTCCAAGAAAATCCACTCTCATTTCAGAATATTCCAATCAATTCAACTCCTTAAAACTCAACAGCCTATCCCGATAGTACTCATACTGCTTTTGCCTTGCCTCAATCTCCGCGGGCAGGCCGCTGGTCAAATCATTGCAGATTGCATCAAAGCGATCAAGGATAGAAACAACGCACTTCTGTTCCTCAATAGACGGTACTGCAATCACAGCCTTTGCAATATTGTCATTGTACAATCTCGGAATTGTTCCACCCTCAGATGCTTTCCACGGTTTCAGTTCATAGCAGTAGCGAAGATAGCTATTCAAAACAATACTTTCATCGTTATCAATCCAAACGATGTTAGAATCTTGGAAGTATGCAGGCTTCCCATCATAAACAACTGTTCTGCCAATCGTTCCCGCCGCAGAAATCAGCACATCGCCTTTTTTCGGAAAATTATACTTCGACCGATATTCGTTAAATGTTTCCTGCGAAATATAGGCATCTGCTTCTTTTCCAAAGGTTCCAATTTTATAGAACGGAACACCGCTCACCGTATTTGTCTGGCTCTTCAAAATACGCTTACACATACAGATAGAGCCAATATCACCTAAAGAGATTCTCACATAGCCAAACACATACTGCATGAGCTTAATCAGTGCTCTGCTCTGCTCTGCTCTGCTCTGCTCTGCTCTGCTCTGCTCTGCTCTGCTCGCTCTGCTCTGCTCTGCTCTGCTCTGCTCTGCTCTGCTCTGCTCTGCTCTGCTCTGCTCAAAATTGTGTTACCAGTTTCTGCAAATGTCAAGAGTTTATCACGGTAATACTCGTACTGCTTCTGCCGGGCTTCAATTTCAGCAGGTAAGCCAATATTGAGGTCGGAGCAAATCTTTTCAAAGTTGTCCAGCACATTTACAATACGGCTTTGGATATCAAGTGGCGGGATTGTCATTCGATATTGTGCAATCGTGTTTCCAGTCAAGGACGCTCGTGTTGTAAAAGCACAGTGTTTCGTCACATATTGTCTAAAGTCCGATGTGCTAAAGCAATAAGCACAGTATTCGGGCAAAAGCTCTTTGGTTTTCGGCGTTGCCTTTATTGTAAAGCCATTAAAGACGCAATCATCCATATCATCAAGCATTACAGACGACCATCCAATATCTTCCGCCGTTTCGGATGTTCTTGTAAAAAGGACATCCCCTCTTGATACTTTTAACCGTTCCTTTTCATCTTCAGTACACTCAACCAGTGCCGTTATATCCTTTTTTCTAAGCGTCCGATGATTGTAAACATCTGTGTAACGAATAAATGGGGTCCCCTTTCCAAAAAACTCTTTGCCCTTGCTAAGGCCGTTCCTGAAATCAAACATTTCCCCAAGTGTTCTTTGGCAGAAGTTAATCGTCCCCTCCTTGAGGACATCAAAAGTCAATAGCTTATCCCGATAGAACTCATACTGCCTTTGGCGAGCTGTAAACTCCGCTGTAAGTTTCGCTGCAAGTTCCGCTGTAAGATTTGTAAAATTGTCTAAAATACTGACAATTTCACGCTGAATTTCAAGCGGCGGAAGCGCAATTTTCAGTGACCGGAAATCCCTACCCGTAAGTTTAGGGATATTTCCATGAATTAATGAAGTAACATCAATTGTTTGAATATAAAAATAGAGGTACCGAAGCATTGTCCCCGACTTTTCTTCTATAACATGTGCGTGATTATTAACCCAAATTTTTCCTTCTGCCCATGTCACAACAGGTGTGCCAGATTTTGTTATTACACTACCATCTTCTCCAACTAAGACAAACTTTCCATTAAAAATATAATCAGAAACGTAATCCTGTACTCCATTAGCTCCATAATAGGGATATTCTCCCTTTTCGCGAGAGTTTTTTGTTACAGGCTTACGTTTTTTATCAAGAATATTACAGCACTCTTCCAATGGAAATGTTTCCACACCATCCGGGCAAAGTTCCCGAATCAGTTCATCCAGTTTACTCATCTTTTTTCACCAGCCTCAACTATCTTCCTTGCTTTTTCTCCCAATCCATCAAGTTTTCTTCCGCCAGCTATATCAATTCCTGCGCATTCGTCATGTTCTGTATCAAACACTAGTATTTCACATAGCGTAACGAAATAGATATATCTATATTTCTTTACTCCTACATTGATAGAGTTTACTGCCTGTATGAGCTTTGGAATCATCCAACTATCAATAACTTCTTCCGAGTAAACATACAAATCATATCCTTCTAATTCCGCATAATTGCCACTATTTAGTTTTCTTATTTTTTCTTCATATGCTTCAAGAAATCTTTTACAAGGAGTGTCTTTTATATTTACATCATTGAAATCGCCATCATACATATAGGATTCAGATGGATGTGCCATCCCATACTTCGTGTAGCGATATCCCATTTTTTTCAATCTCTTGCGTCTACGCTCTTGGGATTGTTCGTTCACATACGGCATCATAGCCGCTAAGTTTAATGCCTCTCGCTCTTCTTTTGGAATTACAGAGGTCACTTCTATACCAATATTATGTTTCAAATCTCTCAAATCTGGCTTATCGCTTAATTGTAGATTTTCATATTTGTTCGGAAAGAATTTTTCCAAAATCAGCTTAGCGTAACATTCATCATACGACAATTTCGTATGTGGGGGTAGCGGCTCGTTTTCTCTGATTTTTGCCACAGCTTTTCTCCTCCGCCTAGGTCACTCTGTACTAATAGTTTCCTCCAAATACCTGTCAAAATCGCTCTGGTACAGGCGATCCTGCACCACACGGTACTTTTCAAACTCCGTTTCGGCGTGCATCTTTGCAAGCTGCGCCGAGATTTTGCCTGCATCCTTCAGCACTTCCAAATCATCTGCCTGCAAATAGATGTCCAGCCGCTTAGCCCAGTCCTCCATGGTCATGGGAATATGACGGCGGGCACGGTTTTCCGCCAAATCGAGGTAAGCCGAAACGATCAGCTCCATGGACTTCATTTCCTCTTCGGTCAGGTAGTTTTTCGCCACCGAAACATCGCTCTTTTTGATTTTGCCGTTGGGAGCGTCCTTCCATGTGTGGAGCCCCATGTGCGGCTTTTCAGCATCGGCACGCTCATAGATCAGTTCTGCCGCTGTATGGCGATGCACGGCATAGTGCATCTTGTTCTGTACCTTCGCAAAAAACTCTTTTGTGGTCAGTGCATTGCGGTCATAATCCAGCGAAGTAGCGTAAATGTCAGTGAGTTTCTGGTAGAAGTTGCGCTCCGAAATGCGAATCTCCCGGATACGCTCCAACTGCTCTTCAAAGTATTTTTTGGTCAGGACAGTGCCGCCGTTTTTCAGGCGTTCCTCGTCCATTGCCCATCCCTTGATGGTGTACTGCTCCACGATCTGGTTCGCCCAGACACGGAACCGCACCGCCCGCTGGTTGTTCACCTTGAAGCCGACCGCAATAATCGCCTGTAAATTATAGTGATTCGTATTGTACTTTTTTCCGTCCGTGGCAGTTATTAAGTATTTCTTAATAACTGCTTCTTCCTGCAATTCCCCATCCTCAAAAATCTTTTTCAGATGCTGGTTTATCGCCGCGACAGATACATCGTAAAGGGTCGCCATCATCTTTTGCGTCAGCCAGATGTTTTCATCCTCGTAGCGCATCTCAATGCTGTCTTTGTCCTCGCCCGTAGAGGCAACAAAGGTCAGGTATTCCGCCGCAGAAGAACGTGTCAATGCAGAATCTTTCTTTTCGTTTTCCATCTCAGCCCTCGATTTCTGCCACGATCTGGTCAATGGCGGACCGCAGTTCGTTTTCTCGTGCTACGATTTGCGCAATTTCAGCGTTCAGCTTTACAATGTCGATCTTCTCACGGGTGTCCTTAGCCTCCACATAAGTAGAAACCGACAGGTTATAGTCATTTTCCTGCACCTCGGAATACTCCACCAGATGGGAGATGTGTGCTTCTTCTGCCCGCTGTGCAAAGGTGTCCACGATTTTGTTAATGTTCTCTGGGGTGAGTTTGTTGTTGTTCGTCACCTTGACGCACTCGGAAGAAGCATCAATGAACAGTACCTTATTGTCCGTTTTACCCTTTTTCAGCACCATAATGCAGGTGGCAATACTGGTACCAAAGAACAGGTTGCTCGGCAACTGGATGATGCAGTCAATAAAGTTGTTGTCCACCAGATACTTGCGGATTTTCTGCTCTGCGCCGCCACGGTACATAATACCGGGAAAACAGACGATTGCAGCCGTACCGTTGGAAGCCAGCCATGCCAGCGAGTGCATGATAAACGCCAAGTCCGCTTTGCTCTTCGGAGCCAGCACACCAGCCGGAGCAAAGCGAGGGTCATTGATGAGCAGCGGATTCTCGTCACCGGCCCACTTGATGGAGTACGGCGGATTCGATACGATCAGCTCAAAAGGTTCATCATCCCAGTGCTGCGGATTGGTCAGCGTGTCCTCACAGGCAATGTCGAATTTGTCAAATTCAATGTCGTGCAGGAACATATTGATGCGGCACAGGTTGTACGTTGTGATGTTGATTTCCTGCCCAAAGAAGCCGTTGCGCACGGCATCCCGTCCCAGCACCTTTTCTGCCTTCAGCAGCAGCGAACCGGAACCGCAGGCAGGGTCATAGACCTTGTTGATTTCCTTCTTGCCTACCGTACCCAGCCGGGTCAGCAGCTCCGAAACATCGGCAGGCGTAAAGAACTCGCCACCGGACTTGCCCGCATTGCTGGCGTACATGGTCATCAGGTATTCATAGGCATCGCCAAAGGCATCAATGTCATGCTCTTTCACATCGCCAAGGTTCATATCTGCCACGCCGTTCAGCAGTTTCACGAGCTTCTCATTGCGCTTGGCAACAGTCGCACCCAGCTTATTGCTGTTGACATCGTAATCATCAAACAGCCCTGCAAACTGCCCCTCGGAGGAGCTGCCCTTTGCGGATTCTTCAATATGTCGGAACACTGTTTCCAGAGTTTCATTGAGGTTTTCATCGTTGGCTGCTTTTGCCCGCACATTGCAGAACAACTCACTGGGCAGGATGAAGAACCCTTTTTCCTGTACCAGCCCTTCCCGTGCCTGCTCTGCCTCTGCATCAGACATATCTTCATAGCGGAAATCCGGGTTGCCTGCATCAACTTCGCCCTGATTGATATAGCTGGCAATGTTCTCCGAAATATAACGGTAGAACATCGTACCGAGAACGTAGCTTTTGAAATCCCATCCGTCCACTGCGCCGCGCAAATCATCCGCAATCGCCCAGATTGCACGGTGCAGTTCTTCGCGTTCCTGCTCTTTTTTGGTGTCTACCATTTTTATTTCCTCCATCAAATGCGGATTTCCGCATTGTTTTCTTTCATTTTAACATAGTAAATGTACCACTATTGGTACACCATGGTGTTTTTCCCAAAAAGGATATACTTTCCCTTTATACTATCCTAGTAAAGCGTACCACAGCTTTTCCGTGATTGCAAGCCGATAAAAATTTCTATTGCTTTTTTCGGGGTCGAATTATCACTTATATGTACAGACCCCCGCCAACTCCGCTGGCGGGGGTCTGCTATGCTTACAGTTCTACGCGGTTCTGCCTGTTCCTCTTCTGGCTTCTATCCGCGGTCTGCTCCCGCTCCCTCATAAGCCCAATGACCTGCTGCATCTTTTCGGCACCGAAATAGTTCCATACTCGCCCGAAATCACGTTTCATCGCATAGAGCTGCTCATTTTCTGCCTTCACCTCTTTCAGCCGCTGGCTTAGATGATGGGTAGCTTTCTTCTCGTCCTGATAGAAGTGCAGATACTTATCCCGCTCATCCTTGACCTCCCAGTACTTCCGATGGAGGGCAAAAAGTACCTTCACCAACTTCTGGATCAGCGGCATGGCCTTCTTCTCCCGATAGCTCTTGGCGGTCTCAAACGTGGCTGCTTCTGGCACCCATTCTTCTGGCCGCTGGGAATACTGTGCTGACAGGCTTTCCAGCCCATCCATAATGGGAGCCAGCTTGTTCAGTTCCTTGCTCTGCTTCTGGTAGGTCAGCTCTGCTTTCTGTACCCGCTGTTCAGCGGCTTCTACGGCTGTCTGCGCTGTTTCCAGCTGTTCCTGCATCTCGGTCAGGTCGGTCTGGCACTCCTGCTTGGCAGCTTCCAGAGCCGCTACCTCTTTACTACGCTCCTGCTTTTTGAAGTCCAGCACAGACAGGTGCTCTTCGTGGGTGCCTTTCTGTTCCCACTCGATGCCGTGCCGCTCCATCACGGCGGCAAGCTGCTCTTTCTCGGCGTTGATCCACTGGTTCAGCTCGGATTCCCGTTTAGAACCGCCTGCAAAGCCCAAGGCTTTCAGCGCCTGCTTCAGGGACACCTTGGTGTCCAGTCCTTTGCCCTTCCAGCCGGACACATACGGCACGAAGTCGATGTGTAGATGGGGCGTAGCTTCGTCCATGTGGAGGAAAGCCCCGAACACCCGCAGTGTCGGGTTCCGCTCTTGGAAGCCCTGCATATACTCGTCCAGCAGTTCCTTTGCCAGTGCGCCATTCTCGGTCAGGACACCCATATCATCTTTGTTGCCGATCTGGACGATCAGCTCATGGAAAAGCTTTTCCTGCTTGCCTGTCCACAGGTGCTCATAGTAGTCGGTGATACAGCGGTCCTTGCGCTTCTGCTTGGCATTGTAACGCTTCACTGCCTCGTCAAACAGTTCGTGGTACACCTTCTGAATCGGCTCATCACGGTACACGACATTCAGACTGCTGCGCTTCGGGTCTACGTTTTCAGCGGTGAAACTTCTCCGGTTATGGTTGAGGGAGCCGGGACCCCGCATTGCGGAAATGGTTCTTTTCAATCGCACGTCCTTTCTCTGTGGAAGTAACTGGTGCCGGACACGGCAAAGGCTTTGTTACTTTCGTCGAAAGTAACGCAAAAGCACTTTTGACAGACGTTCCGTCCATCAAAAGATGCCTTTGCGCCCTGCCGGGGGCTTCCGTCTGCGGACTGGGTTTCGCTGCATCTCGCCGCTGCCCGGTCCAACACCACCTTCCTGCGTGATTGCATTCACAGGAGCGTGACACGCTCCTGTACTTTGCCAATAGAGGGACTCACCAGCGGAAGCTTTCTGGCACGCCTCGTCTGTCCAGATACTCCTGCCGAGCCTGCTCCCGCTGTTCCTCGGTGGGTGCTGTCTTGTACTGGGCATACAGCTCATGCCGCAGCATCGCATCCAATTTTTGCTCCAGACCCTGCTCAATGACCTCTTCGTACTCATTTTCGCCGCTCAAATGATAATGCAGCAAGGCGACGAAAAGTTCCTGCGAAATCTGCACATTTTTCATCATTATCACCATCCCGTGTCGGTTGTGTCGATTGTGACGGTATTTTACATAGTAGCAAAAATACCGTCACAACCGTCACGAATCGTCACGCCCCAGAATTTTCCAACGTTAATTTGACCACTCTGCCCTCATGGGTTCGCTTGCTTTCGTACCGAATTCCATAATCGTTGTAGAGCCTGTCGGCACTCACGTTCAGCTTCCGGGTCAAGATGTTTGCCTGTATGCTCACACCAGACAGACGTTCCAGCAGCTCCGTGGGCGTACCGCTCCACTCTGGCTGTTCCGGGCTGAGCATCTTTGCCACCGCTTCCAGAAGCGGGTCGGGCGGCAGCTTCCAAAGTTCCGTTTCGGCTCCTTGGAACTCCCACACGCAGCGTTCCCGGTCAAACTCCAATGTCAGCTCCTGATCCGGCTGGTCACGCCCCACGATGTCCAGTAGTGCGGTGTTGTCCGTGCGCCGCTTCTTCTGCATGATGAATGCGCCATCCGCCGCACCCAACAGACCGTTGGTGCCGGAGATCATATCAAAGCTGTCCTCGGCTTCCATCTTCCGGGTGTGATGAACCACCAGCAGGCAGATGCCGTACCTGTCGCTGAAAGTTTTCAGTTTGGTCACGATCTCGTAGAGCTGTATCGGTCCCCGCCGATCTCCCGCACCTTCTGCAGGGTGTCGATGATGATGAGCCGTACATCCGGGTACTCCCGGATGAATCCTTCCAATTGCTGGTCAAGTCCCTCGCTCACGGACTTGGCCTGCGTTGCGAAGTAGAGGTTGCTGGTTTCCTCCACCCCGAACATCCGGGAGAGCCGCCGCTGCAGCCGGGCGTAATCATCCTCCAACGCCAGATAGAGGACGGTACCTTGATGCACCTCGTACTCCCACAGCGGAAGCCCCATCGCCACATAGTAGGCGAGCTGCCCCATGAAGAAGGACTTGCCCACCTTGGGCGCACCTACGAAGAGGTAGGTGCCACTGTACAGCAAGTCGTTCACGATGGGTTTCCGAGGTGGATACACTGTGTCGTACAGCTCGGTCATTGATACCGTGTTCAGCCCGAAATTGTTTGACTTTTTCGCGGCTTGCAGATTGATTTGCTTGTCAGAATTTGTTATAATATTGGTGGTAATTTTATCAGACGACTGTACCGCATCTGCGCCAACAGATGCACCCGGTACGGTCGTTTTTCTATTGTCCGTCATTCGCATTCCTCCTTAAGTCCGTTCAACGTCAGAGCCACCATTTGCAGGGTCTCCAGCAAGTCCGGCGGAACTTCTTCATCCACGGCCAGCCGCTGCAATTCCTGATAGATCAGCTTCATCTGGTCTCGCAGGGCTTTGTAGACCCTTGGGTTGCCTACTACGGTGATCTCCCGGTCGGTCAAGCGGCGGATGATATACTCCTGTTTGGTCAGGCCGGAGAGCTTTACTTTGGCTTCCAGAACCTCGTTCTCTTCCGGGGACATTCGGAAGGCCACCACCTTGTTCCGCCAGCGGCCTTGCCTGTCAAGCACTCGTTCCATCTTCATCCCTCCTTTCGTTCCATGTCCAGCTTCTGCGCCATCTCCTGCTGCTTCGAGGGGAAGAGGTGGGCGTACTTATAGGTGATGTCCACGCTCTCATGCCCTACCCGGTCTGCGATTGCCAGAGCCGAGAAGCCCATTTCGATCAGCAGCGACACATGGGAGTGCCGCAGGTCGTGGATTCGGATCCGCTTCACCCCGGCTTCCTTGGCTCCCCTGTCCATCTCGTGGTGCAGGTAGCTCTTGGTCACCTCAAAGATCCGCTGGTCTGGCTGGACTTTGTAGAGGGATTTCAGATAGTCTCTGATCTCGTCCGTCAGAAACTGCGGCATCTGGATGACCCGGACGCTCTTGGGTGTTTTCGGGTCAGTGATCACATCCCGGCCTTTCAGCCTTTGATAGGATTTGGTGATGGAGAGCAGCCCCTTGTCCAAGTCGAAATCTGCCGGAGTCAGAGCCAGCAACTCGCCCTCCCGGATGCCACACCAGTAGAGGACCTCAAAAGCGTAATAGGATTGCGGCTTGTCCATCATGATCTCTGCGAATTTGAGGTACTCCTCCTTCGTCCAAAAGAGCATTTCCTTGTGCTTTTCTGACCCCATGCACCCGGCTGTGGCTGCTGCGTTTGATTTCAGCCCGTAGAACCGGACGGCGTGATTCAGAATGGCACTGAGTTGTCCATGCAGCGTCTTGAGGTAGGTCGGCGAGTAGGCCTTGCCGTTTTTGTCCCGGTAGTTCAGCATCTCGTTCTGCCATGCGATCACATCCCGCGGCTTGATCTCTCTGAGCCGCTTTTCCTTGAAATACGGTAAGATTTTCGTTCGGATAATATGCTCTTTAGTAAACCATGTGTTTTCCCGGAGTCGCTTCTTTTTGTCAGTGATATAAATTTCCACAAAGGCTTCAAATGTCATGGTCAGGTCTGCCGCCTGTTGAAGAAGGAACTCCCGCTCCCACGCCAGAGCATCCTTCTTGGTGGCAAACCCCCGTTTCAGCTTCTTCTGCTTCACACCTTGCCAGTTTTCGAAGTAGAAGGTCTTGGCGGTTTGGGTCAGTTTGGCGGTCATTCAATTTTACTAAGCATTTTTGCTTATCTTTTTGTGCTTTCATTATACTAAACACATTCCGTTAAGTCAAGAGACTTTCAGGTAAAATCTTAAACTTTTTTGTTTATTTTCTATTGCATCTCCTGTTTTTCTGTGCTATACTGGGTTCAACAAATATGTTTAAGTCAGGAGGCAATCGCATGGCAGTCGGTGACCGCATCAAACGTGCCCGCAACCTCCGAGGTATGACCCAGAAAGAACTGGGCATTGCCATCGGGTTTGAGGAGAAGAGCGCAGACATCCGCATCGCACAATACGAAAGCAACACCCGTACGCCCAAGGAAGAGTTGCTCCGCAAGATTGCGGAGGTATTGGATGTGAACTATCGGTCTCTCTATGAGCCGACCCTGTACGCCGCAGAGGATGTGATGTACACTCTGTTCGAGCTGGACGAGCACTATCCCGGCACCCGGCTCTACGAGGTCACAGACACCACCGACCCAGATTTCCCTGAAAAGCACATGGCAGTCAGCTTCCGCTATCGCCTGCTGGACGATTTTCTGAAGGAGTGGCAGCTCCGCAAGAAACAGCTCCGGGAGGGTGAGATCACCAAGGAAGAGTATCTGGAATGGAAGCTCAACTGGCCTCAGACTGCCGACGGTTGCGGCCGGTACGAGCCGAAGAAAAAGTGGCGTAAAGAATAAAAGACACAAAAATGCCCTCTGAAAAACTTACCGTTTCTCAGAGGGCATTCTCATGTCTCTCTTTATGAATAATCGCCTGATAGTATCAAAGCAGTATCACAGAGCCTTTTGACTCTCAAAATATTGCATTGCATCAATTCTTTTCAGGGTTTGCAGATTACTCCAATTCGATTGTGGCCGGCGGCTTACCGGTGCAGTCGTAGAACACGCGGTTGACGTGCTTGACCTCATTGACGATGCGGCTGGTGACAGTACCCAGCACGTCCCAGGGCATATTGTAGCTCTCGGCAGTCATGAAGTCAGTGGTGGTGACAGCGCGCAGGGCCACGGCATAGTCGTAGGTGCGCTCGTCGCCCATAACGCCGACGCTGTGCATATTGGTCAGAGCCGCATAATACTGGCTGATCTCCTTATCAAGGCCGGCCTTGGCGATCTCCTCACGCCAGATGGCGTCGGCGTCCTGCACGATAGCGACCTTCTCGGGGGTCACTTCGCCGATGATGCGGATGCCCAGACCGGGGCCGGGGAAGGGCTGGCGGCTGACCAGATACTCGGGCAGACCCAGCTCACGGCCAGCCTGACGGACCTCGTCCTTGAACAGGTTGCGCAGCGGCTCGACCAGCTCCTTGAAGTCCACGGTGTCAGGCAGGCCGCCGACGTTGTGGTGACTCTTGATGACGGTGGATTCACCGCCCAGACCGCTCTCGACGACATCGGGGTAAATGGTACCCTGTGCGAGGAAATCGACCTTGCCGATCTGCTTTGCCTGTTCCTCAAAAACGCGGATGAACTCCTCGCCGATGATCTTGCGCTTGCGCTCCGGCTCGGTGACACCGGCCAGCTTTGCAAAGTAGCGGTCACGGGCGTCCACACAGATGAAGTTGATGTCAAAGCCGTTGGCGTTGCCGGGGCCGAAGACAGAGCAGACCTCTTCCTTCTCGTTCTTGCGCAGCAGGCCGTGGTCAACAAAGACGCAGGTCAGCTGCTTGCCGATGGCCTTGGCCAGCATGGCAGCCAGCACGGAGGAATCGACGCCGCCGGACAGGGCGCAGAGCACCTTGCCGCTGCCGATGCGCTTTCGCAGGGCCTCGACGTTGTTCTCCACGAAGGAGTCCATCTTCCAGTCGCCGGTGCAGCCGCAAACATTGTACACGAAGTTGTGCAGCATCTTCTTACCCTCAGCGGTGTGGAGGACCTCGGGGTGGAACTGGACGGCGTACAGCCCCTTTTCCTCGTTCTCAGCTGCGGCCACCGGGCAGTTGACGGTGTGGGCAGTGATTTTGAAGCCGGGCGCAGCCTGCTCGATATAGTCGTTGTGGCTCATCCAGCAGACGGTGGAGGGCTGCACGTCGGTGAACATCTTGCTGCTGTTGTCCACGAAGACCTCGGTCTTGCCGTACTCGCGCTCGGGGGCGCGGCAGACGCGGCCGCCCAGCAGGTGCATCATGAGCTGGCTGCCGTAGCAGATGCCCAGCACAGGCACGCCCCAGCTGAATATCTCGGGGTCGACGGTGGGCGAATCCTCCAGATAGACGCTGTTGGGGCCGCCGGTGAAGATGATGCCCTTGGGGTTCTTCGCCTTGATGACGGACAGGTCCGTCTTATAGGAATAGATCTCACAGTAGACATTATTCTCGCGGACGCGGCGCGCGATGAGCTGATTGTACTGGCCGCCAAAGTCCAGCACGATCACGGTTTCATGCTGCATGATGTTCTCCTCTCTATATATCACTGGTGTGCTTCTTATAGCTAAGATTTAGTATAGCACATTTCACAACCAAAAGCGACATCTTTTGTGTATTTTTCTGTTTTGTTTTTCGTTTCGAATTGTAAACCTTTTCGCGAATTCAAAGTTGACGCAGCGTTTGCAGTCTGCCATACTGGGAGTATGGCCGCTTTGGGCCAGAATGTATAGGAGGAACAATTCTTATGAGTCAGAACACCCAGGCCGCCGTGGCCACCAAGTCCAAGTTCTCTGTGCGGGACATCTGCTATGCAGGTCTGTTCGCCGCCGTTATCGCTGTCATGGCCCAGATTTCCATTCCGATGCCTCTGGGCGTCCCCATGACCATGCAGACCTTCGCCATCACGCTGGCTGCTGTGGTGCTGGGTTCCAAGCTTTCCGCCATCGCTTCGCTGGTGTACCTGGCACTGGGCGCTGTGGGCGTGCCAGTGCTGGCAAACTTCTCCGGCGGTTTCGATAAGTTCGTCGGCCCCACCGGCGGCTTCCTCATTTCTTTCCCCCTGATGGCCTACATCATCGGCCTCGGCGTGGAGCACCGTAACGCCTTCAAGGGTGCTTTCGTCACCGCTGTCATCGTCGGCACGGTGGTCAACTATGTGGTGGGCGTTGCAATGTTCGTGGTCGTCGCCCACAGCACCATCGCCGTGGGTATCACCGCCTGCGTCCTGCCCTTCATCCCCACTGCCATCATCAAGGCAGTTCTGGCCTGCGCCATCGGCCTGAATCTGCGGAAGCGCACTCCGGGGCTGAAAGCATGAGCATCGTACTTCGTCCCCATCATCTGCTCTGCACGCAGGGCTATTCCGGCAAAGGCTATGACAACGATTTCGTGGCCCACATGACCGACGTGGTGCATCAGCTGCGGGATGTTCCCGGCACCACCATCCACCTCACCTTCTCCACTGACACCCTCTGCTCCTGCTGCCCCAACAAGCTGGGGACTGACCTCTGCGACACGCAGGAAAAGGTCAAGCGCTACGATGCAAAGACGGTGGAATACTTCGGTCTCGAGGAAAAGGATTACGTCTACCAGGACCTCATTCGCGAGATCGACGCCAAGGCCACGCCAGAGATCCTCGCCGACATCTGCCGCGACTGCTGTTGGTTCCCCATCAGCGCCTGCTGCAAGAATATCTGCGAAGGCCGGTATGTGAAATAAAGCGATAAAAAATACGGGATGCTGTAAAATGCAGCATCCCGTATTTTTGTTTTATCAGGCGATGAACTTATCGTACAGGCCGAACACGAAGATGAACAGGACGATGAGGGGCAGACCATAGGTCAGGTAGCCGCGCATCCAGTCGTGCATCTTGAGGCCTTCGCCGGTGTTGACTTCCTTCTTGTAGTTGTCCCAGCCCCAGCCGTAGCGGGTGACGCAGAACAGCAGGTAGACGAGGGAGCCCAGCGGCAGGAAGAGGTTGCTGACGAGGAAATCCTCCACATCCAGCACCGCGCCGCCGAAGATGGCGAAGCCGTCCCAGGCCCAGACGTTGTAGCCCAGCACACAGGGCAGAGAGAGGGCGATGATGAGGAAGAAGTTGACGAGGCTGGACTTCTGACGGTTCCAGCCGGTCAGCTCCATGCCGCAGCAGATGATGTTCTCGAAGACGGCCAGCACGGTGGAAAGTGCCGCAAAGGCCATGAACAGGAAGAACAGGCTGCCCCACAGACGGCCCATCGCCATATTTGCGAAGATGTTGGGCAGGGTGATGAAGATGAGGCTGGGGCCGCTGGTCTGGTCCACACCGTAAGTGAAGCAGGCCGGGAAGATGATGAGGCCGGCGGTGATGGCGACGAAGGTATCCAGCACCACGACGCGGACGCTCTCGCCCAGCAGGGCGTGCTCTTTGCCGATGTAGCTGCCGAAGATGGCCATTGCACCGATGCCGAGGCTCAGGGTGAAGAACGCCTGATTCATGGCCCCCACCAGCGTATTGACGATGCCCACTTCCTTCATCCGCTCAAAGTCGGGTACGAGGAAGAAGGTCAGGCCCTCCTTTGCGCCGGGCATGAACATGCTGTTGACTGCCAGCACCACCATGATGACCAGCAGAGCGATCATCATGACTTTCGTGACTTTTTCGAGGCCGTTCTGCAAACCGCGGGCGCAGACGAAAATACCGATGGCCACAACGACCACCATCCAGAAGCCCATGGTCAGCGGGCTTGCCAGCATCTCGGTGAACTTGCCAGCCACCTGGTCGGCGTCAAGGCCCACCAGCTTACCGGCAGCGGTCATGTAGAAGTAGTGGAGCATCCAGCCGGCCACCGTGGTGTAGAACATCATCAGCAGGTAGCAGCCGATGAGGGTGAAGTAGCCGTGGATGTGCCACTTCTGGCCGGGCTTTTCGAGGGCCTGATAGGCGCGCACCGGGCTCTTGTGGCTGGCACGGCCCACGGAGAACTCCATGGTCATGATGGGCAGACCCAGAATGACGAGGAACAGCAGGTAGAACAGCACGAAAGCTCCGCCGCCGCCCTGACCTGCCATGTAAGGGAACTTCCACACATTTCCGATGCCGATTGCGCAGCCAGCGGAAAGGAGGATGAACCCGAGTCTCGATTTGAGTTTTTCGCGTTCCATTGATTGTCTCCTTTATTGCACCTTGCAAAAATCCGCGCCCGTCGTTTCGTCCACGACGGGCGCACAGTATATTGATTATATCACAGCTTATGGCAAATCTCCCAGAAGTCTTGCTTGAATCTTTTTCATGTTTTCTTCAGGAGAGTTTGCTGTATTTTCATGTTTCGAGCAGTTCCGACTGCATTTCGTCCAGCTGCTCGTAGCTGTAAAGGCGGTTGAGGGCTTCCACCAGCTCTTTTTTCGAGAGCCGGGGCGGCAGACCGAGAGCGCAGAGCAGCTTTGTTTTCCGCTCAGCCGAACCCGCCGTACCCGAAAGCCCCCACTCATAGAGGTCGGTATAAGTAATTTGCCGCCCCTCCGGCTTTGCAGGGGCAATGCCAGCTTCTTCGCCCAGAGCGTCCCGGAGCGCCTGCAAAACGAGGGCATCGTCCACGCCCTCGACCCCCAGAAGCCCCTCTTTGCCGGGCTGAGCCTTCCGCTTTTCCTTGCCGTGGATGGCCGGAACGTAGGCTTGCACCACGTTCTTCTCCCCCACCAGATTCGTGATGTAGGTGCGGATGCGGAAGCCCGCCGCGTCGGAGTCCGTCAGGAGGATAAGGCCGTTTTTGTGGGCCAGCTGTTTGAAGAGCTGCTGACGCTTCTTATCCTTATAGATGCCGAAGCCGTCCGTCAGCAGGATCATGGCGTCGGTCAGGTGGGAGAGACGGGCCGCATCGTATTTGCCCTCCACGATGAGCACACGGTCGGTGTGCAGCAGTTCCAGTTTCTCGCTCATCTTCTTCCTCCCGCCATTGCCAGGCGGCAGAGCGCCGTTTCCAGCAAGGTCTGCGCGCTCACGGGCTGGCTTTTCAGACTCTTGTCCAGCTCAAGCAAAATCTGCATACAGGCTTCCAGCTGGGGCAGCGTGTAGTGGCTGGCTGTCTCGGCAGAACGCTTGAGCCGGTAGTCGCTGCCCTTGTAGCCGAAATCCTTGAACACGGTGCTGTAGCTCTTCCGCTTGGCTGCGCCCAGTTTGACCCGATAGAGATCTACATAGCTGCCGATCATGGCCGCCGTGATGGGGATGGGCTCCTGCTGCAGGCGGAGAAGCGTTTGCAGCTTTTTGCAGGCACCGGTGGCGTTTTTCGCCGTTATCATCCGTATCATCTCGAAGACGTCGGCCTCGAGGCTCACAGTCCCCATCTCGGCCACCATGGCCGTGGTCACAGTCTGATAGCCGGAGAGGGCGCAGAGCTTGTCCACCTCGTTCTCGAGAAGGAACGGGTCTTCGCCGCAGCGTTCCAGCAGGGCCGTCGCCGTACCCTCGGAGAGGGTGGTGTCCTGCGCCTTGGCGCGGTCCATCACCATGACCTTCAGCTCGTAGGGCTTGGGCTTGGCCAGCTCTTCGGCAAAGCCGACCTTAGTACACTGGGCGATGAGCTTCTGTGCCCGCTTGCCCAGCTTGAGCTTATTGCGCTCCATCTCGAACACGCTGCCCAGCACCACCACGGCATTCTCGAGGCTGACCAGCGTGGCGCACAGCTCGTCGAGGTCTTTGTCGCTGTAGGCGGCGGGGTCCACCTCGGGCAGAAGCACCACGCGCCGCGTCCCGAAGAAGGAGATGGTGCCTGCTGCCATGATGAGCTGCTCGATTTCGGGCGCAGCACCGTCCAGAACGGTCGTCTCTTCGTCCTCACCCTCGGCCAGAAGCTTTGCCGCCCGGGCCACAGCCTGCCGGACAAGATAGCGTTCGCTGGAATAAAAATAGTAGACCGGACAGCCTCCCTGGGCCAGCTGCCGGAGTTTCGTTTCCGTTGCCAAATGATCGGCTCCTTTGTATTTGGATTATTTTATTCTATCATACTCTGCCCGCTTTGAAAAGCGCTCACCCCTCGAGACGGAGGCGCAGCCGCGAGACAGGCTCTGCGTCCTCTTCCATCCAGCGGTATTTGCTGCTCAGGGTCAGGCAGTCGGTGTACCGGATATTGTCCGGCCTTGCCATCGAGGCCAGCAGCCACTCGGCCCGGATGGGCTTTGCAGGCCGGACGGTGCCGCTGAGGGTGATGAATCTCTGCCCGCCGACACGCATCCGCAGAATGCAGCCCTGCCGGGTGCGGAAAAGTTCCAGATCCACTTCGCCGCAAGAAGCACGGCGGGTGGTGTTTTCGGCCAGAGCAGCGGCATTGATGCGCTTTTGGGCCTCGATACGGCAGGGTTCTTCCGGCTGCATCCGCAGGTCAACCAGAAGTTCCACCGTCCTCACGCCCCGCTTTTCCAGCTGATTTTCCACCGCCCGCTGGGTGATGCTGCTGCCCCGGAAGAGGACGACTGCCTTCTCCCTCTGGGTGATGACGACGGCAGGCGCAGCCCGGGTCCCCACGAGTTCGATGTTCACCACGTTCCAGCTCAGAGCCGTTTCCAGTCCGATAGCCAGCGCCGCCAGCAGAATGACCGTCGGCAGAGCTACTCGGAGTCGGATGTGCCGCCGCATTGCCATTACGCAGAGCAGGATCAGCGCAAGACACACCAGTGCGGCATAGGTCCCATCAAACCAGAGGGACGCTCCCGGCAGAACGGACACCCGGAAAGCCCACTCGTTCATCAGCCATGCCAGCCCTTCGGCACAGAAAGCCACCGGGCGGCGGATGATCTCAAACAAAGGCAAGCCCTCCGCGGCCAGACCCAGCAGAGCTGCACCGAGGCCGAAGCTCAGCATCGGCCCCACCAGCCAGAGGACGGCCACGCCCGACGCCACAGCCCAGACCGTCGTGCTCATCCCCCGCAGCACCAGCACCGGGAAGGTCGCCGCCGAGGCACAGAGGGAGACGCAGAGCGAGTCCCACACGCCGCCCGCAAAGTGCCGGAAAAGGAGCACCGCGCGGAATGGTTTCTCCCGGCGGCTTTTCCGTTTCTTCTTTCTGTCGTAATAGCGCTCCCGCCCACGCCCTGCGCACTCAGCACCAGCCAGTGTTCCCATCACTGCCGCAAACGACAGCTCGAAGCCCACGTCATAGACCGCGTACCCGTTGCCCAGACACATGAGGACGCCTGCCGCGCCCAGCGAGGTGAGCGTATCCGCCGGGCCTCCCACCCAGACGCCGAGGGAGCTGACCCAGACCGCCACCGCCGCCCGGAGGACAGAGGGCGTCGCGCCGGTGATGCCCACCAGCAGAAGGGCCGTTCCGGCCCGGAGCAGCGACCTCGCCCGCCGGTAAGCTCGGCTCCGCTCCCGCTCCTTGTGGGGCAGAGCATCCAGCAGGCCGCAGAAGATGGTGACGTGGAGGCCGCTCACCACCAACACATGGGAAAGCCCCGCGCCCCGGTAGGCACTGCGAAGAGTCGAAGTCAGATGGCTCCGGTCGCCCACCACCATCGCGGCCAGAACGCCGCCGGTGTTTTCGGCCATGCCTTTCCGCAGGGCGCGGCTCAGCGCCGCCTGGAGCCGAGCCGTTCGAGCGCGGAAGCTCTCGCTCTGCCCAAGACGAAGCATCCCGGACAGATATTCCGCGCTGAGGACAATGCCGTCGGCGTAGTCGTCCAGACGCTGGGTGGCATCCGGCACATCCAGCGAAAAGCGGCCCCGGATGCGGCCTCCGGCCTCACATTTGGGCAGACTGGCGCACTCCACCCGGAAGTGGACAGCTTCCCCGTCCACTTTTTCCACCATTAGCACGGCGCTCACCCGGCCCGCCGTGTAAGCGCGGCCTGTGCTCTCCACTTCGGCGGTGAGGGTCACGTCTCTCCCGGCGTAAGCGTCCTGTATCTTTGCCAGCCGTGCGCCGGTCATCTCCATGATGCCGACGCCCAGCACTGCGCCCAACAACAGACAGACCGCATACCCTCTCGCGGCCCCGCCTTTCCACCAGACCAGCAGGCAGAAGACAACAAAAATTGCCGCAGACGGCAGCAAAAGCCCCATCTGCGGCAAAAATGAGCACAACGCTAACACACCCAGCGCACTCAGGCAGAACGCGCAGAGCGGGCGTCGCATATCGGTTTAGTGGAAGAACAGAGGCAGCGGCTCGAGGAAGATGATGTCCTTGCGCTGGGCAGCATCACCCTCGGCCAGAACGGCGGCCTGACCCACGATGGTACACTGGGTCTGCTCGGCCAGCTCGTCCAGAGCCTTGAGAGAGCCGCCGGTGGAGATGACATCATCCACGACCAGCACCCGCTTGCCGCTCATCTTGTCCAGCTCCTTACGGTCGATGACCAGCTTCTGCTTGCCAGCAGTAGTGATGGACTGGTCCTCGACGACAACAGGGTCGGGCATATACAGCTTGACGCCCTTGCGTGCGCAGACGTAGGGCTTGCCGCTCTGGCGGCTCATCTCGTGAGCCAGCGGGATGCCCTTGGCCTCAGCGGTCAGCAGGATGTCAAAATCCGGGCATTTCTTGAGCAGCTCAGCGGCAGCAGCCACCGTCAGCTCGGCGTCGCCCAGCATGATGAAGGCCGCAATGTCCATGTGGTCGTTCACCTTGCAGATGGTCAGCTCACGGGTCAGGCCCGCGACATTCAGCGTATAAGTCTTAGCCATATTCAACGATCTCCCTTACTTTTTCGGAATCAGACAGGCAGCTTCTCGCCGCCCAGAACATGGAAGTGCAGATGCTTGACGGTCTGGCCGGCGTCCTCGCCCACATTGGAGATGACGCGGTAGCCGTTGTCGAGGCCCTGCTCCTTGGCGAGCTTTGCGATGACCGCAAACACATGGCCCAGCAGAGCGCCGTCTTCCTCGGTCAGCGCAGCGGCCGAGGGGATGTGCTTTTTGGGGATGACCAGGAAATGCACCTTGGCCTGCGGGGCGATGTCGTAGAATGCCACCACCTGCTCGTCCTCATAGAGCTTCTTCGAGGGGATGTCCCCCGCTGCAATTTTGCAAAACAGACAATCTTCCATGGGAATCGCTCCTTCCAGATTTTTTAATGAGTCAACCTCTCAGTCTCGCTTCGCTCGCCAGCTCCCCTACCGAGGGGAGCCTCTGGCGAAGAGGTAAAGCTTTCCGCCATGCCAAGGCCTCCCCTCAATAGGGGAGGTGGCACGCCGTCAGGCGTGACGGAGAGGTTTATTCCAGAATCAGCCCAGCTGCTTCTCCACGATGCTCTTGACAGCGGCCAGAGCCTCGTCGATCTTGGTCTCATCCTTCAGACCAGCCATAGCGAAGTCGGGCTTGCCGCCGCCCTTGCCGCCTGCGATGGCAGAGATCTCCTTGACGAGATTGCCAGCCTTCAGACCCTTTGCCTGAGCGTCCTTGGTCACGGTAACAGCCATGGTGATCTTGTCGTCAGACTTGCCCACCAGAACAGCCACAGCAGCAGCCTTGGCATTGTCACGGATGGTGTCGCACATGCCGCGCAGGGTGTCGCCGGAGGTACCGGTGAAGTAAGCGGAAGCGATCTTGACGTCGCCGACGGTCTCAGCGTTGTCGAACAAGCTGGTGACCTTGGAAGCAGCGACCCTTGCCTTGATGTCCTCCAGCTCCTTGCTCATGGCCTTGTTCTCAGCCATGACAGCCTCCGCACGAGCGGGCAGAGCGGCGACGTTGTTTGCCTTCAGGGTGTTAGCCACGGTGTGCAGCATCGCTTCCTGCATATTGGCACGAATCAGCAGATTGCGGCCGGTGACAGCCTCGATACGGCGGATACCAGCAGCAACAGAGCTCTCGCTGACGATCTTGAAGCCGCCGATCTGAGCGGTGTTCTTGACGTGGGTGCCGCCGCAGAACTCGGTGGACCAGCCCTCAATATCAACAACACGGACGACCTTGCCGTACTTCTCGCCGAACAGAGCCATAGCGCCCAGCTTCTTGGCCTCTTCGATGGGCATCTCCTTGACGGTGACGTTCATCGACTCGAAGATCTTGTCGTTGACGATCTTCTGCACACGGATCAGCTCCTCGGGAGTGACAGCGCTGAAGTGGGTGAAGTCGAAGTGGGTGATGGAAGCGTCCTGATAGGAGCCTGCCTGATGGACGTGGTCGCCCAGGACCTCGCGCAGAGCTGCCTGCAGCAGGTGGGTAGCGGTGTGGTTGCGGGCGATGGCCATGCGGTATTCCTTATCCACGCGGGCGGTCAGATGGTCGCCGACATGGACGATGCCGCTCTCGAGGGTGCAGGTGTGGACGTAGTAGCCCTTGGGGGTCTTCTTGACGTCCTGCACACGCAGCACGCACTCAGCGCCGGTGATGACGCCGTGGTCTGCGGCCTGACCGCCCATCTCAGCGTAGAACGGGGTCTTATCGAGAACGACCAGCACGCCTTCCTTGGCCTGCTCGTCGGTGGCGATGGCGTCGGTCAGAGTCTCCTCATCGCTCAGCGCCACAACGACGCTGTCGCTCTTGAGGGTGTCGTAGCCCACGAACTCGGTGGGCTCAGCGGTCAGAGTGCCGAACAGGTCTTCGCTCCAACCGGAGATGTTCTTCTTGAGGCGCTCTGCACGGGCGCGCTCCTTCTGCTTGGTCATCTCGGCGTGGAAGCCATCCTCGTCGATCTCGATGCCCTGCTCCGCAGCGATCTCCTTGGTCAGGTCGAGGGGGAAGCCGAAGGTATCGTTCAGCTTGAAAACGTCCAGACCCTTCAGCAGGTGCTCGTGAGCCTTTTCCAGACCGTCGATCATGTTGTTCAGGATGTTCATGCCGGCGTCGATGGTGCGGGCAAAGTTTGCCTCCTCGGTGCCGATGACCTTCTTGATATAGGCGTCGTGCTCACGCAGCTCGGGGTAAGCGGACTCGCTGGACTGGATGACCGTCTCCACCAGCTCCACGAGGAAGGGGCGACTGATGCCCAGCATACGGCCATGGCGGGCAGCGCGGCGGAGCAGACGGCGCAGCACGTAGCCGCGGCCTTCGTTGGAGGGCAGGATGCCGTCCGACACCATAAAGGTGCAGCTGCGGATGTGGTCGGTGATGACGCGGATGGAGATGTCCTCCTTGGGGTTGGTGCCGTAGGTCTTGCCGGCGATGCGCTCCACATGGTGCAGCACGCTCTGAACGGTATCGACCTCGAACAGGTTGCCCACACCCTGCATCACGCAGGCCAGACGCTCCAGACCCATGCCGGTATCAATGTTGGGGCGTGCCAGACGCTCGTAATGGCCCTTGCCGTCGGCGTCGAACTGGCTGAACACCAGATTCCAGATCTCCATATAGCGGTCGCAGTCACAGCCCACGCCGCAGGTCGGCTTGCCGCAGCCATACTCGGGGCCGCGGTCGAAGTAGATCTCAGAGCAGGGGCCGCACGGACCGGAGCCGTGCTCCCAGAAGTTGTCTTCCTTGCCCAGACGGACCATGTGGTCGGGGGCAACGCCCACCTTCTTGGTCCAGATGTCGTAAGCCTCATCGTCCTCTTTGTAGACGGAGATGTGCAGCTTATCCTTCGGGATAGCCATCCACTCGTCGGAAGTCAGGAACTCCCATGCCCAGGGAATGACCTCTTCCTTGAAGTAATCCTGGAAGGAGAAGTTGCCCAGCATCTCGAAGAAGGTGCCGTGGCGGGCGGTGATGCCCACGCGCTCGATGTCAGGGGTGCGGATGCACTTCTGGCAGGTGGTCACGCGATGACGGGGCGGCTCCTCCTGAGCGAGGAACCACTTCTTCATAGGTGCCATGCCGCTGTTGATGAGCAGCAGGCTGGGGTCGTTCTTCGGGACGAGCGGGAAGCTGTCCAGACGCAGGTGGCCCTTGCCCTCAAAGAAGGTAAGGTACTTGTCACGCAGTTCATTCAAACCGGTCCATTGCATAGTTTTAATCTCTCCTCGTGTATCGGCGTCCTCCTCCGGACGCAGTTTTTATGGCAGTCGGGCAAAAAACAAAAAACAGCCCTCATCCCGAAAAGGGACGAAGGCTGTCTGAAAAGCTCCGTGGTACCACCCAAATTGCAGAAATGCCGCCGGGGCGCTCCTGCCGCTTTGTGCGCTGTAACGCTGCGCAGCGTCCGGTTTGTTTCGCCGGAAGCTCCGGGGTGGCGTAAAAAATGCTCTGCCGGAACGCCTTTCAGCCAAGGGCGTTCTCTCTGGGCGGCGGCACACATCCTTCTGGCCCCATCCTTGCCATTTGCCATAATTACCATTCACGCGCAAAGGGCATACTGCTCCTTTGCGTTCATTTCAGATTATAGCATAGTCAGGCCATTTGTCAACGGGTTTTCCCAAAAATCGCGCGTCACGGCACCCAGATGCGGAGGATATTGCTGACGACGCCGTCCTTCGTGAAGACAGTGGTGTTGTAAGGCGTCCAGTTGTCCTTGTCCTCCGAGACGGCCTTGCCCACCTCGATGGCGCCGTTCGTCTCCACCGGCACAGCGTCCACGCTGGCGGAGCTGTCGCTGAGGGTCACACTGTCGTCCACGGGCAGCACGAGTTCCCCCATCATGTAGTAGACCGGGTAGTCGTCGTAGGTGACGGTGCGGTAGATGTCGCCGCTGCGCCAGAGGTCTACGCCGCCCTCTTCGATGCCGCCGTTGATGGAGACGGTGCCGTTCTCTTCATTCTTTTCGATTTTTTCCACAGTCACGTTCTGTGCTTCCACAGCGCCGTCCAGATGGGTGCTGAAAACGCTGCCCACATCCAGCGCGTCCACGTCCTCGGCGCGGTAAGCGTCGTAGCCGTAGACCGTCAGGGTCATCTGGCGCTTCTTGGCGTCCACGCTCGAGATGTTCGCGGCGAACTTGTAGGAACCAGTCTTCATCTCTTCAAGACTGCCCTGGTCGATGGGCATCATGACGCCCTCTTCGCCGGGCAGGACGCGCACTTCGCTGCTCACCTCTTCCACTTCACTGGCGGCGGGCATCGAACCGGCCATGCCGCTGGCGGCACTGGCAGCGCTGGCAGAGCTGCATCCGGCCAGCATCCCCAGAACCAGAATGCCTGCAAGGAGCATCAGTTTCTTGTCGTTCGTCATATCGATACCTTCTTCCCTCTTCAATCATGTAAGGCTCTCATTATACCATAAATAGAGATCCGATGATGAAGCCATCGTTAAATTCCGATGAATTCTTTTTGCACCGGCACAGTATACTCTTGTTTTTCGAAAAAGTAAACAACCAACTTGACGTAAGAAGGCGGATTCGCTACAATAAAAGCAAATCTTAACCTATTCTTAATTTAGAGAGGAAATTTCCGTGAAAATATTGAAAGTAAAATGTCTCGCCCCCACCCGGCTGGACAACTATCTGATGCAGCAATTCCCCGCGCTGAACCCGGGCCGTCTGAACAAGGCCCTGCGTGAAAATAAAATCAAGCTGAACGGTAAAAAACAGCCGCTCTCCACCCGCGTGATGGCAGGCGATGAGATCAAGCTGTTCATCCTTGACGATGTTCTGGACGCTGACAAGCGTGTGGACGGCCCGGCGTGGAAAAACGCCCGCGGCCCGGCGCAGGTGGTGTACGACTGCCCCCAGATCCTCATCGTCAACAAGCCCGCCGGCCTCGCCGTGGACGGTCCCGACGACGACACCCTGCTGAACCGTGCTCTGCTCTACCTCAACCAGCAGGGCGAGTACAAGGAGAACGACATCTACACCCCCGCCCTCTGCCACCGCCTCGACACCGGCACCAGCGGTCTTGTCATCATCGCAAAGACGCCGGAGGCCGAGGAGCTGTTCCTCGCCGCCATCAAGAGCCGTGAGGTGAAAAAGACTTACCTCTGCGTCACCTTCGGCCGTCCCACGCCCCCGGACGCCACCCTCGGCGGCTACTTGCTCAAGGACGCCGACCGTGGCATCGTGAAGATCGTGGAGGACAAGCAGCCGGGTGCCAAGGACGTGGAGACCCGCTACGAGACCATCGCCGTCTCCGGCCGTCTGGCTCTGCTCAAGGTTCAGCTCATCACCGGCCGCACCCACCAGATCCGCGCCCACATGGCAAGCATCGGCTGCCCCATCCTCGGCGACAGCAAGTACGGCAACAACACCGCCAACCGCGAACTGAAGCTCAAATATCAGGCCCTCTGTGCGTGGGAGCTGACCATGCCCCACTTCAACCAGCCCGATTTCGAGTTCCTCAGCGGCAAGACCTTCCACGCCCCGAAACCGTGGTACTATCAGCAGGTCCTGGATGGAACGCTGAAATAATAATGTAAAGCCATTTGGCAGGGAGTGATCGTTTCATGGCGATTCCAAAATACAATGAGCTTTATCGCCCTCTCTTAACCGTCCTTCAAGATGGAGCGCCGCACTCTATGAAAGATGTGCGGAGTTCTATTGCGCAGATGCTCCATCTGACAGAGCAGGACCTCGGTGAAACGCTTTCCAATGGTTCATCTGTTTATACCGGGCGTGTGGGCTGGGCGAAGACCTATCTCAAAAAAGCAGAATTGATAGACTCTCCCCAACGTGGTTATATCAATATCACGCCTTCCGGGCGAAAAGTTCTGGCCAGCAAGGAGCCTATCACAAACCTCATTCTCGCTCAGCAATGCCCTACATTTGTTGAATTCTATCAGCGCAAAAATATTGATGGCGTTTCAGTCGTTCCTGCTCCGACAGTGGTTCATGATGATACGCCCGAAACGCCGCAGGAAACTTTTGACCGCGTTTACTCGCTCATCAATGACCAGCTGGCAGATGACCTGCTGACAGCTGTTTTAGAGCAAAGCCCGGCTTTCTTTGAACAGCTCGTGGTCGATTTGATGAAGGCAATGGATTATGGTGACGGCTTCGTCACCAAATACAGCGGCGATGACGGCATCGACGGTATCATCCACGAAGACAAGCTTGGCTTCAACCTTATCTACATACAGGCCAAGCGCTGGAAGACGGACATTACCATCGGAAAGCCGGAGCTCCAGAAATTTGCCGGTGCCATGATGGGGCCGCCTAAAGTGGAAAAGGGGCTCTTTATCACCACCGCCAAATTCTCACCGAAAGCCAAAGAGTATGCGACCGCACAGCATATCATTCTGGTGGATGGCAAAAAGCTCACTGAGCTGATGATAGAATACGGTGTGGGCGTCTCGACCCAGAAAGCCTATCTCATCAAGCGCATCGACAGCGATTATTTCTCCGATAACGACTGATACACAAAAAGGGGCTGTTGCAAAATAAAAATGCGATAGCAACTTGCACAAAGAAATAGTGCAAAAACAGAAACCCGGAACCCATTTTGAGCCGTTTTGGCCCTGAAAAGGTTCCGGGTTTTGTGCATATTTTTTTCAGAGAGCTATTTTGCAACAGCCCCTTTTCTTCTTTATTACATCAGACCCGCACCATATCCGGCGTGATCTCCTCGATGGAGTGTGCGCCGCACATCTGCATGGTGTCGGCCAGCTCACCGGCCAGCTTATCGATGTAGCACTTGACGCCTTCCTCACCGCCGCCGTAGACAGCCGTGACGAAGGGGCGGCAGATGAGCACGCCGTCCGCGCCCAGTGCCAGTGCCTTGAAAACGTCCACACCGGTGCGGATGCCGCCGTCCACCAGGACCTTGACGCCGGTACCCTTGAGGGCCGCGGCGATCTCAGGCAGGACTTCGGCGGTAGCAGGACACTGGTCGAGGACGCGGCCGCCGTGGTTGGATACCACGATGGCGGCGGCACCGGCCTCCTTGGCCTTGAGAGCACCCTTGACGGTCATGACGCCCTTGACGATGAATGGACGCTCGGCCAGCTTGACGATCTCAGCCAGCTCGGCCACGCTCTTGCTGCCGGCCGGAGGCGTCATATTCTTGAGGAAAGGCAGGCCGGCGGCATCCACGTCCATTGCCACGGCGAAGCAGCCGCTGGCCTTGGCCTGTGCCATCTTCTCCTTGATGGTGTCGATGTTCCAGGGCTTGATGGTCGGCACGCCGCAGCCATCGGCATTGCCGATGGCCTTGGTGGCCATGGTCATAACGTCAGGATTGGTGCCGTCGCCGGTAAAGGCAGCAATACCGCTCTCGGCGCAGGCGCGCACCAGCACGTCGTTGTAGGTCATGTCGGTGTAGACGTCGGAGTAGTGGAGGTTCACCGCGCCCACAGGACCAGCAAAGAAGGGGTACTTGAAGCTGCGACCGAACAGCTCCACGTGGGTGTCGGGAGTGCCGTTCTCGCAGAGGGTATCCATGTTCACACGGATGTCGGCCCACTTATTATAATTGCGGATGGCCGTATCGCCCACGCCCTTTGCGCCGGGGCCGGGGATCTGATTCTTGCAGGCCACGCCGTTGCACACCGGGCAGGCCTTGCAGTATTTGCCGATGCACTCGCGGGCATTGGCCAAAACATCTGAATAATTCATCTGTTTTTCCTCCTGAATTCCTTTTGTTTTCCGCAGAGTTTCCCGCTCTGCATGCTCTCTGCCCTCATCATAGCCCCGTTTGCCGCCTGCGTCAAGGGGTTCTTCGTCTCCTTTTCATTTTCAGTCATCGAAGCTGCGTCATTTTTGAAAAAATGCAAACTTTTTTGAAAAAATGCTTGACAAAAGACCTTCTTTCAGGTATTATAGTGGAGCGCTGAGGGCCGCGGCCCGAAGCACTGAGAATTGAAGATGTGGAAAGATGGCTGAGTTGGTCTAAGGCGCACGACTGGAAATCGTGTAACGTGTCAAAAGCGTTCTGGGGTTCGAATCCCCATCTTTCCGCCACAAAACCCAGAACCGATGGTTCTGGGTTTTTGTTATATCCAGAAGTTGAAAGGATGCTTGCTATGTCTGTCACCATCGCCATGCCCCGGATGAGCACTGACCCGGAGCTTACCACCGCACAGTCAAAATATGTGGAAAGTCTGGCCCGGGCCGGTGCCGAGGTACACTGGGTAGCGCTTTCCGACTCGGATGCCGCCGTGACCGAGGCGCTGACCTGCGACGGCCTCTTGCTGCCGGGCGGCGGCGACATGGACCCGGCCTTCTACGGGCAGGAGCGCATCCCCGCCTGCGGCGAGCCGAACCTTCTGCGGGACGCCGCCGAGCCGAAGCTGCTGCGGGCGTTCCTCGCGGCAGACAAGCCGGTGCTGGGCATCTGCCGGGGCATTCAGGTGATGAACGTCGTGCTGGGCGGCACGCTGTATCAGGACATCAAGCCTTTCGAGCATGTTCCCCACAATGACCACTGGGCGAAAGTCCATACCGTCACGGTGCGGCGGGGGACCCTGCTGTCCCGCCTGCTGGGGCAGGACACCGTGCTCGTCAACAGCCAGCACCATCAGGCGGCAGACCGCATTGCCCCCGAATTAGAAATAGCCGCCCTCAGCGAGGACGGCATTGTGGAAGCACTGGAAAAGCCGGACGCACACTTCTGCCTCGGCGTCCAGTGGCACCCGGAGTGGCTCAGCGACGCGGACCCGGTACAGCAGGGGCTGTTTGGGGCGTTTGTTGAAGCTTGTAAAGGTTAAGTGTATCGCGCACCTGCGCGGGGTCAGTTTTCTCTTTCGGTCAAATGGCTTTGCGCTCCGCGCGGGCCAGAGGCAGAGCTGGTTTTTTCTTTAAGCTGGTTCTCGCGCTGGTGGCGCGGGGCTGGTTTTTTCTTTTGGTCAAGCGGCTTGCGCTCCGCGCGGGCCAGAGGCAGGGAGGGGTGTTTCGAGTCCCCCCTCCCTACCTCTGGACTCCACTCTCCCCGCAACGAGTTAAGGGCTTCTCGCCCTTAACGATTCCGAAGATGAGGTCGAAACGGAAAAAAGCTAGTCGCTGCGCTTAACGCTTTTTTCTCGTTTCTCCAATTTGCTGCTTCGCAGCAGACTTTACGCCCTTGCTGAACGTAAAGTTCTGCGAAAGCGTAACACCATCGGCGGAGTCGTAAACCGGAGAAGCCCAAAAAATGCGTTTAGCGAAGCGGCTAGCATTTTTGGGCTTCGACAACTCCTTCGGGATTATCAAGGGCGAGCAGCCCTTGATTCGTGCCTCCCGCGCCTCGAAAGTAGCGGGTGCTTTTCTGGTTCTCTTTTGGCACGCAAAAGAGAACTTAACCTCGCGTAACCGCGCTCTACCCCCGCGCCACCGGCGCGAGAACCAGTTCAAAGTTCCTTCAAGAACCCATCCAGCTCCCGCTGGTTCCGAATCAATACATATTTCTCCGGGTACTTTTCCCTGATCCTCTCCAACTGCGCCCACTTTTGCTTCGTGCGCCCATCGTGGAGGATCCAGCGGACGAATTCGGCATCTATCTTCTCTTCGCACCCGGGCGCAGACGACTCCCTCACACGGCCTTTGTTCTGCTGCCAGCGCCGTATCGCCCGCCAAAGGCAGACCAGTGGTGAAAACCAGAGCACGATGATTTTATCCGCTTCTTTCAGCCGACGGGCATAGCAGGTCTTGCTATAATTGCCGTCGATGACCCAGCCGCCTGCGTTCTCGTCGAGAAACTGCCGGACAATGGCTTCTTCCTCGGCGAAGGGCCGCTCCACCCAGCCGGGCAGGAAATGCACGGTATCCATATGGAGCACCGGCAGGCCGTATCTCTCCCCCAGGCGCTTTGCCAGCGTGGATTTCCCGCTGCCGCTGGTACCAAGTATCGCTATTTTCATTTCTGCCTCCTTTTACCTTATATAAGATGTATCAGACAGTATACGCTGACCGTCTGATAACGTCAAGTTCCGGCTTGACATTTCGTCCACCTGCTCGTATGCTATAATCATAGAGTCTATGACAGGAGGTCTTGCAGATGGCATCTCCAAAAAAACGTGTCAATCCGCTTTTTGTTGCTTTAGCGGTCGTGCTGGTGGCCGTAGTGGTCGCTGTGGGCGTGGTCTTTTTCCAGCTGCACAGCAAAATCTCGGCTCTGCAAACCGGTGCATCCTTCACCTTCCGGTATGAGATAACGCCCAACAGCCCGGATAAGCCGCCGCTGCTGAACATCCTCGATCGGGTGAACGCTTCCAGCGGCAGTATCAGCGGCCAGTATGCGCCCGGAAAGCTGCAGCTCTCTTTCTACCAGCTCAACGAAGACGACTCCGTCAAGACGTCTCCCTTCACCCGGGTCTATATCGACTCGGAAGAGACGCTCTTCGACATCGGGCAGCTCTACACCGTTCTGCGTCAGGCTGTCACCGATAAACTCTCCATCGCAAGCGTTCTTCTGCCCGAGTGGAGCCTCGGAGACTACATCTCCCAGACGCAGGCTTCCGCCGTGCTGGGCGTCGAGACGAACAAGGTCGAGCTTCAGGAGCTTTCCGGCTTCACCCTCTCGCTCAAGGGGCTGAAAAAAGTCTCTCCTTCTGCCGCACGGGACGGCTACCGCTACTATCAGTTCCCCGCCGCAGCCGACGGCACGACCCTCGTGCTCGGCTTTTCGACGGACGCTCTCTTCTCGAAGACCACGCCCATCCATGTGTTGCTGACCATCCCGGACCACAACGTCCACATCCAGCTCACCGGCACGGTGACTTCTGCCAAGACGGTGCTCTCTCCCCCGGCTTCCCGGATGAGTGACGAGGACATCGTCACGCTGGCTCAGATACGCCAGAGCATCGAGTCTGTCTGGAAGATGATACAGTCCGCCACCCAGACCACAAACTGAATGATACCAAAAAAGCAGACGCTTTGTGCAGCGTCTGCTTTTTTGTTTGCGATTATTTACCGGTCGAGGATACGGCCATCCACCGAGAAGGTGACGACATTCCAGGGGATGAACTTGCCGCTGTTCTTGAGGGCAGTGACGGCGGCGTGTTCGAGACCTCCGCAGCAAGGCACCTCCATCCGCAGGACGGTAACGCTCTTGATGTCGTTATTGCGGATGATCTCGGTCAGCTTCTCGCTGTAGTCCACGGCATCCAGCTTGGGGCAGCCGATGAGGGTAACATGGCCGCGCATGAACTCCTGATGGATGTTCGCGTAGGCGTAGGCGGTGCAGTCGGCGGCGATAAGCAGCTTGGCACCGTCAAAATAGGGTGCATTCACCGGCACGAGCTTGATCTGGCAGGGCCACTGGGCCAGCTGCGAGGGCTGGGCGGCGGCAGGAGCTGCAGCCGGTGCGGCCTGCTGGCGGTCAAACTGGCGCATGGCGCTGCCCGGGCAGCCGTGGAAGACGGGCTTTTCGGCAGCGGCAGCAGCCTTTTTCTGTTTGTTTTCCAGCACAGCCTGCTCATCGTAGGCAGCGGCCTCCCGCTCCTCGAAGGTGATGGCACCGGTGGGGCAGCCGGGCAGGCAGTCGCCGAAGCCGTCGCAGTAGTCGTCGCGCATAAGCTTGGCCTTTCCGTTCACGAGGCCGATGGCACCCTCATGGCAGGCAGTGACACAGGCACCACAGCCATTGCATTTTTCTTCGTCTATATGAATGATTTTACGGATCATATCCACACTCTCCTTTTCTTGATGGGCCTATTATAACAGATGCTTCGTCCTATTTCTGTTGTCATGACCACAAAGAGAGAGGAAGTTTTTCTCAGTAATGCACGACATTGCCCGCATTGCGGATGCGTGCCAGCACCGGCTCTGCCTCCGGGCTGCGGAAATAGTCGAGGCTGGTCTTGGGCAGCAGCGTCTCGAGGGTATCCCAGTCGCCGCTCTGCAGGCACTGGCGGACGGTGGAAGCACTGATGGCCTTGCCGTTTGCTTCTTTGCGGGGTACAACGACACACTCGATACCCGCTTTGGGCAGCTGCTCGCACATAATCTGGTTGTAAAGCCCCGTCACCTGACTGGTAGGCTCCTCGCCCACATAGCGGGCAGTGATGTTCAGCGCCGCCGCGATTTTCGTAAAGACGGCGAGGTCCAGCCGGGCGTGGCCGTCGATGACAGCTGCCTCATCCTTCAGGAAGTAACTGGGGAAGGTGGCATTCGAGATGATGTAGGGGCCGCTGTCGTGGAGCACCACATTCGGCAGATGGGCCACGCCCGCCTCCACCAGCTTCCTGCGCACGGCAAAAGGCACGAGGCTGGCGTCCTCACTGACCACGAACAGGTGGAGCGTGTCGCAGGCGGCAGCGGCTTTTTCCACAAGATACTGATGACCGAGGGTAAAAGGGTTCGCGTTCATGACAAGGGCCGCACTTTTGCCCTCGGTCCTGGTCTTTTCCAGATCGCGCAGATAAGCCCCGAAGCCGTCGCGGCGGTTCTCCATGAAGACAAGGGTATCCTCCACCCGGGCGATCTCGTAGAAGCCGAGGTCGCCGAAAAACTTGGAGCTTTTTACCTTGGTGTAGAGAAACAGGTGCATATTCCCCCGCGCGCACTGCACCTCGATGAGATGGGTGATGATCTGGTTCAGCAGACCCTCGCCCTGATGGGCGCTGCTGACGGCGAAGCACCGCAGGGTGTTGCCGAAGCAGCTGCCGGTACCGATGACGTTGTATTCCTCGTCGAACATGGCGCAGATGTAGTCCAGATTGCCGTCGCGGCGGATGCCCTCCTGACCCAGCAGTGTGTCGATTTGGGCCAGAACGGTTTTATCGGTCGGATAGACCTGCGAAATGGTATATTCACTCATTGATATTCCCCTCAGTAGTAGCAAAATGGAGCAGCCAGGTCAGCGCCAGCAGGTCGGCACTGCCGCCGGGCGAGAGATTTTCCGCAATGAACCGGTCATCCAGCGCCGCGAGCGCATCTTTATCCGGGTAAGGTGTCTGGGCGAGAAGGGCTTTCAGCTCTTCGGTGAGGGCCAGCTGACGCTCCCGGCTCGAGCGGGCAATGATGTTGGTATCGGTGCTGTTGGCCAGGATGGCCAGCAGTGCGCCGCCGCTGGCGCGGTCGAAATCGTAACCCTTGGCAAGCCCGGCTTCCAGCACCGGCAGGCCGACATTCAGCACTGCGGGAAGTCCAGCTTCCACCTGCCCGCGCACACCGGTGATGCCGTACCGGATATAAAGCTTCTGGCCCACGGTAGCGGCGTTCTCGGCAGTGACGCCTGCAAAATCCTTCTCGGTCAGGCCCGCCGTCATTGCGGATACTTCCGCCAGAACGCGGGCTGCTTCGGCCCAGAGGGAGCGGTCGAGGCGTCCCAGCGCCGCGCAGACGATGCCCACCGAAAAGACCGCGCCCTTGTGGGTGTTGACGCCGCCGGTGGCGTCCAGCATCTCGCCCTCGGCCTCACAACCCAGAGGCCGCAGGGCCGCGAATGTCTCGGGCGCGGGCTGTTCCGCCGTCTCGCGGCCCGTCTGGGCGCAGGCTTCAAAATAGGGATAGAGCGCCGCGGCGCTGTCCATGAAGGTGAAGACGTCCATGTCTTTATGGCTTCCGCTGTTACGCCGGTCCACAAGGCCGGGCTTCGGGGTGGTGGTCACTTCGTAGAGCAGGGCGCGGACGGCCAGACGGGCCGCGTCGGCAATGTCCTGCGCGTCCCGGGCCTCGGTCAAGATCTCCGTCGTCTTTTCCTGCAGTTCGGCCACGGTATGGACGCGGCGGCTGCTGCACACCTTAGCAGGCCCGCCGCAGATGAGACAGCGGCGGCCTTCGAGGTTTAGCTCTTCTCTGTCCACTTTGAGGCCGTCCGGGCGGATGACATCCATGTCGAACAGCCGCCCCAGCGGGGTGGCGTCCTCGATGTCGGTGGTGAATTTCTTGATAGTCAGCGGGTCGGCGTCCAGCACATAGAACGCCTCACAACCGGTCACTTCCCGGACGGCGTCCTGATACAGCGGCGTCAGCTTTGCCCGCAGAAACTGCTGGCGCAGCAGCTGACGCCCCCGCGCAAAGCCCCGCCGGATGAGGGGCGAATCCTTTATCGGGCCGCAGATATTCATGGTAAAGCAGATGAGCGGCTTGTGATACTGGGCCAGCAGCTCCTGCTGATGCTGCACCCGGCGCTCCCGTGCATCCAGCATCTGGACCAGCGAAACAGTCGTTTCCATGTTTTTCTCCTCTCAGCGGTGCTTTTTGAGCATGTCCATAAAGAGCTGCACCTGCGGCAGGGCGGCTGCGTCTCTCTGGCAGAAAATATAGGTGCGCCGGACGAAGGGCTCGCCGTTCTCGAAGGTGCAGGGCTTGACATATCCCTTGAAGTTATTCAGCGCCACTTCCGGCATCAGCGCCCAGCCAAGGCCCCGCTCCACCATCTCGCGGCAGACCATGATGTTATCCACCACAAAATTACCCGCATCGTTGGTCACGCCGTTCTCGTAGCGCCAGCGGGCCATCTGGGCGCTGATGGTGGCGTCGCTGCTGTGGTCGATATAAAGGTAATCGGAGATGGGTCTGTCCTTGTTCTCCTCGCTGCAGATCAGGCAGATATTCTCCTGCGAGAGCAGGAACTGGGTACCGTCCCACGGATACTCGCCCCGCAGCACTGCCACGTCCAGCGAAGAGTCCAGCATCTGCTGGTAGATGTTCCGGCTGTGGCCGGTAGCGATGTCGAGGCGTACCTTCGGGTAGGCTTTGTGGTATTCCGTCAGCACCTCGGGCAGGCGGTAGTAGGAGAAGTTCACCGAGATACCTGCCCGCAGGGTGCCGCAGGCTTCGCCCCGAATGGAAGCCAGCTGGCGGCGCATCTTTTCCATCTCGCGGGCGGCTGCGGCGCTGTGGAGCAGCACCTGTTCACCTGCCGGCGTGAAGCGGATGCCCTGCCGCGAGCGCAGGACGATCTCCACCCCCAGCTCCTGTTCCAGTGCCTTGATGCGCTTGGACAGTGCCGACTGGGTCATGTACAGTTTGTCCGCTGCGTGGGTGATGTTGCGCGTCTCGTCCAGCGCGTGCAGCAGCTCGTAATCTTTTTCGTCCATCGTAGCTCTCCCCCTATTGCCCTTTATTTTTCTTATCATTCCTGTTTGCGCTTCATCGCGGCGCTTTTTTCTCTGATTCCATATCCGTTATTCATAATACAACAGATTTCAGCAAATGAAAAGGGGGATATTCGCCTTGATTTTTCCGAAAGTCCATTCCCAGATGGAATAACTCAGCACTTTTCTTGCGGTTTTCTTAACCCTGCCTTAATTCCATCTTAATGCGGTGTTGTTGTACACAACATCTTCATTTTTTCTCTGCTGATGGGCGGTCTTCCTCCCGCAGTACTGAAAACGCAGTTCTCTTTTCATTTTTGCCTGAAAAATCAGTAAAAGTCCAGTTTATTGGATATTATTTGTATTATTATAAAAACATGAAAATACTCGTTTCTTTCTTTTTTGGCACATTGCAGATTTTTCCGTCTGCTTTTTTATGCAAAGTCCCAGAATTTTTCGTCGAAAAGCGCGTTTTGTTGACAGACGCTTTTTGAAAAGCGTATCCTTATTGCAAACCAGAGTCAGGAGGTCATTTTATGGAGCACTCCACACGTCTTGCCCACATCAGCGAGGACGGCACCCGCACCCAGACCGTCTACGACCATCTCGCCGGCACTGCCAGACTGGCCGGTTCCTTCGCAGCCCCCTTCGGGGCGCAGAGCGAGGCCGAATTTGCCGCGTGGCTCCACGATGTCGGCAAATACAGCGACGCCTTCCAGCTGCGGCTCAAAGGCGGTCCCAAGGTGGACCACTCCACCGCCGGGGCGCAGGAGGCCTGGGTTCGCCACCATCCCCACGCCGCCTTTGCCGTGGCCGGACACCACAGCGGCCTGCCCGACGGCGGGAGCCCCGCCGATGACCCGGGCGACGCCACCCTGTTTGGCCGGAGCAAGAAGCCGGTAGCCCCCTACGACAGCTGGCAGGAAGTAACGCTCCCCGCCTCGACGCCGCCCGCGTGGGCCTGCGCCGACCCGCTGAGCCTCGCGTTCTTTACCCGGATGCTCTACTCCTGCCTCGTGGACGCCGACTTCATCGACACCGAGACCTTCATGGACGGCAAGGCCGCACCCCGGGGCAGCGGCACGGACATCGCCGCACTGCGGGACATCGTTTCCGCACAGGCGCAGCGTTATCTCAGGGCCGAATCGCCCTCGCCCGTCAGCGTCCAGCGCAACACCGTCCTCCGCGCCTGCCTCGAGAAAGGCGCGCACGGCCCGCAGGGGCTCTACACCCTCACCGTACCCACCGGCGGCGGCAAGACCTTTGCCTCCCTCGCCTTTGCGCTGGAGCACGCCGCCGCCCAGAAGATGAAGCGGGTCATCTACGTCATCCCTTATATGTCCATCATCGACCAGACCGCCGCCGTCTTCTCGGGCCTGCTGGGCGCAGAAAATGTTCTGGCCGACTTCTCCAACGCCGAGTACAAGACTGTTGAGCAGGACGACCTGACCCCCGCCCAGTACCGCCAGATGCTGGCCAGCGAAAACTGGGACGCCCCCGTCGTGGTGACGACGGCGGTGCAGTTCTTCGAGTCGCTCTACGCCAACCGCAGCAGCCGCTGCCGCAAGCTCCACAACATCGCCGACAGCGTCATCATCTTCGACGAGGCGCAGACCCTCCCGGGCGACTACCTTGCCCCCTGCGTCAGTGCCATCGCCCAGCTCATCCAGCATTACCACTCCACGGCCGTCCTCTGCACGGCCACCCAGCCTGCCCTTGAGCCGCTGTTCCGGCGCTTTGCGCCGGAGCTCCACCCGCAGGAGATCACGCCCGACGCGGCCCGCCTCTACGAAGTGCTCCGGCGCACCACACTGCAAGACCTCGGCACCCTGCCGCAGGAGGAGTTCGCCGCCCGGCTGGCAAATCACCCGCAGGTGCTCTGCGTGGTCAACCGCCGCAAGACGGCCCAGCAGCTCTACGCTGCTCTGCCCGCCGAGGGCAGCTACTGCCTGACCACCCTGCTCTGCGCCGCCGACCGCCGCCGTCAGCTGGACGACATCCGCCAGCGACTGAAAGAGGGTCTGCCCTGCCGGGTGGTGTCCACCTCTCTCATCGAGGCGGGCGTGGACGTGGATTTTCCCGTCGCTTACCGCGAGCAGTGCGGTCTTGACTCGCTCTTACAGACTGCCGGGCGCTGCAACCGCGAGGGGCGGCGGGGCGCAGAGGAAAGCATCGTCTACCGGTTTCGGCTGGACGAGTGTTCCACGCCCCAGATGCTCAGGCAGAACGTCAGCGCGCTGGACTACACCGCCCGGCATCAGGACACACTGGACACGCCCCGAGCCATTCAGCTCTACTTCAACGAGCTTTCCGACCTGCGCGGCCCCGACGCCGTGGACAAGCACGGCATTCTGGATGCCTTTCTCCGGGGCATCCGGGGCTGCCAGTTCCCCTTTGCACAGGTGGCGGAGGAATTCCGCCTCATCGAGAACGCTGCCCGCACGGTCTATCTGCCCGTCGGCGAGGGCGCAGCCCTCTGTGAGCAGCTGCGCAGCGGTCATGTTACCCGGACGCTGCTGCGGAATCTGGGCGTTTACAGCGTCTCCTGCTATAAGGACCAGTTCGACAAGCTTGACGCCGCCGGGGCGCTGGAACTGCGGCCCGATGGTTCCGCCATCCTCACCGACACCAGCTGCTACAGTGAAAAGACCGGCCTTGCCATGGATGTGGAGACGGGCATCGGCCTTTACTTCTAAAAAGAGAGAAGCGGCAAAGCATACACCGCTTTGCCGCTTCCCCTTGACATCTCCGACATCAATTAAATATTTCAATCCTCATCAGAGGCATCCAAACCTCCAACGACACCAACAGTATACGGAAAAACGAACTTTTTTTCAACATTTTCCAGATAATTCCTCATAACTCCTTGACAGCGCTTTCGAAAAAGAATATACTAAGCTCAGAAAGGATATAGAGACATATCCGATTATCAAATAAATGAAGTAAAATAGTGAAGAGGTGGTTGCAATGGCTAACATTCATCTTAGTCTGAAAATTCAACTTCACCTAGAAAGGAGGCGATGCTGATGTCCATGCTCATTGAGGTGTGGGGCGACTATGCCTGTTTCACTCGTCCGGAAATGAAGACCGAGCGTGTGAGCTACGACATGATCACTCCATCCGCTGCGCGGGGCCTTGTGGAGGCCATCTACTGGCACCCCGGGCTGCGTTATACGGTTGACCGCATCTATCTGCTCAAGCCCTTCGGCCTTGACCCCGAGGATGAAGCGTCCACCGAGGAATACACCCAGCGGCCCATCCGGTTCACCAACATCCGGCGCAACGAGGTCAAGTCCACCCTACTGTCCTCCGCCGCCCTCAGTGCGGCCAAAGGCGGCACGCCGCCGGTGCTCTACACCTCGGAGGACATCCAGCAGCGGGCCGCGATGGTCCTGCAGGACGTCCACTACGTCATCGAGTGTCACTTCGATTTGACGGACAAGGCCGCCCCCAGCGACAATCCCGGCAAGTTCCAGGACATCCTGCGCCGACGCCTGCGCAAAGGTCAGTGCTATCACCAACCCTGTTTCGGGTGCCGGGAGTTCCCGGCCAACTTCCGGGAGTGGCCGGGCGGCAGCATTCCGGCGCTGAAGGTCACGCAGGACCTCGGCTTCATGCTCCACAGCCTCGATTACTCTGATTCGGCCAACATCCGCAGCCAGTTCTTCCGCGCAAAGCTGGTGGACGGCGTGATGGAATGCCGAGACGTGGAGGTGTTTACATGATACTCCAAGCACTCACCGCCTATTATGAACAGCTCTTGAAGCAGGGCAAGGTGGAGGCCCCCGGCTGGGACAGTAAGTTCAAAGTCAGCTATGAACTGCGCCTCGGCCCCGACGGCCAGCTCCTCGCCCTCAACGACCTGCGGCAGGAAGTCCCCAAGGGCAAAAAGACCGTCATCGCCCCCCGGGAGCTCCCTGTCCCCCACCGGGTCAAGCGCGCCTCCGGCGTCGCCGCGAACTTTTTGTGCGACAATACGTCCTATCTGCTGGGCGCAGACGAAAAGGGCAAGCCCGAGCGCTCCCGCCAGTGCTTCGAGGCCTGTGCCGCCCTTCACCACAAGGTGCTCGACGGTGTGGACTCCCCTGCCGCCAAAGCCATCCTCGCCTTTTTTGACAGCTGGGAGCCGGATACAGCCCCCACCCACCCGCTGCTGGCAGAGCAGTGGGCCGACCTGAACAACAACGCGAACCTTGTGTTCGGCTACGAATCCCCCGACGGCGCCCACTGGCTGGCCACCACAGATGACGCCATCCGGGCCGCATGGCAGTCCGCCTTTGACACCTCCGATGCAGACGCCGAGACGGCCCGCTGCCTCATCACCGGCAAAGAAGCCGGCATCGCCCGCATCCACCCCGCCATCAAAGGTGTGATGGGCGCACAGGCCGCCGGTGCGGCGCTGGTCTCCTTCAACGCGCCCGCTTTCTGCTCCTATGGCCATGAGCAGGGTGCCAACGCCCCTGTCAGCGAGTACGCGGCCTTCGCCTACACCACGGCTCTCAATCTGCTGCTGGCTGACCGGAACTGCTGTCAGCGCATCGGCGACACCACCATCGTCTGCTGGGCCGAAAACGCCGCTCCCGTCTACTCAAATGCCATGCTGATGTTTTTCTGCGGCGGTGCCGAGGCGCGCGGCGTCTCGGAAAGCGACCTTGCCGCCGCACTGAAAGCCCTTTCTCAAGGACGTCCCGTCTCCTTCCTCGACGACAAGCTGGACCCGAGCCAGAACTTCTATGTGCTGGGCATCTCGCCCAACGCGGCCCGGCTCTCCGTCCGGTTCTTCCTGCACAGCAGTTTCGGACAGTTTGCCAAAAATCTGCAGGACCACGCCGACCGGCTCAGCATCACCCGCCCCGCCTTCGACAAGCGGGAAAACCTGTCGGTCTGGGCGCTGGCGCAGGAGACGGTCAACCAGAAATCCCGGGACAAAAATCCCTCGCCCCAGCTGGTGGGCGATCTGCTCCGGGCCATCCTCACCGGCGGGCCGTACCCCGCCACTCTGCTCAACGGCGTGACCCTCCGCATCCGGGCCGAACGGGAAGTCACCCGGGGCCGCGCCGCCATCCTGAAAGCCTACTATCTCCGCAACTACCCCACCGAGCTCAACAAGGAGGTATTTACCGTGAGCCTGAACGAAAGCAGCAATGTCCCCTATGTTCTGGGGCGTCTCTTCTCTGTGCTGGAGACGATCCAGAGCGTCGCCAATCCCGGCATCAACGCCACCATCAAAGACCGGTACTTCAACTCGGCCTGTGCCACCCCGGCAACGGCCTTCCCTACGCTGGTCAAGCTGGCTCAGAAGCATCTGCAGAAGATGAGCACCCCCAACGAGGTGCATTTCAGCAAACAGCTCACCGAGCTGATGGCCCAGCTGCCCGAGACAGGCTTCCCGGCGCGGCTCAGCCTGCCGGAGCAGGGTGCCTTTGAGATCGGCTACTACCACCAGACCCAGAAACGCTACGCCAAAAAGAATGAGGAGGAATAAACCATGTCTGAGCCCATCAAGAACCGCTATGATTTCGTTATCCTGTTCGACGTCGAGAACGGCAACCCCAACGGCGACCCCGATGCAGGCAATATGCCCCGTATCGACCCCGAGACGGGCTACGGTCTGGTGACCGACGTCTGCCTCAAGCGGAAGATCCGCAACTATGTCGAGACCCTGAAAGAGGACGAAAAAGGCTATCGTATCTACATCAAGGACGGCGTTCCCCTCAACCGCAGCGATGCCGAGGCCATCAGCACGCTGGGCATCGACCCCGACCTGAAAGCTGCCAAAAAGGCCGACCCCGACATCGATGCCAAGCTGCGGGACTATATGTGTGAGAACTACTTCGACATCCGCACCTTCGGTGCCGTCATGACCACCTTCGTCAAGGGTGCGCTGAACTGCGGTCAGGTGCGCGGCCCCGTCCAGCTGAGCTTTGCCCGGTCGGTAGACCCTATCGTCCCGCAGGAAGTCACCATCACCCGCGTGGCCATCACTACCGAGGCCGATGCCGAGAAGAAGGGTACTGAGATGGGCCGCAAGCACATCGTGCCTTACGCCCTCTACCGCGCCGAGGGCTATGTCTCGGCCAACCTCGCCCGGAAGACCACCGGCTTCTCCGAGGATGATTTGAAACTTCTGTGGACTGCCATTCTGAATATGTTCGAGAACGACCACAGCGCTGCCCGGGGCAAGATGGCCGTGCGGGAGCTCATCGTGTTCAAGCACGATTCTGAGCTGGGCAATGCCCCGGCCTATAAGCTCTTCGACTCCGTCGCCGTCCAGCGCAAGCCCGATGTGGACGCCGCCCGCAGCTACCGCGACTACACCGTCACGGTGGCAGACACTCTGCCGGAAGGAGTCACCTGCGAGAGGCTGTCCTGATGGGCGGCGCAGACGACTGGCTGCCCCTGTCGGGCATCCAGCACTTCTGCTTCTGCCGCCGCCAGTGGGCGCTCATCCATCTGGAACAGCAGTGGGCGGAGAACCGCCGCACCGTCGAAGGCCAGCTCGACCACGCCCGCTGCCATGACACAAACCAGACCGAACGGCGCGGCGGCCTGCTCATCACCCGAGGGATGCAGGTGGTCAGCCGTCGGCTTGGCCTGAGCGGAAACTGCGATGTCGTCGAGTTCCGGGCCGACCCGGAGGGCATCCCCCTGCAAAGCACGGAAGGGCTTTGGAAGCCCATGCCTGTCGAGTACAAGCATGGCCGCGCCAAGGCCAGCGACGCTGATCGGCTGCAGCTCTGCGCACAGGCCATGGCGCTGGAAGAGATGCTGGTGTGCAGCATCCCGGAGGGTGCGCTCTTCTACGAAGAGACGCGGCGGCGGGAGGTCGTGCCGCTGACCGAAGAACTGCGCCAGGCCACCCAGAAGATGGCCGATGAGATGCACGCCTATTTTGCCCGGGGCTATACCCCCAAGTCAAAGCCCGGCACTCACTGCAACGCCTGCTCCCTCAAAGAGCTCTGCCTCCCCGTGCTGTATCAGCGTGCCGACCCGAAAGCCTATCTCCGCGCCCATCTGGACGAGATGCAGGAGGCCGCGCCATGAGAAAGTTTTTGAACACGCTCTACGTCCTCAACAAGGACGCCTACCTTTCCCTCGAGGGGGAGAACATCGTCCTGCTCTGCAACAAGGCTGAAATTGGCCGGGTCCCGCTCCACACGCTGGAAGGCATCGTCTGCTTCAGCTATCCCGGCGCAAGCCCTGCCCTGATGGGTAAATGCACCAGCCTCGGGGTCGATTTGAGCTTTTTCAGCCCGCAGGGCCGCTTTCTGGCCCGGGCCGTAGGCGAAGAGCGGGGCAACGTCCTGCTGCGGCAGACCCAGTACCGCATCGCAGACAGCGAGGCAGAGAGCTGTCTCTATGCGCGCAATTTCATCCTGGGCAAAGTCTATAACGCCCGCTGGGTGCTGGAACGGGCCACCCGCGACCACCCCCAGCGGGTGCCGGTGGAACAGCTCAAGCGCACCAGCGCCCAGCTGGCGGCGGCGCTGCCCCTCATCGAACAGTGTGACGACCTCGACCAGCTTCGCGGTCTGGAGGGCGAGGCAGCACAGCGGTATTTCGACTGCTTTGATTCACTCATCCTGCAGCAGCACGATGATTTTGCCTTCACCGGTCGGAGCCGCCGCCCGCCACTGGACAATACCAATGCCCTGCTCTCTTTCGCTTATTCGCTTCTGGCCTCCGACTGCACGGCGGCTCTTCAGAGTGTGGGCCTCGACCCCTACGTCGGCTTTCTCCACCGCGCCCGGCCCGGGCGCAGGAGCCTCGCCCTCGACCTCATGGAAGAGCTGCGTGCAGTTTATGCCGACCGCTTCGTGCTCTCCTGCATCAACCAGAAAATCATGACGCCGAAGCATTTCCAGAAGCAGGAGAACGGGGCCGTCCTTCTCACCGATGAGGGCCGCCGCGCCTTTCTGGGCGGGTGGCAGACCCGCAAGCAGGAGACTATCACCCACCCGTTCCTGAACGAAAAGCTTCCGTGGGGCCTCGTGCCTTATGTGCAGGCTCTGCTTCTGGCCCGCACCCTGCGAGGCGATATGGAGCTTTACCCGCCATTTTTCTGGAAGTGAGGGATGTGTATGCTGGTCCTCATCACCTACGACGTCAACACCGAAACTCCTGCCGGGCGCAAACGTCTGCGCAAAGTCGCCAAGCGCTGTGTGGACCACGGCCAGCGGGTGCAGAACTCCGTGTTCGAGTGTCTGCTGGATGCCGCGCAGTATGCCGTTCTCAAGGCGGAGCTGATGTCTCTCATCGACCCTGCGCTGGACAGTCTGCGCTTCTACCAGCTGGGCAACAACTATAAGAACAAGGTGGAGCATATCGGCGTTCATCCGCCCTTCGAGCAGGACGGCCTGCTGTTGTTCTGAGTTTCCCGCCCCGGTGCGAAGGGCGAGTTCTCAGCATTTTTCCGGCACCTTCGCACCGGATTTTTGTGTCATTTTGCATGATTTGGATAGTTCTTTGACCCGTTGTAAATCAAGGCTCTTCTAAATTCGTGCAGAATGTTGTATAATTTGTTTGAAAATAGAGATTTTGTCTCTGTTTTTGCTGTCGCCCTCCTCGCGGAGGGCGTGGATAGAAATTGCAAAACGCATACACAGGTGGCAGACCGCTGCCGGGTCGCCCTCCTCGCGGAGGGCGTGGATAGAAATATCGTCAATTTGACGTCTTGCCGCCTTTTAAAGGTCGCCCTCCTCGCGGAGGGCGTGGATAGAAATCCGGCTATACGAACTACATCGACATTGCAATCAGCGTCGCCCTCCTCGCGGAGGGCGTGGATAGAAATGCAAGCGTCAACTTGCAGGCCCAAATCTTTTATGGTCGCCCTCCTCGCGGAGGGCGTGGATAGAAATAAGCCATTTTTCCACCCCCCGAAACGCCGGAAAAGGTCGCCCTCCTCGCGGAGGGCGTGGATAGAAATATTCTGGCGTTTGAGGTCATCCGCACCAACTACAACGTCGCCCTCCTCGCGGAGGGCGTGGATAGAAATGAGACCCTGCTGGTAGGTATGGTCATGCCGGATGCGTCGCCCTCCTCGCGGAGGGCGTGGATAGAAATAAAAAGGCAAGCAGCGTGGCCCCAGCACCGCAGGGTCGCCCTCCTCGCGGAGGGCGTGGATAGAAATACCAACGAGGGAGGCTACTGGATGGACTCCAAAGGTCGCCCTCCTCGCGGAGGGCGTGGATAGAAATATCCTTGCAGCCAGCTTTGCCGCCCCGCTCCTGCGGTCGCCCTCCTCGCGGAGGGCGTGGATAGAAATAACGTCGATGTGACCTACTACATCAACCGCAGCGGTCGCCCTCCTCGCGGAGGGCGTGGATAGAAATGTAAGCTGCGAGGTGCGCAGGCTGAGGACGTCGGAGTCGCCCTCCTCGCGGAGGGCGTGGATAGAAATCGCGTTACTTCGGTGGCCCGCAGCCAGCCTTTAACGGTCGCCCTCCTCGCGGAGGGCGTGGATAGAAATTGGATGCCCTGCACAAGGAGACGGACGAACTCAAGTCGCCCTCCTCGCGGAGGGCGTGGATAGAAATCTGCTTTCCAGCGGCGAAATCGCGCGTGGAAAGGTGTCGCCCTCCTCGCGGAGGGCGTGGATAGAAATTGGTAGGCTGCCGTAAGGTGAATGACCTCACTGTGTCGCCCTCCTCGCGGAGGGCGTGGATAGAAATTGCGCCGCTGCTGGCTCATCGCTGACGCGGTGTCGTCGCCCTCCTCGCGGAGGGCGTGGATAGAAATCTTTGCCTTGCGGAGCTCCTCAAGAAACTCAGGGAGTCGCCCTCCTCGCGGAGGGCGTGGATAGAAATTGAATCAGCCTTGCCATAATAGCGGCCCTGTACGTGTCGCCCTCCTCGCGGAGGGCGTGGATAGAAATAAACTCATCTTCGGCAGCAGCAACGGACGCGGCAGTCGCCCTCCTCGCGGAGGGCGTGGATAGAAATTTCCCGCAAGTGAATGGAGGTCGTAAACAATGAGGTCGCCCTCCTCGCGGAGGGCGTGGATAGAAATCGTCCGGTCACGAGTATTATCACTACTCTGTGGGTCGCCCTCCTCGCGGAGGGCGTGGATAGAAATTGGGCAGACAACCATGTTTTGATGATGATGGGAACTGGTCGCCCTCCTCGCGGAGGGCGTGGATAGAAATGGCGCAAAGAAGTAATAGATGTCCATGTAACAGGTCGCCCTCCTCGCGGAGGGCGTGGATAGAAATCGAAATCCAGAGAACTCTCGCAGTAGACAACGAAGTCGCCCTCCTCGCGGAGGGCGTGGATAGAAATATGATGTGCTGGATGATGTAGGGCTTGCCGATAGTCGCCCTCCTCGCGGAGGGCGTGGATAGAAATTGATGCCTCCTATGTTATGTAATGTAAAATTTAAGTCGCCCTCCTCGCGGAGGGCGTGGATAGAAATGCGTCCTATGCGGTGGAATATGACTGGTACATCAAGGTCGCCCTCCTCGCGGAGGGCGTGGATAGAAATTCCATGAGCAGGTGGAGAAGCGCATTCTCACGGTCGTCGCCCTCCTCGCGGAGGGCGTGGATAGAAATAAGAAGATCGAGGTGACGGAAACCGCCACCGCAGGTCGCCCTCCTCGCGGAGGGCGTGGATAGAAATGGTCGAAAGGGTTGATTTTTAGTCTACAACCTAGTCGCCCTCCTCGCGGAGGGCGTGGATAGAAATATGATTTTCCGCTTTTGTGATTTTTGCTCAATTTGTCGCCCTCCTCGCGGAGGGCGTGGATAGAAATAAGTTGTTCCTTGGCTGTCTCGGAAACGGCGTAACGTCGCCCTCCTCGCGGAGGGCGTGGATAGAAATAAGATGGTGTCTATGCCACTTACAGCTCGCATAAGTCGCCCTCCTCGCGGAGGGCGTGGATAGAAATCGTGACTACATACTGCGTTGCATTTAGACCAAGCTGTCGCCCTCCTCGCGGAGGGCGTGGATAGAAATTCAAGGAGGGACTGCACCCAAATGACGCGGCAGCGTCGCCCTCCTCGCGGAGGGCGTGGATAGAAATACCTATGGCTACTCCATGTGACCAAGCATTGCAAAGTCGCCCTCCTCGCGGAGGGCGTGGATAGAAATGTGTACCCGGTAGCAAAGGCCACCAGGCCGTTGGGGTCGCCCTCCTCGCGGAGGGCGTGGATAGAAATCTCAGCGGCACTCATCTCCCCATACAACCCGGTGGTCGCCCTCCTCGCGGAGGGCGTGGATAGAAATAGATACCAGGTGATGTGCTCAGAGGCGTCAAAGCTCGTCGCCCTCCTCGCGGAGGGCGTGGATAGAAATTCCCCGGCGGGCTGCTGCACCAGCCGGGGAAGGTCGTCGCCCTCCTCGCGGAGGGCGTGGATAGAAATATGTCGGCCATTGCCCGTTGATAACTTGTGTTGGTCGCCCTCCTCGCGGAGGGCGTGGATAGAAATATGATCGACCCGTCGGGGGTCGTCCATGTTACGGCGGTCGCCCTCCTCGCGGAGGGCGTGGATAGAAATCAGCCACCGCCCGCCCCGGACGATACCCCGGAAGAGTCGCCCTCCTCGCGGAGGGCGTGGATAGAAATTACTTGTCTTTCTTTCATTCCTGCCCATCCTCCGGTCGCCCTCCTCGCGGAGGGCGTGGATAGAAATATCTCCGGGTCGTGAGTGATAGCCATAATCTTGAGGTCGCCCTCCTCGCGGAGGGCGTGGATAGAAATGTGATGGACCGATGCTCTTTTGTTGCTAGAACACGTCGCCCTCCTCGCGGAGGGCGTGGATAGAAATAATTTCACGGATTATACCACTATATATTGTGGTCGTCGCCCTCCTCGCGGAGGGCGTGGATAGAAATACTGGCGTATCAGCATAGCCGCGGCTGCGGTCAGGTCGCCCTCCTCGCGGAGGGCGTGGATAGAAATGGTTCCCTGGTGGAGCTCTACATGGCGGATGCAAAGTCGCCCTCCTCGCGGAGGGCGTGGATAGAAATCATGACGGGAGAGCGGGAGGCAGGCACCACTCCGGTCGCCCTCCTCGCGGAGGGCGTGGATAGAAATTACAATCTGTACTCTGTCTTTCTTGGTCATGGTGTCGCCCTCCTCGCGGAGGGCGTGGATAGAAATCAAGCTGTCTGTTATCCTCTATGGTGAGCCTGGTGTCGCCCTCCTCGCGGAGGGCGTGGATAGAAATATGTGATCCGCTTTCATGCGCTCGTTCCAGAACGAAGTCGCCCTCCTCGCGGAGGGCGTGGATAGAAATGCAATGCTCTGGCCGGCATCAAGGCCATCGGCCAGTCGCCCTCCTCGCGGAGGGCGTGGATAGAAATTTATTCTGAGAGCAAAGCGGGGTACAGGGGCAAGGCGTCGCCCTCCTCGCGGAGGGCGTGGATAGAAATTGTCCGGCACGGCAATCATCTGCCCTGTTGTGGTAGTCGCCCTCCTCGCGGAGGGCGTGGATAGAAATCTCAGAGAGACACCAAAAAGAGATAAAACATCCAGTCGCCCTCCTCGCGGAGGGCGTGGATAGAAATAAGCTGGTCGCAAGGCTCAAGCGACAGCGCAAGTGGTCGCCCTCCTCGCGGAGGGCGTGGATAGAAATCGGTATCGCTGCACGTTTGCCGCTGGTAAGCTGTAGTCGCCCTCCTCGCGGAGGGCGTGGATAGAAATGTAAAGGTTAGGCACATTATTGCGCGCGTGCGCGCGTCGCCCTCCTCGCGGAGGGCGTGGATAGAAATCGCTGAGTTGTAGCTCATGGCTGCTTGCTGCTCGAGTCGCCCTCCTCGCGGAGGGCGTGGATAGAAATCGCCAGCGTCTGCGGTGCCTCGGTAAAGTCTTGGGTCGCCCTCCTCGCGGAGGGCGTGGATAGAAATAAGATGGTCGCCCACATCTCCAACGAGGGGAAAAGTCGCCCTCCTCGCGGAGGGCGTGGATAGAAATACGTCCTTCCAGACGGTTTGCCGCCGCCTATGTTGTCGCCCTCCTCGCGGAGGGCGTGGATAGAAATGATGGAGATCGTGGAGAAGCTGCTCAAATCCAGGTGTCGCCCTCCTCGCGGAGGGCGTGGATAGAAATCCAGAGCGTGCGAGACCTCATCATCCGGCAGATGGTCGCCCTCCTCGCGGAGGGCGTGGATAGAAATTTGAACCGCCGGTAGTTTTTCAGCAGCATCTTCGGTCGCCCTCCTCGCGGAGGGCGTGGATAGAAATGCAGAACCTACACCATCATCCGAGGCCGCATTTTGTCGCCCTCCTCGCGGAGGGCGTGGATAGAAATCGTTGGGGCCAAGCATAGACTCAAGCGCATTGACAGTCGCCCTCCTCGCGGAGGGCGTGGATAGAAATCGGCTCTCAGATTGGAGATAATACGATGGTGATAGTCGCCCTCCTCGCGGAGGGCGTGGATAGAAATCGAATGGGAAGTACCGCGATAGATTAAATGGCCGGTCGCCCTCCTCGCGGAGGGCGTGGATAGAAATTGCTCAATCATGGTCTTCGCTCCTCTCATACGGAGTCGCCCTCCTCGCGGAGGGCGTGGATAGAAATCGAGCAGGGCGTTCTGGACGGTGTTGCTGCTCCGGGTCGCCCTCCTCGCGGAGGGCGTGGATAGAAATATGTACCCTTGGCTGCGCTGATGGTTGTACCAGCGTCGCCCTCCTCGCGGAGGGCGTGGATAGAAATATGTACCCGTTAGCAAAGGCCACCAGGCCGTTGGGTCGCCCTCCTCGCGGAGGGCGTGGATAGAAATCAGTCCGTTGGCGATAGCTTCCGCCAGAATGGCGTCGCCCTCCTCGCGGAGGGCGTGGATAGAAATTGGCCCGGGCGCAGCTGCTTTGACCTCTTAAAAAGTCGCCCTCCTCGCGGAGGGCGTGGATAGAAATACGGGGCATACCCGCGAAATAGGTATCAGTCCGGTCGCCCTCCTCGCGGAGGGCGTGGATAGAAATTGCCTCTGCGGCAGATGCTCGCGCAAGCTGCGCAGGTCGCCCTCCTCGCGGAGGGCGTGGATAGAAATTTGGCAGGAGAGTACGGAGACAACACGGCACGACCGTCGCCCTCCTCGCGGAGGGCGTGGATAGAAATTTGGACGCTCTGAGGCGCCTTTCCAGATGTTTATGTCGCCCTCCTCGCGGAGGGCGTGGATAGAAATGTTCAGGCCCCAACCTGCTATCGTTGGTATCAGGTCGCCCTCCTCGCGGAGGGCGTGGATAGAAATTGCCCATGCTTCTTGGTAGCCGAATGCCTGTTCGTGTCGCCCTCCTCGCGGAGGGCGTGGATAGAAATTTTCGACTCCACATTTTTTCGAGGCCCTGTTGGTGTCGCCCTCCTCGCGGAGGGCGTGGATAGAAATTTTGTCTCCTCGTAATCTTCCAGCACGACGGCAGCGTCGCCCTCCTCGCGGAGGGCGTGGATAGAAATATCTTCATCCCGGCCAGCCTCATACAAACAGGTACGTCGCCCTCCTCGCGGAGGGCGTGGATAGAAATACTTCGGCAAGGATGTCCTCGCCGTCCACATAGGTCGCCCTCCTCGCGGAGGGCGTGGATAGAAATGCTGTGCCTGTCCTTTGGGGCGGCTATTGCGCATGTCGCCCTCCTCGCGGAGGGCGTGGATAGAAATAAGCCGGACTTGGTCGCGGGCCTCGCTCAGACTCAGGTCGCCCTCCTCGCGGAGGGCGTGGATAGAAATTGTACGGTGGTCGTGGTCAGGGGGAAGGTCTGCGTCGCCCTCCTCGCGGAGGGCGTGGATAGAAATCCGCAACAGATAATCCGGGTCATTGTGGGAGACGGTCGCCCTCCTCGCGGAGGGCGTGGATAGAAATGACGAAAAAACAGGAGACTTCACAGAGGCAAAGGAGTCGCCCTCCTCGCGGAGGGCGTGGATAGAAATAGAGAACCAAAGAAACCGACGAAGACTGGGAAGGTCGCCCTCCTCGCGGAGGGCGTGGATAGAAATCCTGCTGGAAACAGGTCTGCCAAGCAGCCAGCCGGTCGCCCTCCTCGCGGAGGGCGTGGATAGAAATCTGATTTTGTAAACTCATAAGTTGTGTTGGTTTGAGTCGCCCTCCTCGCGGAGGGCGTGGATAGAAATTTATGGTGGAACCGTTAATATTACGTTTTGCTGAGGTCGCCCTCCTCGCGGAGGGCGTGGATAGAAATTTGAAGGTCAGCTTTCCATGCGTGGCATTCGGCCGTCGCCCTCCTCGCGGAGGGCGTGGATAGAAATATTCTGGGGTGGTTGTCCTTGATGGAGGTCAGCACGTCGCCCTCCTCGCGGAGGGCGTGGATAGAAATATGTGCGATGGTTGGCTGCATCCTCGCAAGCACGGGTCGCCCTCCTCGCGGAGGGCGTGGATAGAAATAAAACGGACGCTCTCTGATGGCCGCCGATAATGGGTCGCCTTCCTCACGGAGGGCGCAGGTAGAAATCGACACAAAAATATGGTAAACTCTTATTAAGTTATTGCCATGCGCTCTCTAAGGAACCGAGTATTTTGACCTACAATTCCGTCTCTTAAAGACGTTGTTTGAAATCAGTTTGTGTTCCCCGGTGCATTCTTCGACTTGAAGTCGCTCCTATTTGAGGGGTGTGGATAGAATAACATAATAATCATATCGCGGTTCTCAAAGGCGTAACCAAGTCGTCCTCTTCACCGAGGACGTAGATAGAAATTGTCACAACCACGCCGGTCTTTTCAGCATCAAGGTTGCCCTCCCCGCAAAGGGTACGGATAGAAATCAGTTTCCACCTCGAATCGGGCATCGCCACAATTTTTCCAAAAAGGAGTTTTCCATGCATACCGTTCCCCTTTCCCATCAGCTCGTCACCATCCAGGACGACTTTGACCTCGACAAGATCATCGAAAGCGGTCAGTGCTTCCGGCCACAGAAACTGGCCGACGGGCGCTACCGTTTTCTTTCCGGCGGCGCACTCCTTTATCTGACTCCGCTGGGCGCTGGGCAATACGACGCTGCATGGTATGGCTCAGATTGGGAGTGCTGGGCCAACTACTTTGATTTGGGCCGGAACTATGCCGCGCTGCGGTGCAGCTTGGCGGGACAGAGCAACTATCTGGACAAATCGCTCGATTTCGGGCAGGGCATCCGAATCCTGCATCAGGATCCATGGGAAATGCTCATCACCTTTCTTATCTCCCAGCGCAAAAGCATTCCGGCCATCCGCACCGCCGTAGAACGCCTTGCCCGGTGCTGCGGCGAACCGCTCAGTGCCGAAGGCGATGAAGTCTTCCTCTTCCCCACCCCGCAGCAGCTCTGCGGCCTCTCTGGGGCGCAGCTGATGGGCTGTAGTCTGGGCTACCGCACCCGTTACATCCAGAACGCTGCCGCACAGGCTTCCAGCGGCACACTCGACCTCGGTGCTCTGGCGGCGCTGCCCGACGACGCGCTCTTTTCCCGCCTCCTCGAGCTGGACGGCGTCGGCAAAAAGGTAGCAAACTGCGTCTGCCTCTTTGGCTATGGCCGTACCGCGATGGCTCCCATTGATGTCTGGATACAGCGACTCATTGATGAGGATTTCGGCGGCCGCGACCCTTTTCCTTCCTATGGTCAGCAGGCTGGCATCGTACAGCAGTACCTGTTCTACTACAAGCGCAGCACCCGCCGCAGCGTCGCTCACAAAAAATAAAAAAGTTATTGACAACTCTCCTTTTGGCTGGTATAATAATATGCGTCGTCAGGAATGACACGTCAGCTATGGGGGATTAGCTCAGCTGGGAGAGCGCTTGCATGGCATGCAAGAGGTCAGCGGTTCGATCCCGCTATTCTCCACCAAAAAAGCACTGTACTTCGCATGAAGTACGGTGCTTTTCTTTTTTCGAGGCCAAATTTTTGGGGATGCATTGAGTTGCCTGCATGTCTTTTGGGCTTTTGCGGAAAACCGGGATGTTCCCTCAGATAAGCGGGTCTGCCTCATAACAAAAGAGACCGCTGTACAGCAAGCTGCTGCACAGCGGTCTCTTCTTCTTTTTTAGCTCCGCGGGATGGCCATTCGTCGCTCTGCTTTCTTTACGAGCCATGCTCCCGTCCATCCACAGGCAGCTCCCAAAATGACACCACCCAGAATATCCGTCGGGTAATGGACACAGAGGTACATCCGCGAGAATGCGATGAGAACGCCTACCGGCAGAGCCGCCATCGCCCACTGCTTTTTCCCGGCCAGCCAGAGGGCTGTCACCGAGGCGAAGGACGCCGCCGTATGGCCCGAAGGGAAGGAGAAATCGTCCGGGTGCGGGATAAGCAGCTGTACCTCTGTGAGGATGTCGCATGGACGGACGCGGGCCACCAGCGGCTTGAGAAGAAGATTGCAGAGGACAGCGTCGATGAGGAGCGCCGCAGCCAGCACGCAGCCGACCCGCCGCGTTTTGCGGAACACCAGCAGCAGCGCTGTCAGCGTCACCCAGAGAATACCGGAGTCTCCCAGACGGGTAATAAAACCCATGCTTCCATCCAGCATGGGGCTGTGCAGGGATTGCAGGGCGGTCAGGAAGGTGAGTTCGGCGTTCATAAAGCTCCCTCTTTCTCGTTTCGTTGTGTACAGGATACCAGAAGTTTATGAACAGAAAAGCACAAAGTCTTAAACAGTAGTTAAAACAGTCAGCCCCGCCGCTGAGTTTTGCAGCATTTCAGCTCCCGGCGTTCCTGATGGACAAGGGAAAAATTAAAAAGAAAAGCAGCCTGAAATTTTCATCTCAGACTGCTTTCACTATGCCGGTGGTGGGGGTCGAACCCACACGTGTTATTAGCACAAGGGATTTTGAGTTTTCGTCACCGTCGCTCATCTGGTGTCATCCAGTGCTATCTAATGATACTCCGTTCCCTGCTCGAATTTCGATTTTCACACATCTTCGTTCAATAAAACATCAAATCTTCAATTTTTCGTTACGTTTTCCCTCTGCTCCAATTCTTTGATTTGGAACGTCAAAAAGAAAATTGGAGGGATATTTAGGAGGGATGCAGAGCTAAACGCCCCTCTGCTTAGACACAAAACGAAAGGAAAGTCAAGGATGATGAACAAAATTCAAGTAAAAGAGCTTTATGAGAAAATGTTTGCAAGTTATCCCGATGTTCTCACCGTGGAGGATGCAACAAAATTATTGGGCTTCAAAAGCCAGACCGCCGTGATACGGCGGGTGCATCAGCACAGGATTCGCAGTCTAAAAGTTGGCCGTTCCTTCATGATTCCGAAGGAATATCTCATCGACTTTCTCTTGGATGATTGAATCTGGTAACAGTATACTACAGAGCGCACCACTTTTTCAACAGGAAAGGGGGTGTGCTTTTTTACCCCATCAACGGCCCAAAATCATATCCATCATCGATTACTTTTTTCACAGCTCCATTCCAAAAGCGCAAGCCTGCATCGGTCACATCATTAGGATACATATAGTTTGAAGGAATATTATCATAATTACTCCACAATCTAAGCAATGTTCTTGGAATAATAAATGTTGCCGCTTGATATGCAGATAGCCTTCCAAGTTCTTTTCGGGAATTTGAAGTTTTCATCATAAATGCCTGTTGAGTATGTGGACGCAAAAAATTTGATGGTTTTTCACGCAAGTCGATAATTTTCACTTTTGTATCATCATTTGGAACGGCAATCACATAAACATAACCGACATCTTCATCAAAGCGTTGTTCTCGATCATCCTTTATGAAAGAGCGGTCATATGCAAACCAAAGGGCCGTTTGAATGTTATCTACTAAATCAATGCAGCGAGTACGTAATCCATAATGTTGGCAAAGCGCTTCCCTTTCGTCATCTGTACCCCTCGGATCAAAATGCGGCCTGAGCATTTCCAACGCATCGTCCAGCTTTTGTTCTATATTCAATGCCTCTACTTCATTATTGACAGAACGGTATAAACTTGGAATAAGTGAATAATCGCGCTCTTGTCCCCGATAAAACACTTTTGTGTTTGTTCCTTTAAGCGAATATCGAATAACGCCAATAGCAAGTGTAAGCGCACGATAATCCGTAATATAGAAGTGTTTGATTCTATCCAATGAGCCTGGGGCAACCGCACCCCAACGATTTTTACTTAATTCGTAGCTAATAGTATTTTTGATACGATCCCGAAGTTGTCTGCGCTCGTCTGTTGTCAGCCAATACATCCATCTCATAAGCAAGCTCCTTTCCACGTTTATTGTACCACTGAACAGCCAAAGTGTATAGATAACGCTCGAACTCTTATTTTCTAATTGGAGGTCTTAGTCTGAAAACTCAAATAAACTTACTACTCAAAAATGCTCATGACCCTTGATCACTTCTACGGAGGCGCCGGAGAGCTTTTTTCATTCTACCGCATCCAAAACAGATTGGAGGGATTCTTATTGCAAAATTGATCGTGGCGGAGAAACCGTCCGTAGCCATGTCCTATGCCAAAGTCCTCGGTGCCACCAGCCGTCAGGACGGCTACCTTGAGGGCAACGGCTATCTGGTGAGCTGGTGTGTGGGTCATCTGGTGGAACTGGCTCCGCCTAATGTCTACGATGCCAAATACGTCAAGTGGAGCATTGCAGACTTGCCCATCCTACCGCAGAAGTGGCAGTATCTGGTGTCTGCCAGTACCAAAAAGCAGTTTGGTATCTTGCAAAAGCTGATGCACCGCCCGGACGTAGACAGCATTGTGAACAGTTGCGATGCAGGGTAGTGCGGTTGGGTGACTTAGGAGAAAGAAAAAAGAGACCTCATCTCGTTGAAAATCAAATTTCAAAATCATTAAAGGAGCTATTCAAATGAAACGAAATCAGAATTTCGACCTTAATCACTCTCAAAAAGCGCTTTCCTGCCGCTACAACATGGACACCAACCGGGTGGAAACCCGATTTGAAGATGGCACAACCCTTTCCATTGATTGTATCGCCATTGAGGACGAGTACGGCAATACCCCGGCACAGCGAGCTGAACTTGATTGGCTGCTATACAACAATCCGCTGGAGTACGCACGGATGGTGCTGAGCGGGGAGATAGAGCACTACCTCACGCTCGGTTGTGACCATGGCAAACTGAAAGACTAACCTCTAAATAGGCCAAACAACCCGCTACTTGCAGTCGCTGCAAATGGCGGGTTGTTGGCTTATTTTAAGTTTTTCCTTTGCTCATAGTAGTGCAAAATCAATGGCCCAACGGTCAAAGAAATCACAAACATCAGGCAAATCTACTGGTTTCTTATAAATGTCGTTCTAAAATTCAATGGATTTTGCTATTTCTAGCACTTGTTTTTTTCGACACGAAAGTCGATTCAACCCTATATCTTATGTATCTCTCGATGATTTCAAGTTTGCCATTTGGGTGGCTTGATTATTGAGAAAATTCTAAATTCCTAAAAGGTCTATCATTTTCATCAATCGCATCGTTATTGAGAATAAGCACTGCACCACCACTTAACAGAGGAGACAGCTGTAAATAGCCTATATTATTTATTGAGAAAATGAAACGCTATTGCAACAGTTGAATACTGTATATTTTATCAAATTGATACGGATCTGATAGCAACACCTTACCGTTTGATATCACAAGAATGCTTTCGCCTTCTTTAAGATACGACAACTGAAGATTTCCTTTCAAGTAGTTTGATGCGCCATAAATTATATAATTGTCATCCGTATCATATAATTGATTTTTTGCAGTCGCATAAATACAATTGTTCTTCAGGTCAACTTCTTCAACTATAAGTTCCGATTTTTTTCTTCCGGATGTATTCAATTGAAATAGAATGCAGAGAGCCACTGCCACAAATGCTATGCCAACCATAATCTTCCGTTTGCATTTCATTTTATCAACCTCTGTATGAAAGGAACAGCGTATAAAGCGATTGTGTTATTCTCAATGCCCCTGTATAAGAAGTCGGATATGAAGAACCATCAATTGTGCTTCCATCTTTATGGATTCCGATAGCTACATACCCAGCTCCAGAAATATATTCTACAAGAGGACCACCACTAAAGCCACCTGTCAAATCCCAATCGCCCTTGAGATATTTTGAAGTCTGACTTCTAATATACCCAGAAGATTTACACATCCGATATCTCGCATCGGCACCATTTATTTGGCTCGGATAGCCATAAGCATACACCAACTGTGATGATGAATAATTGCTAGACTGCCAATGTAACCCAAGCCATCCCGTTTTCGTTCCTAAATTATTCTTGAGCGTAATAATTGCCCAATCCTCTGAACTTGTTCCAGCAAGATAAGAACCACTAACAATCATCGAACTTGCCGATACATTTTCGCTTCCAAAAGGTTTACTATTATCAGATCGAGCAGGTGCGACATTTACCGACTTAACGTAGGCTTTTTCCTTTATACTATATAGATTATGTGCTGCTGTTGCAAGTGCATTAGGCCCAATCATAAATCCAGAACCATAATTTGTCCCTCCATTATTGGTCGTTATCTGTAGGCATACCGTGCTACAATATGGTGTTGCTGTTGGATTATCAACAACAGTGATATCATTGCTTCCGATAATCGCATACAGATCGGGTAGATCAATATCCGAAATCTTTCCATTTGGAAAATAGCCTGCAGTTGTCTCTCCATCCGTGAAGGAATTGGTTTCAACTATAATTTCCTCTATAGATTCTTCTTTTGTATCAAAATCGTATCTATGGTATCTCTCGATATGAGATTTTCTTCCATCACTTTGATTATCTGCAAAAGCAGTCAGCCCAGAGTTAAGCTCCATTGAAGAAAGAGCCACAATCCCACTTGCTTTCAAAAAATTCTACGAGATATTTTTTCACTAGCCATTTTAATTTTCCTTCTTTACTTTTAGAGTATACACAAGATTTCTTATACATCAGTTGCTCTGCATTGGAAACGCCTCCGTAAAATTTTTCATACGTTAGAGCCATCCTTATTTTAGGTTTCAACTTTTACTTTCGTAAAAAATAAATACCACTGATTTTTTATCCAATAGCCGTGCTAAGATTTATCTCTATGGGATTCAACACATGCGTCTGCTGGCACAACCAAGCCCAATTGTTCACTGTAGTAGTAAACAAGTCGTCATAGTTGTTGTCATATGCAAAATCAAATGTGTCATGAACGGTAATCAAATAATACATTATAGAATTACCAATCATGAAGCCTGTTCCAGAGGTGCTTACCCTATGCAATGCATAGAATAAATCTGCATTATCAGACTTTTGAATTGTAAAAGACCAACTTCCTCCGCTAAAATCTTTCAAGCCACTATTAAGTACTTTGTTTTTATAATTATTAAAAACTGTTGTCGTGTTTAACTTGTCAAGCAATGGCGTCGAAGAGTCCGTCACACTCTCAGAATAGTCAATATTATATACAGAGAATTCAACCATAAGAGCCGCACATTCATATCCCTTATCCCGTGCAATTTGCGCAGCTGCCAACCATGCAAGCTGTGTATTATTTAACAAATTTCCAGATGCGCGTGTTTGATCTTCATCTTTCATCTTATCGATAAACTTATTTAATTCATCTATCGACATTCCCGAAAAATCAACATGATACTTATCATTCATGCTTTGAATAACAGGATTGCTAGCTTTACGGCTGCTTGTATTAGCAGCATAAGACACAGTATTTATCGAAAACAAAAAACACACCGAAAGAACTAATGATACGAACCTCTTCATAACGAACCTCCTTAAATTCTGTACTCTACTATATAAATTGTGTGCTTCTCATCATCCCAGACAACGAGACTAAAATTCACATCTTCAGAATGTAAAAGCAATGTATTCATTTCGGCTTCCGAGCGTAGTTCCTTATGCTGACTATTATCATAAAGAAAAAAATTTCCACTTGCAATTTCAGGAATCACAAAATCTAATCCAAAATATGACGACACATTTTTTAATATAGAAGATATGGTTGGAGAATCATTAATTTTCTCCCATGAATCGAGTTGATGAATAATTTTGGCTGCATCCACATCGTAGTATACCGCTAACATTATCCCATCATTTTGCAATCCGCCATAAGCCTCATATATCAACGATTCAGAGTATGTTGCTTTTCCAATTTTGAATTGTTTCAAATAATCTCGTTTTTCATATTTGCTTTTTCTTCCAAGCATAAAGCCCAAAAGCAAGCACAGTGCGACTATAGCTAGGTATCGGATAACTCGCGTTGGTCTCGCCTTTATAATTACCTCACACCTTTCTAACTTGCTGAAATATATAACAAACTCCACTTATCTACTGGTACTTCCGGTAATGGTTTCGCTCCGTCCATCGGAATAGCTAAAGGTCGCAGAATACTCAAGCCTATAAGATTTTCCGGGCTTAGTGTTAAAGCTACTGCTCACCATGCAGGTTGAGGTCGTGCTGCTGTTTGAGCAGCTACTTACTTTTTGCCATGTTCCAATTGTCCCCTTTTCATAGAGAACGCCTGAAACGCTGATTTTCTTTACTCCAGTTCGAGTCTGGGCATCAACCTGATAGTATGTTTGGTAAATAGATCCGTTGACCGTACTATCGCCTACATACCGTTCAGACTTTTCAGCGGCCATTGCGGTGCAGGCAAAGCTCAAGAGAATCACCGCTGAAACAACAATGGACAACAAACGCTTTTTCGACATAGACATACACCTCCGTTTTTTTGCTCCCATCAAGAGCCTTTGTATAATCAACGCAATTCGCATTCGCTTCGTTTCAATTTTCAGGAGAAAATTTTTCAAATTTTCCATCTTTGTAAGTTCAGACAAAAAGAAAGCCAGACATTTGTGAGCTCTCACAAGTGTCCAGCTTTCTTAACGGATACCTTCCGCAATTTTCATAATCTCATCGTATGGAATGTTTCCCATAACGGTATGTGTAATCCCCCGATGTTCCCAACTTAGAGTATAAACATTCTTTCCATGTTCATCCGTACTGGTTCCAAGTACACCATCTGCTTCTCCGACCTTTACGGTTTCGTACACTGTATGCTCATTATCAAACAGGGACTGCTGCCCTGGCTGGATAATTGAGCAACGGACTGTGTAGCTTTCCTCTGTTTCTTTTGACGAGTAAACATGTAAAAAGTTTTCTGCTCGCTCAAATTTCTGCACATCGTCCATTTCAAAGCCGTTCGGCACATAATGGTCGCTGTATCCATCCGGCAATCGTTCCAGCGGTTCGCCATCCACCTGATAAGTCAACTGCATCTCAATGGGCAGAAACTTTTGAATCATCGTGTAGACTGCCTTGCGGAAGTCTGCGCTGACCGCAAGTGCGCCAAGGGTCAGCACCACCAGCGTCAAGGCTGCAACCAACACCCGTTTCAACATCGGACGGTGTTTTTTCCTCCGTAATGCCACTGCCATTCGTTCATCCCATTGAGAAGTATCCGGGTAAAGTTCTTCAAGTTGTTCTGGTGTTGGCAGTGTATCCAGTTCCTTTTGTGCATCTGCACGAAGTGCAATCATCAAGGCCGCTTCAAATGAAATGTTTGTCTGCTCACTCATGGTTACTCAACTCCTTCCATAATAGTTTTCTCCCTCGAAAGAGCCGTGTTCGTACCACTTCGTCCGTTAATCCCAGCGATTTCGCAATCTCACGATTTGTATATCCCATTGCCAAAAGGCGTAATGGGTCACGATATTTCGGTTTCATTTGTCCAATCAGTTCTGTCAACCTCTCGATATTGTCAACACTGATTATTGCATCATCTGGCACTGGCGCATTATCCTCAATATCTGGGATTTCTTCCAGCGATTCTTCGCGCCGCTTGCGAAGCTGATCATACGCACGGCTTCTACTACAACTAACGAGATAGGCAGCGAGTTCGTGACAGTTTTCTCGATGAATTTTAGAAAAATTTTTTGCAACGTACAAAAACACCTCTTGTAGCACGTCCTCTGCCAAATACGAATCATCCATGATTTTGTAAGCGGTATGGTAAACCAGCCGTTTGTATGTATTGTATACCTCGGTAAACTCTTCTTCAAAGCTTCGATCATCAAGCACACTTAGATATAACGCAAGCAACGCAATCACCTCTATCTACATTGATTGTGTGTAGTGTACCACGAACCAATAAAAATGTCGAATACCACTAATATTGTAAAGGAGCGTGATGCCATGACTCAACCCAAAACTGACCTTGCCTACCTCCGCAGCGAGAAAGCCAAAGCGGAGCAGCAGCTTCGCTACTACAAGCACCGTGAGAAAATTCTGGAACATCAGATACCGGAGTTGACCCGAAAAGCCCGTGTGCATCGTCTGTGTACCCGTGCCGGAATGCTGGAAAGTTTTCTGATTGCACCAGAAGATCTCACCAACGATCAGGTGATGGAGCTGCTGAAAATTGCATTCCGTCAACCAGAAGTTGCGCTGGCTCTTGCAAAGATGATTCACGACCTGCACGAGAGCCGCAGCGTTCCGAACCCTTTAGAATAAAGGGCGCAATTATACACCGTTCCGGTGCAATTGCGGTCTTGCAGACGGCTCGATGAAATCGAAGCTGGCGTTTGTGCGCCAGCCCGATTCCATCCCAAGGAAAACTGCATTTTCCTTGCGCTGCTTTGCAGCTATCCTTTTGCGGCTCCCGCCTAAGACCGAAGCGCATGGCACTCCGGTCCAAGGCGGCGAGCACAACCGAATACGATTCCAGACCGTTCACAAGAGCAATCTTGCTGGGCGGTCTTTTTGTTTGGGGGTGATGCCTATTCCGTGT
>NZ_JAFREF010000014.1:0-62666 GCF_017377665.1 Faecalibacterium sp. Marseille-P9590
TCGGCAAGCGCACCTTCCTCGGCAACTACTCGCTGACCGAAGAAGAATTTTCCAAACTGAAAAAACAGGCTGACCACGGCTATATGATGGACGTAGAGAACCGCCGCCTGAAAGAAGAACTTTCCACCGCCAAGAAGGAAGCCATTCATTGGAGCAACAAGTACCACGACCTGTGGTACGATGTAAAGCCCTATCTGGATGCGCTCCACCGTGCTCCTGAACTGGTGCGCGGTTTTCTGGAAAAGATTCTTGCTCCCAAGCAGGAGCGCACCATGAATGTGCCACAGCGAAACCGCAAGCGTGGGCAGGATATAGAACTTTGATTTTCGGAGGATACCATTTGAACAAAAAGAAGAAGTCGAACAAATCCGGCTACCCGGATGAAGCAATCAAGACCCTTGCGCGTTGCTTTTATCCCTCCATGGTTGAGTTTTTCAACAGCGAGGAAGGCCAGCGTGAATATGAGGAATGGCTGAAAGAGCAGGAAGCTCTACAAGCCTTGCCTGTTGCAGCATAAAAACAGTAGGACGCTCCCAGTAAAGGGAACGCCCTGCCTTATATAGATGTATCTCACCGAGGTGTGTCCAGTTGGGCACACCTCTTATTTTTTTGTCCTTAATCTTCTAGCCCATGGCTCCCAGCCACATTCTTCAAATATTCCCTCGGATCGCCATTCAGAATCAAATCGGCATAGCCCAGTGGATCATTGTAGATAAGGTAGTCCAGTTCTGTCTGTTGCACCATGGTCACATTCAGCGCATCCTCGACCCCGGTGCAGTCGATGGAAATTTTTCTCCCATCCCGGAGCAGCAGTTCCACGCAGCCAGTGTCCATATTAAACTTGCAGGCTCTTTCATCGTACTTCATAATCATACCCTCCAAATCTTGTTATTGGCTTACGGTCTACGACAAGGCATCGGAGGTTTGCGCCGTCCACGGGAGCCTTCATTGTTGTACCCGAAGAAAACGAAAAATCCGAACCCTTCTCCAATCGGAAATAGGTTCGGATTTTTCTTGTTTGGTGGGCGCGGGTGGATTCGAACCACCGAAGCTGAAAAGCAGCAGATTTACAGTCTGTCCCCATTGGCCACTCGGGAACACGCCCATATTCTTTTCGTGTCCGTTGCCGGACGACTTGCTTAGTTTATCATAGGTTTCTGGATTTGTCAACCTCTTTTTTCATTTCTTTTTCTTTTATCGCAATTTTCAAAAATAGTTCCGGTCAAAACGGCATCTTTGCGATATGCAGTTTGCGGATGTTGCTTGTGCATTAAAAACGCAAACTGCTATAATGTATAAAAAGCCCGGGAGGCCGTGTCATCACAGCTTCCCGGGCTTTTCTTGTTTCAGATTCAGTTTTCCATGCAGGCACGGATGGCACTGAGCGTCACGTCATACTCCCGCTTTGCCTTGTCCATGTCGGCTGCGGCCGCAGCGATATTACCGCCCCGCAGCGCCTCGGTGATGGGATTCAGTGTGCCGCACAGCTGGGTAAACGACAGGCTCTGACAAACGCCCCGGAGGGTATGCGCCGCATTGAAGGCCGCCTGCATATTGCCCTCGGTCATCGCCTGTTCCAGCGCACGAAAGCTGGTGTCGTCGATAAACCTGCCCAGCAGGCGCTTTATCATTGCCTCATCGTAAAAACGGCTCAGGACATTGTTATAGTCTCCGCCCATCTGGCTGTAACATTCCTTAACTGTCATTATTTTCCTTTCCTTCAATCGCCCGAAAAAGCCATAGACACAAAAAAAGACTGCAACAGCCACCCCTTGCGGGGAAAACTATTGCAGCCGAACTACCTTCTGCTTGCAGGAAATAAAAGCAGAAAGCTCCTAGCTTTGCGTCCCTGACTCACATCAGGTTTGCCAACAACGATTCTGTTTTCAGAGTCCATTCCGGAAGCACTATGCTGTTCTCTTTCGCCACACCTCGAAAGTGCGTCGTCCGGCGCAATGCTCCATTAAACTGACCTCTGTTTTTATAGTATAGCACCGACATTTTTTAATGTCAACTCGTTTTGCGTTTTGTCAATACAATGATCGATATTTTCATGCACGCTTCACAAAAGCCCTATCCGAAAAGTCATACTCATTCGTCAAATTTTGCAGAATTATGAATTTTTTGTATTTTTCCGGTGGACAAGCATCCGGCGGGAGTGCTACAATAGTCTTTGTTCTTTCCCGGCCGCTTGCGGGCGGCGGGAGTTTCACACACAAACAGGAGGAACTTTCATGTTCGAAAAAATCTTTCACCTGAAAGAAAACCACACCGACGTAAAGACCGAGGTCATGGCAGGTATCACCACCTTCATGACGATGGCCTACATCCTTGCGGTCAACCCCAGCATCCTTTCCGCTTCCGGCATGGATGCAAATGCCGTCCTGATTGCCACCTCTCTGGCATCCTTCGTCGGCACTGCCCTGATGGCTCTGCTGGCCAACTACCCCTTCGCGCTGGCTCCCGGCATGGGCCTGAACGCCTACTTTGCCTATACTGTCGTCCTCACGATGGGCTACAGCTGGCAGCTGGCCCTGATGGCCGTCTTTGTCGAGGGCATCATCTTCATCGTGCTGAGCCTGACCAACGTCCGTGAGGGCATCTTCAACGCCATCCCCATGACCCTCAAGAGCGCAGTCAGCGTGGGCATCGGCCTGTTCGTTGCCTTTGTCGGCCTGCAGAACGCAAAGCTCATCGTCAACAGCGACTCCACTCTCGTCACCTACCAGCACTTCAAGGGCGAGACCTTCTCCTCTGTGGGCGTGGGCGCCATCCTCGCACTGCTGGGCGTGGCCATCACCGCCATCCTGCTGGTGAAGAAGGTCAAGGGCGGCATCCTCTACGGCATCCTCATCACCTGGGTGCTGGGCATCGTCTGCGAGCTGACCGGCATCTATGTGCCGAACCCCGACGCCGGTATGTACTCCGTCATCCCCACCAGCTTCGTCAGCTTCGACTTCTCCGCTCTGGGCAAGACCTTTGGTCAGGTGTTCAAGACCGATTTCTCCGGCGTGGGCATCCTGAACTTCTTCGCCGTCATGTTCTCCTTCCTCTTCGTTGACCTGTTCGACACCCTGGGTACCCTCATCGGTGTTGCTTCCAAGGCCGATATGCTGGACGAGGAAGGCAAGCTGCCCCGCATCAAGGGCGCTCTGATGGCCGACTCCATCGCCACCTGCGCCGGCGCTGTGCTGGGTACTTCCACCACCACCACCTTCGTCGAGAGCGCTTCCGGCGTCACCGAGGGCGGCCGCACCGGCCTGACTTCCATGACCACCGGTATCCTCTTCCTGCTGGCCGTGGTATTCAGCCCCCTGTTCCTGACCATTCCTTCCTTTGCAACGGCTCCGGCCCTCATCATCGTGGGCTTCTACATGATGGGTTCTGCTATCAAGATCGACTTCTCCGACCCCAGCGAGGGCATTCCCGCCTTCCTGACCATCCTGGCTATGCCCACTGCCTACAGCATCTCTGAGGGCATCGCCATCGGCGTCATCTCCTGGACCATCGTCAATGTGGTTACCGGCAAGGCCAAGGAGAAGAAGATCAGCCCCCTCATGTATGTGCTGACCGTTCTCTTCATCCTGAAGTACGTCCTGCTGTAAGCACCTGCTCTGAACCCGGGACCATCCCCAAAAACAAAACCAGAGCCTCCTGCCCTTGTGCGGAGGCTCTGGTTTTTTGTTGTCTGCTGCAGGGGGGCAGCTGCGGGGGCTTAGCCGCCGAACAGCCCGAAAAAGCTGGTATGGGTGAATCCAAGCACCAGAAACAGGACGATGAGGGCGAACAGCACCCCGATGATGATGTCCATCTGGTGGACCGTCAGCGGGAACTTATCGTAGAGCTTCTCTTTCGGGTTGACGAAATCAGGGTCATTGTTGTTGAGGAACTTTTTGCGGCCCTCCGGAGCCTCTGCACGGGCTGCTTCGAGCTTGGCCTGCTCCTGTTCCAGCTGAGCTTCACGAGCTGCCAGAGCGGCTTCCCGCCGGGCCAGCTCCGCCTCACGGGCGGTTTGTTCTTTTTCGGTCATAGTGTTTCTCCTGCCTTTAGATGAAGTTTTCCTTTTCGGAAAAGGCTCGTCTCCGTACAACCTCTCAGTCTGCTTCGCAGACAATGCCGGATTGCGGCTCCCAGCGTCTGCTGCGCTGTCGCTTGCATCCTGCTGGCCGCGGCCCCAACAGCGACTCCCTGTTTCCGCCGCTGGCGGCGGTCGTCGCCGTTGCCCCTAGTAGGGGAGGTGGCACGGCGTCAGCCGTGACGGAGAGGTTTAACCTATTATAACAAAGTGGGCCGCCCACTGCAACGAGTGGACGGCCCGATAGGCGCTCTCTTAGGGAAATTACTTCTTTGCGAGGTACTTGCGAATATCGATAGCAACAGCCACGATGATGACAAGGCCCTGCACGATGTAAGTGTAAGAAGAGTTGACGTTCATGAACTGCAGAGCGACCTTCATCAGCTCAAAGACCAGCACGCCGACGAGGATGCCGGGGACAGTGCCGACACCGCCGGTGGTGGAGACGCCGCCGATGGTAGAAGCTGCGATGGCATCCAGCTCATAGCCCTGAGCGGTGTTGACGGAGGCGCCGCCGGACTTGGCAGCCAGCAGGCAGCCGGCCAGACCGAACATGCAGGAGGCCAGGATGTAGATGCGGATCTTGGTGGCGTAAACATTGACACCGGCCACCTCGGCAGCAGCCTCGTTGCCGCCGATGGCGTACATGTACTTGCCGTGACGGGTCTTGTTGTACAGGAACCAGAAGCAGGCAGCCACGATGAGGGCGATGACGATCAGCACAGGGATACCGAGGATGGTATCAGAAGCCAGAGAGGTGAAGTTCTTGTTCAGGGAGCCGATGGGGGTACCGCCGGTGTAGACGAGGCAGATACCGTAGACCACCTGCTGCATACCCAGGGTAGCGATAAAGGGCTGGACCTTCAGGTAGCTGACCACGAGGCCGTTGCACAGACCCACGATGGCGCAGATGGCGATGACGAGGATGAAGACCACGGGGGTGGGCAGGGTGGGCATATTGGGGTAGAACTTGCCGGCAGCGCCCTCGGTCTGCGCAAAGATGCAGGCCAGGCAGGCAGCGAAACCAGCCAGACGGCCTGCGGACAGGTCGTTACCGGTGGTGATCAGACAGCCGGAAATGCCCAGAGCGATGATGTAGCGGATAGAGACGTTCTTGAACAGGTTGATGATATTGGCCAGTGCGAAGAAGTTGGGGTGGATGATGCCGACGATGAGGGACACGGCCAGCATCAGGACGATGATGGCGTTGTTGCCCAGCCACTTCTTTACAGACTTGCCCGTTACTTTCTTGGTAGCTTCCACGATAGACAGCCTCCTTGTTTACTGATTGGCCGCCGCCGCTTCGGGCGCGGTCTCGAACTGGGTCGCCAGAGCCATGATGTTCTCCTGCGTAGCATCCTTGCCGTCGATGAAGCCGGTGATGCGGCCATCGCACATGACCATGACGCGGTTGGACATACCGATGATCTCGCTCATTTCGGAGGAGATCATGATGATGCTCTTGCCCTGCTTGGCCAGGTCGGCGATGATGCAGTAGATCTCATATTTTGCGCCGACGTCGATGCCTCGGGTGGGCTCGTCCAGAATGAGGACATCGGGGTTGTTGGCCAGCCAGCGGGCAATCAGCACCTTCTGCTGGTTGCCGCCGGAAAGGCTCTTGATCGCCGTTTTGGGGCTGGGGACCTTGATGGCCATCTTCTCTTTGTTGGTAGCCACCAGCTCGAGGATCTTCTTGTCATCCAGCATGATGGGACCCTTGCGCAGGGCGTCCAGAGAGGCGATAGAGATGTTATCGGCCACGCTCAGCACGCCCATGATGCCGGTGGCGCGGCGGTCCTCGGTCAGCAGAGCCACGCTGTGCTGGATGGCGTCGCGGGGCTGCTTGATGGCGACTTCCTGACCCTTGATCCACACCTTACCGGAGGTGTGAGCGCGCAGGCCGAAAATGCCTTCCATCAGCTCAGTGCGCTGTGCGCCCACCAGGCCGGCCACACCCAGGATCTCGCCCTTCTTCAGTTCGAAGCTGCAGTGGCGGAAAGAGCGCGGATGGATGGAAGTGAAGTCTTCCACCTTCATCATGATCTCGTCGGAGGGATGGTTCTCCAGCGGGGGATACAGGTTGGACAGTTCGCGACCGACCATCTTGGCGATGATCTGCTCTTTGGTCATGTTGGCGACATCCCACTTACCGATATAATGACCATCACGCATGATGGTGACTTCGTCGGCAATGACCTTGATCTCGTCCATCTTATGGCTGATGTAGACCAGAGCGACGCCCTGCTCTTTCAGCTCGTTCATGATGCGGAACAGGGACTCGACTTCGTTCGCAGTCAGCGAGGAAGTCGGCTCGTCCAGGATCAGCACCTTGCAGTTTGCGGAAACAGCCTTTGCAATTTCCACCATCTGCATCTGTGCGATGCTCAGTGTACCCAGCTTTGCGTGGGAGTTGATGTCCAGCTTGAGCTTTTTCAGCAGGTCATCGGTATCTTTGTACATCTTGGCATGGTCCACGATGGTGATGGGACCAGCCTTCTTGGTGGGGTAGCGGCCCAGCCAGATGTTCTCGGCCACAGTACGGGCCGGGATAGGCTGCAGCTCCTGATGCACCATCGCGATGCCGCGGTTCAGTGCATCCAGCGGGGTGGGGATGTTGACCTTTTCGCCTTCGTACTCGATCTCGCCCTCGTCCATCTTGTAAATGCCGAACATACATTTCATCAGGGTGGACTTACCGGCACCGTTCTCGCCCATAAGGGCCATGACTTTGCCGGGGCGGAGCTCCAACTGCGCGTGGTCCAGCGCTTTCACGCCAGGGAAGGTCTTTACCACGCCTTTCATTACCAGACGGTATTCTGACATTCCTCAGAGCCTCCTTGTCTTTGGGTCTTGGAAAGTGCGTCTTTTGCCGACAGGTTCTTAAAATAAGGCGCGTGCGCGGAGATGTTTTCTCGCACGCACGCGCTTTTTAGCTTTTAATTAAGCCTTATTGGTTCACTGCGCACCTTGCAACGATAGGGTTTTGGCTGCTTACTTGATGTACTGTGCAGCGTTCTCCTTGGTGACCTTGACGTAGTCGACCCAGTAGTACTGCTCGACCTTGCTGCCCTCGACGTACAGCTTGGTAGCAGCTGCGGCGGCGGTAGCCTGGCCCACGTCATCGTTCAGAACGGTGCCGGTCATGTTGCCATCGACGACATTCTGGACAGCCTCGCTCAGTGCGTCAACACCGACCAGATAGACGTCCTTGCCGACGGTACGGCCAGCCTGCTGCAGGGACTGCAGAGCGCCCAGTGCCATTGCGTCGTTGTTGCAGAAGACGACTTCGATCTTCTCGCCGTACTGTGCCAGAGCGTTTGCGACGTCCTGCTGTGCGGTGGTCTGGTCCCAGTTGTCCAGGTACTCGTACAGGCACTCGACTTCCTTGCCGGCGTCGGTCAGAGCCTTGATGGAGTACTCGGTGCGGTACTGAGCATCAATGTTCTCGGGGTCGCCCTTGCACATGATGTAGGTGATCTTGCCGTCGCCGTTGATGTCGCCCTGAGTCTCGGTCTCGAGGATCAGCTCGCCCTGATAAGTACCGGACTGACGTGCGTCAGCGCCAACGTAGCAGCACTTGTCTGCGTAGGAGTCCAGAACGCTCTTGTCGGGCTCACGGTTGATGAAGACGATGGGAGTCTCAGAGGGCTTGATGGTATCAACGATGGTCTGAGCGGAAGTGGTCTGGACGGGGTTGATGATCAGGACGTCCACGCCCTGCTGCAGGAAGGTGTTGATCTGCTCGGTCTGGGTGTTCTGGTCGTTCTTGCCATCGACGATGGTGACGGCGTAGCCCATGTCCTTCAGGTACTCTTCCAGGTCGGTGCGGTACAGGGTCATGAAGTTATCAGCAAACTGATAGATGCAGACGCCGACGTTAGCAGAGCCGGAAGCAGCAGCTGCGGTAGAAGAAGCAGCGGTAGAAGCTGCAGTAGAGGAAGCAGCAGTAGAAGCGGAAGAACCGCCGCAGGCAGTCAGAACGCCGGTAGCACCCACAACAGCGGAAGCTTTCAGGAAGTCACGACGAGAAATCATTTTCATAATCTTGTTCTCCTTCATTAACGCTTATCACAGCATCTCGCAAAGCGCACTCGTTACACGTTTTGCGGTTTCTGTTTGTATTATAACCATCCGTCCGACCGTTCGCAATAGAACAAATAGACAAGATTATTTGCCATATTTTGTGAGTGTTCCACAATACATTCTGTTGTATCCAAAAATCTTTTTGTTAAGCAGCACAATTTTTCATATTTGTGCAACCAGCGTCCAAATTTATTGTGTCTGTGCGTATTTTTATCAAATCGGTTACAAACTTTTCGAGCCGTTTCGCGCCGGGATGCAACAATTTTATCGGTCTGCTCCAAATTTCTATTTTCCCGGGAATCCCGGTAGACTGTCATTCCATTTCGGAAATATTTCTTTATGCATTGACGGATTTCCCATGATTGTGGTAGTATATTACATGATTATAATTATCCGCTGCAGAAGGACTGCTGTTTCTCGCCCTCCTTCCACGCCATACCTCGTTACCTCGTTATAATAGGAGCGACATCATGTCCGAACTTACCGAGCAAAATTTGACACGCCAGCAGGCCGAACAGGAGATGGCCTGTCTGCGCAAGATATATGCTTCCGTCCGTCTTCTCGACCCGAAGATGCTGGCGGAAGAACCCTGCTACCCGCCCTGGAAGAATGTCCATCCCTGTACCAGCTGCGTGGGGCGCGAGGCGATGGCAGGCAAATGCCAGTGCTCCAAGCTGGAAACGCTTGGCAGCTCCCTCTATCAGGTCACGGCCCGCTATGTCGAGGTGGACGGCAAGCCCTATGTGATGGAGATGATCCTGCCGCTGGACGCCAGCGCCCGCAGCACCCTCAACTCCAACGAGCTCATCTACCGGGACGCCCTCACCGGTGCCTACAACCGCCGTTTCTATGAAGAGGAATTAAAGCACAAGTACCTTAACGCCGGCGTCGCCATGATAGACCTCGACGACTTCAAGCTCTGCAACGACACCTACGGTCACTCAGCCGGTGACGCAGCGCTCCGGCTCATCGTCTCCATCATCCACCGCCGCATCCGCTCCACCGATATGCTGGTGCGGTACGGCGGCGACGAGCTGCTGCTCATCCTGCCCGACATCTCGGCTGAGGCTTTCGTGCGCAAACTCAAGGACATCAATAAGCGCCTCTTCGCGGCCCATCTGCCCGAGTTCGAGAAGATGCACGTCTCGGCCAGCATCGGCGGCGTGATGGCCGCCGGCATCCCCATCAGCGATGCCCTGCCCATCGCCGACAAGCGGATGTACCTTGCAAAACACCGCAAGAACACTGTCGTCACCGAGGACATCGCCCCCGATGCCGTCCGCTCTGAAAATGACCACCGTCCGATGGTGCTCATCGTGGACGACTCCCCCATGAACCGTGACATCCTCTCGGAGATCCTCTGCGACGATTTCGAGATCCTAGAAGCCCCCAACGGCCCCAAGTGCCTCGAGCTTCTGAACGCATGGGGCTCGAATATTTCCATCGTGCTGCTGGACATCGTGATGCCCGACATGGACGGCTTCGATGTCCTCTCCCGGATGTCCGCCCAGGGCTGGCTCGAGGACATCCCCGTCGTGATGATCTCCAGCGAGGATTCCTCCCAGACCGTCCGCCGCGCCTACGAGCTGGGTGCTTCGGACTACATCAGCCGCCCCTTCGATGCCCGCATCGTCCACCGCCGCGTCTCCAATGTTGCCCGGCTCTACGCCCGTCAGCGCCGTCTCAGTGCGCTGGTGTCCCAGCAGTTCTATGACCGGGAGAAGAACGACCAGATGATGATCGGCATCCTCGGCCAGGTCACGGAGATCCACAACAGCGAGAGCATCCACCACATCTCCCGGGTGCAGCGCATCACCAGCATCCTGCTGGAGCGTCTGTGCCAGAAAACCGACATCTACGGCCTGAGCGGAATGGACCGCTACCTCATCACAACGGCCTCTTCCCTCCATGACATCGGCAAAGTTGCTATCGACGACCGCATCCTCAATGCCCACGACCTGACGCCAGAACAAACTGCCATCCTCCACACCCACCCCATTCTGGGTGCGCAGATGCTGGAAAATCTGTCCCAGTATCAGGACGAGCCGCTGGTGAAGTTTGCGATCCAAATCTGCCGCTGGCACCATGAGCGCTGGGACGGCAGCGGCTATCCCGATGGCCGGAAGGGCGATGACATCCCTATTGCAGCACAGGTGGTAGCGCTGGCGGATGCCTATGACGGTCTGGTCGGCAAGCGGGACAAGCACGAGGCCCTCTCGCAGGAAGAAGCGGTCGCTGAGCTGACCGCAGGAAAGCGCGGTGCTTTCAATCCGCTGCTGCTGGAATGCCTGCGCGACGTAGAAGACCGGCTCGCGGAGGAGACTGAGGGAGATACCCCCGCCCCCCCCCGAAAAAAGGGATTCTCTTTGACGAAACTGTTCTTGGATGAGGTATAAAAATGACGTTGGAACAAGTATATGCAGCCATTGGCGGCGATTACAAGGGCGTGATGGAGCGTCTGCCCAGTGCTGACTTTGTCCGCCGCTTCGCGCTGAAATTTCTACAGGACGACAGCTTCCCGAACCTGAAAAAGGCGCTGGAAGAGAAGGATGCCCCGACAGCATTCCGTGCCGCTCACACCCTGAAGGGCGTCTGCCAGAACCTCGGCTTCGATGCACTGTACGTCCCGTCCAGTGCTCTGACAGAAGCCCTCCGCGGCGGCAGCCTTGACGGTGCCGACGAGCTGTTTCCTCCGGTAGAGAAGGAATATCAGCGTGTGGTCGAGGCGCTGAAAGCATTAGAATAAACCTCTCAGTCTGCCTTCGCTCGACAAGGCCGGGTTGCGGCACCCAGCATCCGCAGCACTTCGTTTGCGTCTTGCTGGCCGCTGCCCCAACAGCGACTCCCTGTTTCCGCCACTGGCGGCGGTCGTCGTTGTTGCCCCTACCGAGGGGAGCCTCTGGCGAAGAGATTAGGCTTTACGAAATGCCAAGGCCTCTCCTCGATAGGAGAGGTGTCACGCCGCAGGCGTGACGAAGAGGTTGTTCCTTAATTATGCAAAAAACACCCGCAGTGCATCAGCATTGCGGGTGTTTTTCTATTGGATGAATATCAGGAAATATCTGTCATTATTTCCGGCTTGCCAGCAGAGCCTCGATCTTCTTGATGGGGTCGATGATGCTGGAAACGGACATGTCATGGTTCAGGGCCACGACGAAGTATGCGGCATACTTGGAGACGTCAACATCGACGTACCAGTCACGGGTCAGCAGCTCAGGCATACGGTAGGTCAAGTTGGTGCCGGTGACGTAGTCCAGAATGCCGTCGGCCACAGCCTTGTCGAACTTCTCGAGGCCGCTGGTGAAGAGCGGGAAGGTGGCGTTGGCGATGATGCGCTTTGCGCCGCGCTCTTTCAGGTTGGTGGCAACTTCCAGCATACTCTCGCCGGAAGCGATGATGTCGTCAGCGACGAAGACGGTCTTGCCCTCGACGGAATCGCCCAGATACTCGTGAGCGACGATGGGGTTGCGGCCATTGACCACGCGGGTGTAATCGCGGCGCTTGTAGAACATACCCAGGTTGCAGCCCAGCACGCTGGAGAAGTACATGTTGCGGCTCATAGCACCCTCGTCGGGGCTGACCACGATGAACTTGTCCTTGTCGAAGCTGATCTCGGGGTTCTTCTTGAGCAGGTTCTTCAGGACCTGATAGGTGGGCATCGCATTGTCGAAGCTCATCAGAGGCACAGCGTTCATCAGGCGGGGGTCGTGAGCATCAAAGGTGATGATGTTCTTGACGCCCATAGCCTGCAGCTCCTGCAGAGCCACAGCGCAGTCCAGACTCTCGCGGGACACGCGGCGGTGCTGACGGCCACCGTACAGGCTGGGCATGATGACAGACACGCGGTGTGCCTTACCGGCCACGGCCTGGATGAGGCGTTTCAGGTTGGCGAAGTGGTCATCCGGAGACAGGTGGTTCTCATAGTTGAACAGCTTGTAGGTCACGCTGTAGTTGCCGGGATCAACAACGATGAAAATATCGTCGCCGCGCACCGACTCCTTGACCAGACCCTTGGCGTCGCCGCTCTGGAAGCGGGGGCAGGCGCTCTCGATGATAAAGCTATCGGTCTGGTAGCCGGCCTCGCTGGCCCAGCGCACCAGATGCTTGTCGATGAGGTTGGTCAGCTCCTCGGCGCCCGGGCAGGCGATGAGGCGCAGGTCGGCGACCTGAGGCTGGTGGAAGCAATCCTTAGGGATAATGACAGACATAATTACAGCTCCTTAAAGTTTCTTTTATCAGTTGATAAAATCAGACGTTGAAGTGCATATCCGCTATTTATTCTATCACATTTTCGGCGTTTCGACACTAGAAACTTGCATCCAACCTGCATTTTCTGCGCCTTGCACATCTCTTTTTCGAAAAAGAGCCGGAGACTATGTGTTTTTTACAAAAACCATACATTCTCCGGCTCAAAAGTCATTCTTTTAAGTTTTTACTCTTACAGGGCAGCGACAGCAGCCTTCAGCTCTTCGACGCGGTCGGTGTTCTCCCACTTCACGCCCAGGTCCTCGCGGCCCATGTGGCCATAAGCAGCCAGCTTGCGGTAGATGGGCTTGCGCAGGTCGAGGTCGCGGATGATGGCGGCGGGGGTCAGGTCGAAGACCTTCTCCACAGCCTGCTCGATCTTCTCGTCAGCCACGACGCCGGTGCCGAAGGTGTCCACCATGATGGAGACGGGCTTTGCCACACCGATGGCGTAAGCCACCTGCACCTCGCACTGCTTGGCCAGACCAGCGGCCACGATGTTCTTGGCCACCCAGCGGGTCGCATAAGCGGCGCTGCGGTCTACCTTGCTGGGGTCCTTGCCGGAGAAAGCACCGCCGCCGTGGCGTGCGTAGCCGCCGTAGGTATCGACGATGATCTTACGGCCAGTCAGGCCGGTATCGCCCTGAGGGCCGCCCACGACGAAGCGACCGGTGGGGTTGATATAATACTTGGTGTTCTCGTCCAGCAGCTCGGCGGGGATGGTTGCCTTGATGACCTTCTCCATCACGTCGGCGCGCAGCTGCTCCATGCTGACGGCATCGCTGTGCTGGCTGGAAATGACCACAGCGTCCACGCGGACGGGCTTGCCGTCCACGTACTCGACAGTGACCTGGCTCTTGCCGTCCGGACGCAGATAGTCCAGCTCGCCGCTCTTGCGGACTTCGGTCAGCTTCTTGGCCAGCTTGTGGGCCAGGCTGATGGGCATGGGCATCAGCTCGGGGGTCTCGTCGCAGGCATAACCGAACATCATGCCCTGATCGCCGGCACCGCCGACCTCATCGTTGGTGCCGAGGGCAATGTCGGGGCTCTGGCCGTCGATGTTGGAGATGACGGCGCAGGTGTCGGCATCGAATCCGAACTTTGCGCGGGTGTAGCCGATGTCAGCCACGACCTCGCGGACGATCTTCTGGAAATCGACGTAGCAGTTGGTGGTGATCTCGCCCATGATGTGGACGAGGCCGGTGGATGCGCAGGTCTCGCAGGCCACGCGGGCATTGGGGTCGTGGGTCAAAATCTCGTCGAGGATGGCGTCGGAGATCTGGTCGCAGATCTTGTCGGGATGGCCCTCGGTGACGGACTCAGAAGTAAACAGACGGTGCTTTGCCATTTTTGTACCTCCTTGGCGTTGGGGTGTGTGTATCGATATTGACAGCTTCCTACTCGTTCATCAAGTTTATGCAATTAAAAACGCTCAGAACCGAAGCTCTGAGCGTTGCACTCTTATCTTTCGGTTTCCCGCAGGATTTGGCACCTTATGCTCACGCACAGGTTGTCGGGCTTCACAGGGCCTGTCCCCTCAGCCGCTCTTGATAAGTCGGTATTCAGTTTGTCCGGGTAATATCTTATCATTGCTTCGTCGAAATGTCAAGAAGAGTCGCACTCTTTTTTGACATTTCGCGCAGATTGATAAGGATCAATAACCCTTTGCCTGCTCGCCGTTCAGGATCTTGACGGCGCGGGAGGTACCCAGACGGTCTGCACCGAGGGCGAGGAACTTTTCCATATCCTCGACGGTGGAGATGCCGCCGGCTGCCTTGACCTTGCAGCGGCCAGCCACGCCCTTGACCATCAGTTCCACGTCGTGGAAGTTTGCGCCGGCGGTGGAGAAGCCGGTGCTGGTCTTGATGTAGTCAGCGCCTGCCTCGCAGACGATGTCGCACATCTTGCGCTTCTCGTCGTCGGTCAGCAGGCAGGTCTCGATGATGACCTTCAGGACCTTATCGCCCACAGCCTGCTTGACGGCGCGGATGTCCTCGCGGACGGCGTCGTACTCGCCGTTCTTCAGGCGGCCGATGTTGATGACCATATCCACCTCGGCAGCGCCGTTCTCGATGGCAGTCTTGGCCTCAAAAGCCTTGGAAGCGGTGTCCATTGCGCCCAGAGGGAAACCGACCACGCAGCAGACCGGGATGCGGCCCGCCATGTACTCGACAGCCTGCTTCACATAGCAGGTGTTGATGCAGACAGAAGCCGTGTGGTTGGCGATGGCCTCGTCGCACAGGGTCTGGATCTGGGGCCAGGTAGCCTCAGGCTTGAGCAGGGTGTGATCGACGTGGGACAGGATCTCTTCACGATTCATACTTTTTTCCTCCTGAATCGAAGTTGTTTTGAAAACAGCTTCTTAGTTCTTGGTGGCACGGCGTACCTTCGCCATGCCGACAGCGCTCAGGGCAATGGCCGTTGCAGACACCGTTGCGCCGATGATGCCCAGCACCAGACCGGAGACCAGAAATGCAAAACCTTTCAGACCACGTTTCATAATACCGTACCTCCTGAAATTATATCAGATATTTTTCTGCCGCTGGCAGAAAAATATCTCACTTACGCTTAAAAACGATGAGCTTGCTGAACACATAATTCAGCACGACCACCACCACGTTGGAGAACACCTTCACCGCCATGCCCCACAGGGCCTGGGCATCGTAGAAGCTGGTGACAAAGATGGCCGTCGGGCCGTCGGCACCGCCGATGATGGCGATGGCGGCAGAGCCGTCGGAGATGGAGGGAGCGGGCGCTGCGCCGCCGGTGGCCATGTGCAGCACCGTATCCGGGCCAAACCAGCCAGCCAACAGACTCAGCGCACCGTTCATAAAGCTTTCCACCAGAGCCGCCCCCTGGGCGGCCAGCAGGTTGCCGAAGATCATCATGATGGCGGCATCCAATACCAGTGTACCCAGACGGCAGGTGACGAATGCACCAAATTCTTTCAGCGCTTCTCTACCCTGCGTCCGGCTGGCGAAGACGAACGCCCGGTTGGTGACGTAGGCGAACAAAATGCAGATGACATTGTCCAGCACATTGCCCCAGCTGTTGGCAGCGGTATAGCCGAACAGGCGGCTGAACAGCGCATACAGTACGATGTTCAGCAATGTGGTCAGCACACCGAAAACGAGATAAGCCAGCACCTCGCGGTGCTTTATAAACCAGTTTTTCATAATTGTACAAAAACAGCCCCGCCGCCGTTTTCCCGGCAACGGGGCTGTAGTTCGCATTGTGTCTGATGAGACTATGCTGCGGGCTGATTACTCAGCGTCGTCGTTCAGCAGAGCCTTCATGGACAGGCTGATGCGCTTCTTGTCGAAGTCAACATCCAGCAGCTTCACGTCGACCATATCGCCGACCTTCAGTGCGTCGGAGACCTTCTCAACGCGGTCATTGCTGATCTCGCTGATGTGGACCAGACCGTCAACACCCGGCAGGATGCGGACGAATGCACCGAACTTGGTCAGGGACACGACCGGAGCATGGAAGGTGCTGCCGATGGGGTAGTTGTTCTTCAGCTGCTCCCAGGGGTTGTCCTCAGCCTTCTTGTAGCCCAGAGAGACCTTGTGGTTCTCGGTGTCGATATCCTTCACATACACCTCGATGGTGTCGCCAACGGAGACGACCTCAGAGGGATGCTTGATGCGGTTCCAGCTCAGCTCGCTGATGTGGCACAGACCGTCCACACCGCCGATGTCAACGAATGCACCGTAAGAGGTCAGGCTCTTGACGACGCCGGTGTAGGTCTTGCCGACCTCGACGCTTGCCCAGAACTCCTCACGCTTAGCCTTGTTCTGCTCAGCGGTGACCTTGTTGATGCTGCCGACGATCTTGCGGCCGGAGCACTCGGTGACGACCAGCTGAACGTGCTGGCCGACCAGAGCAGTGTAGTCCTCGTCGCGGCGCATAGTGGCCTGAGAACGAGGGACGAACACCTTGACGCCCTTGACGTTGACGACAACGCCGCCCTTGTTGAACTCGGTGACGTCGCCCTCGACGACCTCGCCGGACTCAGCTGCCTTGGCGATCTCTTCCATGCCCTTGCGAGATGCGAGCTTCTTGCGGGAGAGCTGGATGACGCCATCCTGATCCATAACCTTCTCGACGATGAGGTCCAGCTCATCGCCAACTTTCACCAGGTCCTCGACCTTGGCGGAGGAATCATCGGTCAGCTCGCTCAGCTTGACAAAGCCGGTCTGCTTAGCTCCGATATCCACCTGGATCTCGTTGGCAGAGATGCTGGTCACGATTCCTTTCACAATACTGCCTGCATGAACACGCTTTTCCTCGGATGCGTTCAGCATCTCCTCAAAGCTCATGCTGTCATTGATTTCTGCGCTCATACTGTTAAGTACCTCCTCAATAATAGACGATGGCGTTGAAGCCCCGGCTGTGACGCCCGCCGTCTTTACATCTGCAAACCATTCCGGCCGAAGTTCGCTCGCTGTCTCGACCGTTACGGCTCGCGTATGCTTTGCGGCGACCTGTACCAGCTTTTGGGTATTGGAAGAATGATGACCGCCAATGACAACAATGATGTCGCATTGTTGGCTGAGGTCTTCCGCTTCCTGTTGCCTCGCCCACGTCGCATTACATATTGTATCAAAAATTCGGGCGTTTGTATAGGCTTTTTTGAGAAACTCCGAACTTTCTTGCCATTTTGTTACCTGAAATGTGGTCTGTGCAACTGCAAAAATGGGCTTTTGGGGGTCAGAAGGCCCTTTCCACGCCTTCAGCTGGGCCAAATCGCTGAAAACGAATACCTCTCCCCGGGTATGTCCGACGATGCCCTGCACCTCCGGATGGGACGCATCACCGGCCACCACGAGCACTGCACCGGCGGCTTCGGCCTCGGAAGCGATCTTCTGTATCTTCTTCACGAAGGGGCAGGTGGCATCGTGATAAGTGCAGCCCCGGGCTTCCAGCTCGTCGTAAATGCTGCGGGGGACACCGTGGCTGCGGATGACCACCTCGTAGCCCGTAGGGACATCAGCGGGGGTGTCTGCTACCAGTGCGCCCCGGTGCTCAAGGTCTTCCACGGTCTGGGGGTTGTGGATGAGGGGGCCGAGGGTGGCCACCTTGCGGCCCTCATCCAGCAGACCGTAGGTCAACTTGACCGCGCGGTCCACGCCGAAGCAGAAACCCGCAGTCTTTGCAAGTCTGATTTCCATTGTACTCTCCTAAATTCAACCTCTCCGTCATCGCTGCGCGATGCCACCTTCCCTATTAGGGGCAACAACGACGACCGCCGCCAGTGGCGGAAACAGGGAGTCGCTGTTGGGGCAGCGGCCAGCGAGACGCAAGCAATGCGAAGCGGATGCTGGGAGCCGCAACTCGGCCTTGTCGAGCGATAGCGAGACTGAGAGGTTCATCACAATTCACTCCACGCATCCAGAACGGCCTGCTTATTTTCCCGCAGTTTCTTTATGTCGCGGCGGCCTTCCATTGCAAACTGTGCAGCGGGCATGGGCTCGCCGAAGATGACACGCACCTTGCAGAACAGCTTCATCTTACCATCAGGGGTGTCGTAGTAGATACGGCAAGGCACGACGTCCACATTTGCTGCCGCCGCGATGACGAAGAGGCCGCTCTTGAGGGGAAGGAACTTTCCCTCCTGCTCCCGTGTACCCTCCGGAAAGAGCAGCAGTGTGCCGCCCTCCTGACACTTTTTCACGGTGTCGTCGATGACGCTGACCTCTTCTTTCGTGCCGCGGACACAGACTGCACCGGCGCACCGGAAGAACCACGACAGGAATGCGTTTATCTCGAACAGCTCTTTCTTGGCAAACACTGTCATCCGCTGGCCCCAGAACCGGGCGATGACGACGAACACCGGGTCGATGGCTGAGATATGGTTGGGGGCAATGATGCAGCCCTTCGTACCGATTTTTTTCAGGTTCTCCCTGCCCTCACACCGGACGCGGAAGCCGATGTGGAACACCAGCCATGCCAGCGGGACCAGAATATAATATAGTATCATCTGACCTTCTCCGTGATAATTTTCTTCATGGCCTCAAAGCTCTGCTCAAAATTCAGCTCCGAAGTGTCCAGCAGCACGGCATCGTCTGCCTGCTTGAGGGGGGCTGCGGCGCGGTGGGTGTCCTGATAGTCGCGCTGCTTGACGTCGGCCAGCACATCTTCGTAGGGGGTATCGATGCCCTTCTGCTGGTACTCCTTCCAGCGGCGGGTGGCGCGGGCCTCCGGGCTGGCGGTGAGGAAGATCTTCACAGTCGCATTGGGCAGCACCACGGTGCCGATGTCGCGGCCATCCATCAGGATGTTCTGCGTCTTGGCCATGTCCCGCTGCATCTCCAGCAGGAAGGCACGCACCGCCGGATTTGCACCCACGGCAGAAGCCGCCATTCCCACCTCTTCGGTGCGGATGGCCGTGCTGACGTCCTCGCCATTCAGATAGATATGCTGTTCGCCCTCGATAAAAGCAAACTCGAGGGTGATATTGGGCAGCAGCGCATCAACTGCCTCGTTGTCCTTCGGTTCTTTGCCCGCGCGGAGGGCATAAAGGCCGATGGTACGGAACATCGCACCGGTGTCCACATAAATGTAGCCGAAGTCCGCAGCCAGACGCCGCGCCAGCGTAGATTTGCCTGCGCCCGCAGGCCCGTCGATCGCAACAGAAATCATTTTTATATCTCCTTCTCTATGAATCTGAAATTTCCAGCCTCTTAAACCTCTCCGTCACGGCTGGCGGCAGTCATTGTTGTTGCCCTAACGAGGGGGCCGTCTGCGAAGCAGACTGAGAGGTCATTCCAGATGATTCGCAAAACTCTGTGCCGTGCAGAATGCGATCTGCAGATTGTAGCCGCCGGTATAGGCGTCCACATCCAGCACCTCGCCTGCAAAGTAGAGGCCGAGGGCCTTTTTGCTCTGCATGGTCTTGGGGTCAACCTCCCGCACCGACACGCCGCCTGACGTGATGACTGCGTGTGCCAAATCGCCCCGGGCGTCGATAGTCACCCGCCAGTGCTTCATCAGCTGTACCAGTTCCCGCTTCTGCTCCCGGGTGATCTGGTTTGCCCTGGTGGCCGGGTCAATGCCCCAGCGGGCCACCATGACCGGCTGCATACTGGACGGCAGCAGCTTCACCAGTGCGCCCTGCGCCGCGTGGTTCGCCAGAAGGGCAAAGTCCCGGGTGATGCGGTCATAAAGCTGTTCCTCACTGAGGGCAGGCTTCAAATCAATAAAAGCTTCGTACTTGTGCTTTTTCATGTCGCCCAGATGGCTCGACGCGCTGAGGGTCAGCGGCCCGCTGATGCCGAAGTGGGTGAACAGCATCTCGCCCTGCTCCTCGAAGATGGCTTTGCCGTCCTCGTGGAGGGTGAGGGTCACGTTCTTGAGGGCGAGGCCCATCATCTTCTTGCAGTCGGCGTCATGGCTCACAAGGCTGACAAGGCTGGGGACAGGCTCCACGAGGGTGTGGCCCGCTTGCTGGGCCAGCTTGTAGCCGTCGCCGGTGGAGCCGGTGGTGGGGTAGCTCAGGCCGCCCGTTGCCACCAGCACGGCGTCCGCTTTGTACTCCCGGCCCGAAGTTCCCCGCACACCCACGCAGCGATAGGCCGGGCCGGGCTTTTTCTTTTTCGGGTGGCGCAGATTTTCCGGCGCGGCAGGCGCTTCTTCCTGCTGGGCCAGCGGCTCCAGCAGCAGCTTTTTTGCCCCGTCGTGGACGATGTCCGCTCCGTCTGCGTACCGCAGAAGAGCCTGCCGAATCTCTTCGGCCTTGTCTGACACCGGGAACACCCGGCGTCCGCGCTCCACTTTCAGCTCCACACCGAGAGATTCGAACAGCTCCATCGTCTTGGCCGGCGGGAAAGCCCCCAGCGACGAGAACAGAAAGCGGGGGTTCGTCCGCACATGGTGCAGAAATTCCTCTGCGGTGCAGTCGTTGGTCACATTGCAGCGGCCCTTGCCGGTAACGAGAATTTTCTGAGCCGGCTTTTCCATATGTTCCAGCACCGTCACCTCATGCCCCTGCCGCAGGGCCGCGCCCGCCGCCATCAGGCCGGCAGCACCGCCGCCTACCACTAAGACCTTCATGTTTCGTTTCCTCCGCTTTTTCTTCTGTCTTCACACTTATTCTAGTTTATCATACCAGAATCGACCGCCAAAAGCAATGTGAAAAAAACAGGTACAGCGTTCTGCTGCACCTGCCCGGAAAATTTTGCTTATTTCATGGCCTTGATGGGGTCGAGATACTTTTCGCCCTCCATGACTTCCAAGTGGATGTGGCTCTCCTCGGCACACTCACAGCTCACGCTGCCCACCTTGCCGATGGTCTGCCCGACCGAGACGGTATCGCCCTTCTTCACCTTGGCATCCGTCGTACCGCAGACCCGCCAAATCCTGCCGGAAGCATCTTCGATGGCGACCACAGGCCCCCACTTGTCGTCCGTGCCGGTCTCCACCACCTTGCCTGCCGCCGGGGCGGTCACTTCCGCGCCCCTGCTGGCGGCGTAGTCCACACCGTTGTGGGTGCGCCAGTCACCCAGCGTCTTGCTGTAGACCAGCTCATCGCCGCTGTAGCTGTTTAAGACGCGCCCCGAGACAGGCTGCGTGGAGGCAGGCGCAGCCGAACTGCTGGCAGGCAAGGACTCGGTTTGCAGCGCGGAGGGTTCGCGCACCGAACCAGACCCAGACTGCGCACCAGAAGAGGACGCAGCCCCACCGGACGAGCTGTCCGCTTTTGGCACATTGGCCACGCTGTTTGCTGCGGGTGCGTTCTGCTGCTGCCATTCGGCTTCCTCCTCTCCGGCAACGCCGGGCGATGTGTTGATGCCCTCGTCGATGCCGGGGGCGGTGCTGGACGGGCTGCGCACCGCGTCCAGATCTTGCTTCAGCTCATTGCGCACCGTGCGCACAGCCCACACCCCGGCCGCTGCCGCCGCCAGCAGGCAGGCGGTAAGCACCAGCGCAAAGGCTTTGTCCCGCAAAAACTTTCTGAATTGCTCCATCGTTCGTTACTCCAATCCATCTTTGTGTACGGAATCGTTTCTTTGGTGGTAGTTTGGAGCGGCAGAGCGGGGTTTATTCATAAGGACGAAAAAAGGCCCCGGCGGACCGGGGCCTAACGGGTTCATGATTCAGTGGGCGGGCATTGCTGCGGCTGAGGCTCAATCCTTACTAGCACCTTCGCCCATGCCATTGTCACCCGGCTGATACTTCGGATTCGTTACAGCAGTGGTCTGGAAGAGCGCGATCATGTACTTCTTACCGCCAACCTCGCCGGTCGCAACGGCAACATAAGATTTGTCACCCACAGTCCAATTAGGCTCACCATTATCCCACTCCGTGTCAGGAGCATTGATGGGGCCTATGGAAGTCATCAGCTGACCTGCATAGTAAATGTTCTTATTGCTACTTGCAGACAGCGTTGCGCTAATATCGGCAAAGCCACACTCATACAGCGGCGAACCATCACCAACATTTGCTTGAGTAAACTTCGCTGCCCAAGCCCCCAGCTTCAGCCTTGCAGCTTTATCTTTCATAATGGCGTTGTACACATCATCGAAGTCCTTGGCATCTCCAAAATCGATGCCCTTGCCGACCTCATCCACGGTCTTCACCAGTGCGTTTACCTGTTCCTGCAATTCTTTATTGCCCTTTTCGAAGGTAGTATCCACACCATAGACCTTCGCCCAGTCATTCAGCGCATCGAGCATTTTCACGGTAGCTACACTATTGCTGTTGTTACAGCCCGTCAGGACGGACAGTGCCAGCACGCCCGCGAGGGCTGCGGCGAGAACCTTTTTGAACAGTTTCATTCGAAACCCCTCCTCAATAAAAATAAGCTCTGTGTGCTGCTGCCGCAAACATCGTCTGCCGCATCACCACACAAATTTTACCCCCCCCCCCGGCATTCTGTCAACCTTTCCCTCGATTTTTGGCAAATCGCACAGTTATCATGATTCAAAGCAGTCATTCTGACAAAAAAGAGCCGCCGTGCAAACGCTCTGCACGGCGGCTCCGAAAAATTTGATTTAATTATTGCGGCTGCGGCTGTTCATGCCCAGCAGGCGGACGACGTACAGGAAGATGTTGATGAAATCCAGATACAGGGTCAGTGCGCCATAGATAGAAGCCTTCTCGGCCATCTCGGCGTCGCCTGCATAGTAGGCGTAGATCTGGCGGAGCTTCTGGGTATCATAGGCGGTGAGCAGCATGAACACCACCAGGCCGATGCCGCAGTAGAGCACCGAGGCACCGAAGCCAAAGCCGAAGAGCGCACCCACGAGGCTGGTGACGATCATGGCCACCAGAGCCATCATGAGGCGGGGACCCCAGCCGGTGAGGTCTTTATGGGTGGTGGTGCCGTACACAGCCATGAGGCCGAAGTAGACCGCCGTGGCGAGGAAGGCCATGACCAGAGTACCTACCGAGAACATCAGGAAGTAGTAGCTCAGGACCATGCCGTTCAGGATGGCGTATCCGAAGAACGCGGCTCTTGCACCGTCGATGGACATCTTCTGCACCCGGGCGCTGAGCATGAACACCAGTGCCAGCTCACCGATGGTAAGCAGGAAGTAAAGCGAATCGACCAGATAGATAAGGGGCGTAGTCGCTGTGATATAGGCCATTGCGAAGGTGACGAGCAGGCCGCCGGCCATCCAGCGGTAGGTGCGGGTCATATAGTCCGATGCGCTCATCGAAGGCTCCGCATAGCCGCGGTCATAGTTGTTGTAATCCATAAGGAATCCTCCATTCAAAATCAGAGCATCGGCCTCGGCCTTGCCCCGGTCTACGAAATATAGTATACTGCATAGAAATGAACGATTCATGAAAAAGGCTGTGATATTTGATGTCTCTCGGACTTTATCTGCATATTCCTTACTGTTTTTCCAAATGCCGGTACTGTGATTTTTACTCAGCCCCCGGCCAGCGCGGCGTCCCCCGCGCCTATGTGGACGCCCTTTTGCGGGAACTCTCCCGGTTTGCGCCGGACGCGCCCCTGCGGCCGGACACCCTTTATTTCGGCGGTGGAACGCCCAGTCTGCTGGACCCGGCAGACGCCGCCCGGCTCATCGCCGCCGCACAGCCCCTGCCCGGAGCCGAGATCACGCTGGAAGCCAACCCTGAGACCGTGACCGAAGACTCTCTCCGGGCATTCCGGGAGGCGGGCGTCAACCGCATTTCCTTCGGCGTCCAATCGGCCCGAGACAGCCAGCTCAAGACGCTGGGCCGCCCCCACACGGCAAAGCAGGCGCGGGCCGCTTTCGCCGCCGCACGCCGTGCCGGGTTCGAGAACATCAGCGGCGACATCATGCTGGCCCTGCCCCATTATACGCAGGCCGAGTTCGACGAGACGCTGGAGCTTATCGAGGATGGCGGCGCGGCCCACATTTCCGCCTACCTCTTGAAGATCGAGCCCGACTCTGCCTTTGGCCGGACGCCCCCCGAGGGTCTGCCCACCTCCGACGAGGCGGCAGATTTTTACCTCTACGCCGTCGAGCAGCTGGAACATCATGGTTACCGGCAATATGAGATCTCCAACTTCGCCCGCCCGGGCTATGAGGGAAAGCACAACCTCATCTACTGGGACTGCGGCGACTATCTGGGCATCGGCCCTGCGGCCCACTCCTGCATGGGCGGCAAGCGGTTCTACTACCCCGCCGACACCGAAGCCTTTCTGCGGGACGAGGCCGCGCCCGTCATGGACGGTGGCTGCGGTGCGGAGGATTATCTCATCTTGCAGCTGCGTCTGCGCAAAGGTCTGAGCCTCGACGAATACAAAAAACGCTATGGCAGGGAGTTCTCCACCGCACAGCTGGCCTTTGTGCAAAACTGCGTGAAGAGCGGCTACGCCAACTTTGACGGCCACACCCTCGCCCTCACGCCAGCCGGGCTCATCGTACAGAACAGCATCCTTGCCGAGCTGCTGTGAGCCTCAGTGAACAGCAAAGCTCATCGCCGCCAGCACAAAAACACCGATGATGCTGGTAATGCGGCTCACCCTCTGCATCGCGTAATACCAGTCGGTGGGCTCACCGCCGTACACTTCCAGCCCGTGACGGAGGTTCCAGAACAGCAGCGGGAACCGGACATCCAGCACAAGGAGCACCACCAGCGCCCCTATCGGCAGCAGGAACGCCACGCTGCCCCGGGTCTCCAGCCGCCCGCCGACGGTTACATTATAGAGCCAGTTACAGCTGGGCCAGAGGTCGGATCTCCGGTATTCGCCGTTGACGACGACGTTCACCTCGTCGGCAAGGCCCCCATCGTCTTCCCTCCACAGGATGGCGTCGCCGGGGTCGCCCAGCGCGGTCCCGGTAAAAACGACCACTCCGTCCTGCTCAATTTTTACGCCCGGGTCGCTCATGCCCTCGGCTTTCGATTCGAGCCGATAGTGCCGCGTCTCTCCGTCCATCGTGAAATCCACTTCCGCACCGTTTCCTGTCTGGGCGATCTGCATGGTGTAGGCGGCATACGCATCCTTGCCCGAAAAGCTGCCGTCGGCCTGACGATACAAAAAGGCATCCCGCAGCCAGACGCCCGGGCGGAGTGCCGCCCAGAGATAGAGTACAGCGAGAAGCAGCGCGGTAAGAACGCAGAGCAGGCAGCTCGTCTTTTTCTCCATGGTCAGGCTCCTTTCGTTTCAGCCCAGTTCGATTATTTTCCACCCCAGCTCCCGGATGGCTTCTTGATCATGGGTCGCCAGCAGGGTGGGCTTTGTGCCGCAGCGTGCCTTGAGCATGGCTGCGGCTTTTTTCATGACGGCGGGGTCCATGCCGGTGAAGGGCTCATCTAACAGAAGCGTGTCGCTCTCGGCCCAGAGAGCGCGTAGCAAGGCGGTGCGGCGCTTCTGTCCGCCGGAGAGCTTCCGGGCAGGCAGGGCAAGGGCCTCGTCATCCAGTCCTAATTGTATAAGGTCATCTCGTATCTGCTCTTTGTATTGTGTTTTGACCTTGTACTGTTCTGCGGTCAGCACCAGCGCCACATTCTCTTCGGCGGTCAGCTGGGGGCAGAGCCTGTCTTCCTGAAAGACCGCGCCGACCCGGCCCACGCCCTCCACGCTGCCGGAGGTGGGCGCTTCCAGCCCCATCAGGATGCGGAGCAGGGTCGTCTTGCCCCAGCCGCTTGGCGCCCAGAGCACCGCCGGGCCGTCCACAGTAAGAGAGAGGTTTTCGAAGAGGATTTTCTCTCCGAATCGTTTAGACAGATTCTTTATTTCCAGTTTGTTGTTGGTTTCACTCATTTTTCAGCCCCCTCTTCGCCCAGAACTGCCGCTACCGCTTTATCCAGCAGAGCAAGGAACAGCTTTTCGAATACGGCGCTCAGCAGGATGATGACGAAGGTCCAGGCAAACAGCTCCCCGGTGGAAAGGGTAATTTTTGCCCGGTAAAGCGCGTCGCCGATGCTGCCGTCCGGCAGGCCGATGACCTCTGCTGCTACGCCGCTCTTCCAGCAGATGCCCAGCGCCACGCTGCATCCCTGCCGAAACGCGGGCAGCACCGCCGGGAGCCAGACCGCCCGCAGACGCCGCCCCAGAGGCAGACGGAACACCTGCGCCATTTCGAGAAGCTGGCGGTCAGCACTCCCGATGCCGGTGCGCACTGCGCTGTAGAGGACGGGCAGCACCATCAAAAAGCTGATAAGGACGGACAGCGACGAGCCGCTGACCCACACCAGCGCCAGAATGATGAAGCTCGCCACCGGAGTAGCCTTGACCAGCTGCATCACGGGGGCGAGAAGGGCATCCACCCACTCCCACTTTTCGGCGGCTACCGCCAGCACCGCGCTGGACAGAACGCCCAGCCCGAAGCCCAACAGGATGCGCCCGGCGCTGAAACCGATGCGCTGCCAGAACTCGGCCTGCGGCAGCAGCTCCACCAGCGTACCGATGGCCTGCACCGGCGAGACAAGAAAGACTTCCTGCCCGATGGCCACAGCCGCCGCCTGCCAGACGCCCAGCCAGAACACCGACGCCGCTAAGATTTGAATGCGGCGTTTTTTTGTTTTATCCATGTATTTCTTTGCTCCTGTTCGTTTTCTCGCTTTCAGAATATCACATCATGTATGAGAATACAATCCTTCATCTTTTCTTCTCTTGACATGAAGGTCATAAAACACTACACTGGAATAAAGTAATCCTTATTCTACGTGCCTCCGCGCACAGCTGGGAGAGATGACCATGCACGATTCCGCTCAGGCCCTCCGGGGCAAAAAGCTCCTTCTGGTGGGGTTCACCCTGTTCTCGATGTTCTTCGGAGCAGGCAACCTCATCTTCCCGCCCTTCCTCGGCGCACAGGCCGGGACGGCGCTCTGGTCCGCTTTTGTGGGCTTTGTCGTCAGCGCCATCGGCCTGCCCATCGCGGGCGTGGCAGCGGTGGCCCGGGCAGGCGGTCTGCCTGCGCTGGCCGGGCGGGTCCATCCCCGCTTCGCACAGCTGTTCGCTGTGCTGGTCTATCTGTCCATCGGTCCCTGCCTCGCTATCCCCCGCACGGCCAGCACCTCGTTTGAGATGCTGACGCCGCTGGTGGGGCGGAGCACACCGGGACAGTTCATCTACTCCCTCGTGTTCTTCGCTGCGGCGTACTTTGTGGCCCTCAAGCCCGAAAAGCTGACCCAGCGGCTGGGCCGCATCCTCTGCCCTGCCCTGCTGGTGCTCATCGTGGTGCTGTTCGCGGGCTGCATCCTCCGCCCGGCCGCGCCCGGCTACGGCACGCCTGCCGAGGCTTACGCCGCCCTCCCCGCCGCACAGGGCGTGCTGGACGGCTATCAGACCATGGACGCGCTGGCAGCGCTCAATTTCGGCGCGGTCATCGCGCTGAACATTCAGGCGGTGGGCATCACGGAAGAAGCTGCCGTCCGGCGCGGCACCATCCGGGCCGGGTTCATCGCAGGCGGGATGCTGCTGGTGGTCTACGCCATGCTGACCCACATCGGCGGCATCTCGGGGGCCGCGTTCCCCGGCAGCGACACCGGCGCCTCCGTCCTGACGGCACTGGCCGACGGCCTGTTTGGCCGGGTGGGACAGGTGCTTCTGGCCGTTATCTTCGTCATCGCCTGCTTCAACACCTGCGTCGGCCTCATCGCCAGCGTAGGCGAATACTTCCACGAGCTTCTGCCCCAGCTGCCCTACCCCGCCATTGCGGCCTTCTTCGCGCTGGTGAGTATGCTGCTGGCGAACATCGGCCTTGCGGACATCCTGAGCCTTTCCGTCCCGGTGCTGAACGCCATCTACCCCATCGCCATCGTCCTCATCGTGGTGGAGTTCCTTCCCGGACGGTTCCAGCGGACATCAGTCTGGCGGCTGAGCATCCTCTTCACGGCCATCCAGAGCATCCCTGCTGCCCTGCCCTTCGGCCCCCTCTCCGCCTTGATGAACGCTCTGCCCCTGAGCAGCCTCGGCTTTGGCTGGCTGCTGCCGGCCCTCATCGGCATCGGCGCGGGCCTTCTGATCTAAGAAAGGGGCTGCTGCACTTTCGGCTAAAACGATGTGCAGCAGCCCCTTCTTTGTTTCAAAGCTTACTTTGCGGAATTGCGGATAGCCGCCATGACCTTGCGCAGGACGGACGGCTCGGTGTAGTAGAAGTTATCGTCCGGCAGCTTGCCGCCCACGGCGGCGGGAGAGGCATCGTAGAGCACCTGCAGGTAAGCAGAGATGTCTTTCTTCATCTCCTGACCGTTGCGGTAGACGATGTTGCACTTGGGCAGGGCCTTCTTGGCGATAGCAGCCTTGGCTACCACGCCGACTTCCTCACAGAGGGCGGCGGTGCCGTCGATGTCCTCGTTCGCCGCCTTGACGCTCTTCTGGTAGTCGGTCAGGAAAGCTGCGATGACGTCGGGGTTCTGCTTTGCGTACTCGGTGCGCACCACGGTGACGCCGGTGATGAGCTGGGTGTCACAGACCCTGTTCCATTCCCTGGTCAGGTCGAGGACGACGCGGAGGTCGCTGTCCTTCATCTGGGCAGCGGTGACGTAGGGCTGAGGCAGGACGGCGATGGCGTCCTTCCTGGCAGCGGCCATCTGGGCCGTGACCTCGGAAGCCTCGCTGTAGTATTCGATTTTCACGTCCTTGTCGGGGTCGAGGCCGTTCTTCTTGAGCAGATAGCGCAGGACGTACTCGGGCGTCGTGCCTTTGCCGGTGGAAAGGATGGTGCGGCCCTTGAGGTCGGCGAAGCTGTGGACGGTATTGCCCTTCTCCACGACGTAGAGAACGCCCAGCGTGTTGACGGCCATGACCTGGATGCCGCCGTTCGTTTTCTGGTAGAGGGTCGCGGCGAGGTTGGCCGGGATAGCGGCCATGTCAAGTTCGCCCTTGATGAGCTTCGGCACGATCTCATCGGCAGCGCCGTAGAGCTGCAGGTCATAGTCGAGGGAAGCAGTGCCGTCCTTCTCCATGCTCAGCAGGTTGACGAGGCCCATGGTGGTGGGACCTTTCAGACCGGCGATGCGCACTTTTGTGCTCGTCTTGGCCGATGCGCCGCAGGCCAGCACGCTGATCATCAGCACCAGCGACAGCAGCAGAGATGTCAGTTTTTTCATAGGATTTCGTTCCTCACTTTCATTGGGAGAAATTTTCCCGCAAAAAAATTGCAAAACCATTTGCTTTACGCCCTCAAGTTTACTATAATAAGAGAAAAAATACCGTTGCGCACGCAACGGAATCGCAGAAGGGCGGTGAGGGCCCGGGGAAAACCTCACGGAATGGGTATGGAAAATTATCTTCCGCTGTTACAATCCACCTCTCTGTTCGCCGGGCTGGAAGCCGAAGCGCTCCGGGTCCTGCTGGGCGAAGTGGGGGCCGTATTGCGCACCTACAGCCGGGGCGAGACCCTCGTACTGGCCGGACAGTCGAACCGCCGGGTGGGCGTGGTGCTCTCCGGCGCCATCGAGGCCTACCATCCCGCCGCCAGCGGGGCGCGTCTGCCCATCAGCCAGATGGGGCCGGGCGGTGTGTTCGGCGACGTGCTGGGCGGCTCGAGCCTTTCCAGCCCGGTAACGGTGATGGCCTCGGCCCCCTGCGAGGTGCTGCTGGTGCCTTATGAGAAGCTTCTGCTGCCCGGAGCCGACCCGGCCCGCCAGCGGGTGCTGCAGAACCTTGTGCGCACCATCAGCGACAAATACTTCCTGCTCTCCCGCCGGGTAGACCTGCTGCTGCTCAAGAGCCTGCGGGCCAAGGTGTGCGCCTACCTGCTCAGCGAGGCCGAGGTTCACCACAGCCTCACCTTCACCATTCCCTACTCCCGCATCCAGCTGGCCGACTACCTCAACTGCGACCGCAGCGCCCTCTCCCGGGAGCTGAGCCTGATGCAGCGGGACGGCCTGCTCGAGACCTATAAGAGCAGCTTCAAGCTGCTGGAACCGGACGCGCTGCGGCACATGGTGCTGTAACAGCCTCTCCCTTTGGGAGAGCCTTATATAGAAGGAGAACTTCATCATGTCCAAACCGATTTTATGGATCGTCATTCCCTGCTACAATGAAGAACAGGTACTGCCCATCACAGCCCCCCTGTTCCTAAAAAAGATACACGACCTCTCCGCGGCGGGCCTTGTCAGCGAGAAGAGCCGGGTGCTCTTCGTCAACGACGGCTCCCGCGACGCCACCTGGTCCCTCATCCAGAAGTTCGCCTCTGAGGATGAGCACTTCATCGGCATCTCCCAGAGCCGGAACCGCGGCCACCAGAACGCCGTGCTGGCCGGGCTGATGGAGGCGCTCCACAGCGGCAGCTGCGACATCACCATCTCCATCGACTGCGACGGTCAGGACGACATCAACGCCATGGACGAGATGGTCAAAAAGTATCTGGACGGCGCCGAGGTAGTCTACGGCGTGCGCAGCCGCCGGGACACCGACACCTTCTTCAAGCGGTTCACCGCCGAGGGCTTCTACCATGTGATGAACGCGCTGGGCGCAGACATCGTATTCAACCACGCCGACTACCGGCTCATCAGCACCCGGGTGCTGGAAAGCTTCGCCGACTACCGCGAGGTGAACATTTTCCTGCGGGGCATGGTGCCGCTGGTGGGCTACCCCAGCGACACCGTCTACTACGAGCGCCACGAGCGTCTGGCCGGCGAGAGCCACTATCCCCTCAGCAAGATGCTGGCCCTCGCCTTCGACGGCATCACCAGCCTGTCGAACAAGCCCATCCGCCTCATCACCGGCGCAGGCATCGCGGTCAGCCTCATCAGCTTCATCGGCGTCATCTGGGCCATCGTGCAGGCTGTTCTGGGCAGCGCCGTGGCAGGCTGGGCCTCCACCATCTGCATCGTCTGCTTCATGGGCGGCGTCCAACTGGTGTGTCTGGGCGTCATCGGCGAATACGTCGGCAAAATCTATATGGAGACCAAGGCCCGCCCCCGCTACATCATCAGCGAGCGCACATGGGCTCCCTACGAAAGGAAGTATCACGGATGAGCAAACAGAGCTGGAAAGGCAGCACCCTCCTGAACCCGGAGCCGCCGGTGCTGGTCTCCTGCGGCGGGCTGGACAAGCCCAACCTCATCACCATCGGCTGGACCGGCACCATCTGCACCCAGCCCAGCATGGTATCCATCAGCGTCCGCCCCGAGCGGTACAGCCACCACCTCATCAGGGAGAGCGGCCAGTTTGCCATCAACCTGCCCACCGAGGCACTGGTGAAGTCGGTGGACTGGTGCGGCGTCAGGAGCGGCCGGGACTTCGATAAATTCGCAGCCTGCAAACTCCATTCTGCCCCCGGCTCGGTGCTGACGGACTGCCCCATCCTCGAAGAAAGCCCCGTCAACCTCGAGTGCAAGGTCACGCAGGTCATCCCACTGGGCAGCCACGACCTCTTCCTCGCCGAAGTAGTCGCCTGCGACGTGGACGAGAGCCTGTTGGACGAGAACGGTAAGCTCTGCCTCGACAAGGCCAAACTCATCGTCTACAGCCACGGCGAATATCTGGCTCTGGGCAAAAAGCTGGGAACCTTCGGCTACAGCGTGCGGAAGAAAAAGCCGACGCGGAAGCCCCGCAGATAATACTATGAAAAATGGGAAGCACAAAAGTGCTTCCCATTTTTTTATTTCTCGTCGAGCAGATCACTCAGACATCTGACCGTCCGGCCATGATAGCCTGTGACCGTCTCGGCATGGAGCAGACTGCTCAGCACACTTTCCTCCACGCACTCGGCCACCGCCCGGAACAGCGGATTGATGGCGTCGTCGTGGAGCATGCCCATCGGCAGGATGGCCTTTTCGGAGTAGTGCGGCACCCGGTTGGCGGTGGTGAAGGCAATGACGATCTCGCCGGAGCCGTTTCCGCAGAAAGAGCCGGTGCGGGACAGGCCCACCAGCGCCCGGTGGCAGAGCCGCCGCAGCTGGCGCTCACTCAAGGGGATGTCCGTCGCCAGCACTGTGATGATGGAGCCCTTGTCCTCGTGGGGCGGGATGTGGGCGTCCAGCAGGCTCTGGATGGGGGTGCCTGCCACTACGAGGTCATCGAAGACGGCGTGGTTGGAGAGCACCAGCGCACCGATGGTGTACTGTTTCCCGTCCAGCTCCACCACACGGGAGGCCGAGCCAATGCCGCCCTTCAGGCCGTGGCAGCGCATTCCCCGGCCCGCGCCCACAGCGCCCTCGGCAAAATCAGCGCGGCAGTCGGCCAGCGCGGCCCTCACGTTTTCTTCCGTAACGTGGAGACCCCGGATGTCGTTGAGGCCGCTGTCGTTGCACTCGCAGACCACCGGGTTTACGCTGCCGGTAGTCTCGCAGATGTCGGGGTTCTTATCCAGCATATACTTCACCAGCGCTGTCTCCACAGTACCTACGCTGAGGGTATTGGTGAAGAGGATGGGCGTTTCCAGAGTCCCCAGCTCGTCGATCTGGACAAGGCCGGTGGTCTTGCCAAAGCCGTTGATGACATGGCTGGCCGCCATCACTTTATCGTGGAAAATATCGCCCTGATGGGGCAGCAGCGCGGTCACGCCGGTCTGGACCTCGCCGTCCGCCAGTGTGCAGTGGCCCACCGTCACGCCCGGCACATCACTTATCTTGTCCAGCGGCCCGCAGGGCAGTTTGCCCACCCGGATGCCCCGGCTCTTCCATTTTGCTTCGATTCCCATAAGTATTCTCCTTGCAAAAATGCCCCCTCCTCACCAGACGGAGAGGGCTGATTTTATTCTTCCTCGTGCTCCACCTTGCTGATAGCACCCAGGTCGTAGGGCGTATTCTGGTAGACGTAGTAGTTCAGCCAGTTCTCATACAGCAGGTGTGCGTGAGCACGCCAGCGGAAGAGAGGCGGCTGCTCGGGGTCGTCGTTGGGGTAATAGTTCTTTGGCACCGCGATGGGCAGACCCTTGCCGACATCCCGCTTGTACTCGGCGTCCAGTGTGTACTTGTCGTACTCCGGGTGGCCGGTGACGAAGATCTGCCGTCCATTCTCGGTACTCATCAGGAAGGGGCCGGCCTCGTCGCTCTCGGCGAGGATGCGCAGAGCCTTGCAGTTCAGCACATCCTCCCGGCTGATGCCGGTGTGGCGGCTGTGAGGGGCGTAGAACACCTCATCAAAGCCGCGCACCAGCGGGTTCGAGGGACGGGTGACTTTATGCTCGAAGACGCCGAACATCTTCTGGTCGAGAAGCTGCTTGCGGATGCCATAGTGATAATAAAGCCCCGCCTGTGCGCCCCAGCAGACATGAAGGGTGGAGTAGACGTTCGTCTCGCTGAAGTCCATGATCTCGCACAGCTCCTGCCAGTAATCCACCTGTTCGAAGTCTATTTTCTCCACAGGCGCACCGGTGATGATCATGCCGTCGTAGCGGTTGTTCTTCACCTCGTCGAAGGTCTTATAAAACGCCTCGAGGTGGGCCGCAGAGACATGGGTCGCCGCATGGCTGGCCGTCTGCAGCAGGGTCATGTGGACCTGAATGGGCGTATTGGCCAGTAGGCGGGCGATCTGGGTCTCGGTGGCGATCTTGGTCGGCATGAGGTTCAGGATGAGGATCTCCAGTGGGCGGATATGCTGGGAGAGAGCCCGTTCCCGGTGCATGACGAAGACGTTTTCCTCGTAGAGGGCATCGTAGGCGGGAAGAGTCTTGGGGATGATCAGCGGCATAGCATCGTTGCTCCTTTTGACGGTTTTAGCGGGAAGTTTTTATCTGCATCCGGAGACGCTTTTTTTCACGGGAAGGGGCCGAAACCGGCAGATGGCGCTGACCGTGTTTCTTAAATCTTATCCAGCGCCTGTGCAATATCGGCGATGAGGTCTTCGCTGCTCTCGAGGCCGCAGCTCATCCGCACCAGCTCAGCAGGCACACCGGCAGCGGCCAGCTGCTCGTCGTTCATCTGGCGATGGGTGCTGGAAGCCGGGTTCAGGCAGCAGGTGCGGGCATCGGCAACGTGGGTCTCAATGGCGGCAAGCTTCAACTCCTTCATAAAGGTGCTGGCGGCTTCGCGGCCGCCGGCCAGGCCAAAGGAGACGACGCCGCAGCTGCCGTTCGGCAGATACTTCTCAGCCAGTGCATGGTAAGGGCTGGACTCGAGGCCGCAGTAGTTGACGTAAGCCACTTTCGGGTGAGCCTCAAGGAACTTTGCGACGGCCATGCCGTTGGCGCAGTGGCGCTGCATCCGGACGTGGAGGCTCTCAAGACCGAGGTTCAGCATATAGGCGTTCATGGGGGACTGCATCGAGCCGAAGTCGCGCATGAGCTGTGCGGTGGCCTTGGTGATGAAAGCCCCCTCTTTGCCGAAGCGCTCCGCGTAGGTGATGCCATGATAGCTCTCATCGGGAGTACACAGGCCGGGGAACTTCTCGGCGTGGGCCATCCAGTCGAACTTGCCGCCGTCCACGATGGCACCGCCCAGCACAGCGCCATGGCCGTCCATGTACTTGGTGGTGGAATGGGTCACGATGTCAGCGCCCCACTCGAAGGGGCGGCAGTTGACCGGCGTGGGGAACGTGTTGTCCACGATGAGCGGTACGCCGTGGGCGTGTGCGGCCTTGGCGAACTTTTCAATGTCCAGCACGGTGAGGGCAGGGTTGGCGATGGTCTCACCAAACACGACCTTGGTGTTGGGCCGGAAGGCGGCATCCAGTTCTTCCTCGCTGCACAGCGGGTCCACGAAGGTGGCGGTAATGCCCATCTTCTTCATGGTGACGGAGATGAGGTTGAAGGTGCCGCCGTAGATGGTGCTGGACGCCACGATGTGGTCGCCTGCCTCGCAGATATTGAACAGCGCAAAGAAGTTGGCAGCCTGACCGCTGGACGTCAGCATGGCGGCGGTGCCGCCTTCCAGCTCGCAGATCTTTTTCGCCACCATATCGCAGGTGGGATTCTGCAGGCGGGAGTAGAAGTAGCCGTCGGCCTCGAGGTCGAACAGCTTGCCCATGTCCTCGCTGGTAGCGTACTTGAACGTAGTGGACTGGATGATGGGGATCTGGCGGGGTTCGCCGTTGCCGGGGGTGTAGCCGCCCTGCACGCAGATGGTATCACGGTTCATTGCAACATACTCCTTTACTGGGTTTGTCTGTATAGCACAATTCCCCGCAGGAGCATGAGCCTCCTGCGGGGAATCGATTCGTTAAATTTTATTCCCTGCAGGAAGCAGAAACTTACTTTCTCAGCCGCTTATCACTCCTGGTCGCCCAGAAGGTGCCGACGGTCTGGAACACCTGCACCATGAGCACCAGCAGCACGACGCAGACGATCATGATGTTGGTCTGGTAGCGGTAGTAGCCGTAGGACAGAGCGATCTTGCCCAGACCGCCGCCGCCGATGACGCCGGACATGGCCGAGTAACCGAGGATGGTCGTCAGGGCAGTGGTCATGCTGGAAATGAGGCCGGGCAGACACTCGGGGATCATGACCTTGGTGATGATCTGGAAGGGAGTCGCGCCCATGCTCTGGGCAGCTTCCACGACGCCCTCGTCCAGCTCACGCAGACTGGTCTCCACCAGACGGGCCACGAAGGGGAAGGCCGCGACCACCAGCGGAACGATGGTGGCCTTGGTGCCGACGGTGGTGCCCACAATGGCACGGGTCAGCGGGAAGACGCAGATCATCAAAATCAGGAACGGCACGCTGCGCAGAATGTTGATGACGATGTTCAGGATGTGCATCAGCCAGCCCGGCAGGGGCAGGACGCCGTCCTTATCGCCAGCCACCAGCAGAACGCCCAGCGGCAGACCCAGAACCAGAGAAAATGCCGTGGAGAGGACGGTCACGTAGAACGTCTCCCAAATGGCGAAGCCATAATCTGCAAAGCTCATTCTCCGGTCACCTCCTCAACGGTCACACCATTCTGGCTGCGCATATAGGCCGCAGCCTGCTTTGCCTGTTCGGTATCGCGGGGAAGTTTGAGCAGCATGGAGCCGTAGCACTGACCACTCAGATCGCGGGTGTCGGCGCTGAGCACAGACACGAGGATGCTCTTCTCCGCAGCAAGGCTCGCCACCAGCGGCTTTGCGGCGGACGAACCATTGAAAGTAACACGGACCACATGATCGTCGGGCGCAAAGCTCGAGAGGTCGCGGGCTGCGCTGCCGCCGTTGGGGGCGACGAGGCGCCTGGCCGCAGCCGTCTTGGGATTCGCGAAGATCTCGCGCACCTCACCCTGCTCCACGACCACGCCGCCGTCCAGAATGGCGACGGAGTCGCAGATCTCTTCCACGACGCTCATCTGGTGGGTGATGACCACCACGGTGATGCCCAGCTTCTTGTTGATGTCCTTGATGAGGGTCAGGATGGCGTGGGTCGTGTTGGGATCCAGCGCACTGGTGGCCTCATCGCAGAGCAGGACTTTGGGGTTGGTGGCCAGCGCACGGGCAATGGCGATGCGCTGTTTCTGGCCGCCGGAGAGCTGAGCCGGGTAGGCGTTGGCCTTATCGGGCAGGCCCACCATTTCCAGCAGCTCCCTGGCGCGCTTTTCGGCATCGGCCTTCTTCACGCCCGCAAGCTCCATCGGGAAGCAGATGTTCTTCAGGCAGCTGCGCTGCATCAGCAGATTGAACTGCTGGAAGATCATGGTGATGTCGCGGCGGCGCTCACGCAGGGCTGCGGGGGACAGGGTCTCCATCGCGGTGCCGTCGATGACGACACTGCCCTCGGTGGGGCGCTCCAGCAGATTGATGCAGCGCACCAGCGTGGATTTGCCCGCGCCCGACATACCGATGATGCCGTAGATGGAGCCATCGGGGATGGTCAGGTCGATGTTCTTCAGCGCATTCACCGCGCCGTCCTTCATCTGGAAGGTCTTGGAAAGGTGTTTGATCTCGATCACGATTTACTCCTTAGTTAATGGGGCTGAACCTCTCAGTCTCGCATTCGCTCGACAGCTCCCCTACCGAGGGGAGCCTCTGGCGAAGAGATAAAGCTTTACGAAATGCCAAGGCCTCTCCTCGATAGGAGAGGTGGCATTGCGAAGCAATGACGGAGAGGTTAACCCACGATGGGTGCCAGGCTGTCCTGCTTGCCGCCGTAGATGCCCATGGGCTCGACGTGGATGCCGGCGACGGTCACCAGATGGGTACCCTTCTCCTCGTTGAAGTTGTCCAGATACGGCTGATGCTGGAAGTAGTTGGTGTCGCACTGGCCGTCCTCGACAATGGTGTTGGGGATCACATAGTCGTCGTACTCCTGAATGTCCAGAGTGATGCCCTTAGCGGCCAGAATGTCCTTGCAGACCTCCAAGACCTCGCAGTGGGGAGCGGGAGTTGCAGCGCAGCTGACGGTCTCGCCGTTCAGTGCATCGTAGTCGATGGAAGCGTCATAGCCATCGGTCGGGTTCTCGACGACGGAGACGACAGCGCCCTTGTAGTTCTCATCCATGAAGTCCTTGACCTGCTGGCTCTGCAGAGCGGCGACGAGGGCCTTGATCTTGGGCTCGTTCTCGTTGCCCTCCTTGCAGACCAGAACATTGACGTAAGCAGAAGAGCCGTCCTCCATTGCCAAAGCGTCGGTCATGGGGTCCAGACCAGCGGAGATGGCGTAGTTGGAGTTGATGACAGCGTAGTCCTCATCCTGCAGGACGTTGGGGACCTGAGCAGCCTCGACCTCATCGACGGTGACGTTCAGGGGGTTCTCCTCGATGTCATTCTTGGTGGCGGTCAGGCCGGCGTCAGCCTTCAGCTTGAAGAAGCCGTTCTTCTCCAGCAGGGTCAGAGCGCGGGCCTCGTTGGTGGTGTCGTTGGGGACAGCGACCTTCACCTTATCCAGCTTTGCCACAGCGGAAGCAGCCTCAGAAGAAGCGGCAGTGCTGGAAGCAGCAGAGCTTGCGGTGGAAGAAGAGCCGCCGCAGGCGGTCAGGGCAGCAGCAGCGGCTGCGACACCGGTAACTTTCAGAAAATCACGACGAGTAATCATAGTTTTTCCCTCTCTATTATTGGATAAATAGAATGTACAGCGGCGGCGCGGCACAGTCCGCGCCCGCCTTGAGCGGAAGCATCAAAAAAGCCTCCGTCCCTGCCAGCCATGCGCTGCACAAGGACGGAGGCCTGAAACTTCCGTGGTACCACCTTGGTTCACAGCATCCTCGCGGACACTGCCTCAAAACTGCGGCAGAATTTTTTCTGCTTACAGCCGGACGCTTTAACGGGCGCACCCGTCGCGGACTAGTGCTCTTGCTCTTCGTCCGCGCAGCTCCGAGACCATTTTCGGCTCCCTGTTTCCTGCCCTTTTCCACCTGCCGGGCTCTCTGGTAAGGCTCATGCGAAAGCTTACTCTTCTCTTCACAGCCATTTTAGTGATATTGCGTTTATTGTACTCGCCTCGACGGGATTTGTCAACCCCTTAAAACAAACTTTTTCAGTAGGGAATTGAAGATCCTTCGCCCATGAGACAAAATATGCCCCCGCGCTGTACGCACGGGGGCATATTCAGAAGCTATCTATCAGCCCTGCTCCTGCTGTGCCTTCTTGGCTTCGAGAGCCAGAATGGCGTCGCGGCGGCTCAGGTTGATGCGGCCCTGCTGGTCGATGTCCGTCACCTTGACAACGATGGCATCACCCACAGCAACAACATCTTCCACGCGCTCGACACGCTTGGTGTCCAGCTTGGAGATGTGGACGAGGCCCTCCTTGCCCGGAGCGATCTCGACAAAGGCACCGAAGTTCATCAGACGGGTGACCTTGCCCTTGTAGATAGCACCGATCTCGGGGTCTTCCACGATGGTCCTGATGGTGAAGATGGCGCGCTTTGCGTCCTCCTGATCCACAGCGGAGACGAAGACATGACCGTCCTCCTGCACGTCGATCTTGCAGTTGCAGGTGGCGCAGATGTCCTGAATGACCTTGCCGCCCTTGCCGATGACATCCTTGATCTTATCGGTGGGGATCATCATGCTGAACATCTTGGGGGCCCAGCGGCTCAGCTCGCGGCGGGGCTCTGCGATGACGGGCTTGATGATCTCATCGAGGATGTACAGACGGCCCTTGCGGCACTTCTCGAAGGCCTCGGCGATGATGTCGTAGGTCAGGCCGTCGATCTTAATATCCATCTGGATGGCGGTGATGCCCTTGCGGGTGCCGCCGACCTTGAAGTCCATATCGCCGTGGAAGTCCTCGACGCCCTGGATGTCCAGCATGGTCATCCAGCGGTCGCCCTCGGTGATGAGGCCGCAGGAGATGCCGGCGACAGGAGCCTTGATGGGGACGCCTGCGTCCATCAGAGCCAGCGTGGAGCCGCAGATGGAAGCCTGAGAGGTGGAGCCGTTGGAAGAGAGAACCTCAGACACGCAGCGGATGGTGTAGGGGAACTCTTCCAGAGAGGGCAGCACAGGCACGAGAGCGCGCTCAGCCAGTGCGCCGTGGCCGATCTCGCGGCGGCCGGGGCTGCGGGGTGCGCGGGCCTCGCCGACGGAGTACGGCGGGAAATTGTAGTGGTGGATGTAGCGCTTGGTCTGCTCGTCGGTCAGGTCATCCATGAGCTGGTTGTCCTTGGTGCCGCCGAGGGTGCAGGTGGTGAGCACCTGAGTCTGGCCGCGGGTGAACATACCGGAGCCATGCACACGGGGCAGGATGCCGACTTCTGCGGCCAGCGGGCGGATCTCGTTGATGCCACGGCCATCCACGCGCTTGCCCTCGTCCAGCAGCCAGCGGCGGACGACGTACTTCTGCATCTTGTAGCTGACGAGGTCGAGGTCGGCCTCGGTCAGGTCGGGGTACTCCTCAGCGATCTTGTCCATGATGGGCAACAGGGCGGCATCACGCACATTCTTGTCGTCGGTATCCATAGCGGCCTTGAAGTCGTCGAGATACTTCTCCTTGATGGCGTGGAACACGTCCATATCGAGGCCCACGACCTGGAAATCGATCTTCGGCTTGCCGCGCTCGGCCACGATGCTGTTGATGAAGGTGATGATCTTCTTGATCTCCACGTGAGCGGCCTTGATGGCGTTCAGCATGGTGTCCTCATCGACCTCATTGGCACCGGCCTCGATCATGACGATCTTGTCCATGGTGGCGGCGACGGTCAGGGCCAGGTCGCTCTTCTTGCGCTGCTCCTGAGTGGGGTTCAGGACGATCTCGCCGTCCACCAGACCCACCTGCACGCCGCCGATGGGGCCGTTCCAGGGGATCTCGGACACAGCGGTGACCAGAGAAGCGCCGATCATGCCGGCGATCTCAGGGCTGCAGTCGGGGTCAAGGCTCATGACGGTCATGGTGATGCAGACGTCGTTGCGCATCTCCTTCGGGAACAGCGGGCGCATGGGACGGTCCACGACGCGGCTGGTCAGGATGGCGCGCTCGCCGGGGCGGCCCTCACGGCGCATGAAGCTGCCGGGGATGCGGCCTGCAGCGTAGAGCTTTTCCTCGTACTCCACGTTCAGGGGGAAGAAATCGACGCCCTCGCGGGGCTTGGGGCTCATGACCACGTTGCACATCACGCAGGTCTCGCCGTAGCGGATGAGGGCGCTTGCGTTGGACAAGCCGCACATCTTGCCCATCTCCACCTTGAAGGGGCGGCCTGCCAGCGTAGTCTCGTAAACTTTGAAGTTGTCAAAGTTTTCTTTGCGGGAACCAAATTCGATTGCCATTTGGTTTGCCTCCTTATGTCCGTTTGATATTCCAAAAGGCTGCCCGCCGCGCATCATAGCAATAAATCCAGCGTCCGTGCCGCTTCACACAGGCGTTCGATTTACTGCTGCAACACGCAGCAGCGGCCTATTTGTTCCAGTGCCTGGGATACAAGGGAAAATCCAACATAAAAGAGCAAAGGGCAGGCACCATTTGCGGTACCTGCCCTCTGTTTTCTATTACTTACGCAGACCCAGAGTTGCGATCAGAGCACGGTAACGCTCGATGTCCTTCTTCTGGAGGTAGGCCAGCAGATTGCGGCGGCGGCCAACCATCTTCATCAGACCACGGCGGCTGTGGTGATCGTTAGGGTTCTTCTTCAGGTGCTCGTTCAGCTCGTTGATGTGAGCGGTCAGCAGAGCGACCTGGACTTCGGGAGAGCCAGTGTCCTTCTCGGTCAGAGCGACTTTGGCCATAACTTCCTGCTTGTTCATAGTAACAGTACCTCTTTATAAAATTTTTATTTGCCAGCGACACAGCAGCGGGAAAACGGTACTCCCGAGTGGGCATACTCCCAGCCCCGTATCGCGGTAACAGGGCTAGTATAACAGAAACCAACGTAAAAAGCAAGAAAAATTTTTACAGATCCGCAAAAATGAGGATGTTGTTTTCCTGTCAAATCATGTTATAATCTGTCTATTGTAATAAAGAGGTAGATCAAATGACACATTGCTTTTCCCGCCGCAGCTTCCTCAAAGGAAGCGCAGCCGCCGCAGCGGCCCTCACCAGCCCGCTCCTCCCGGCTGATGCAGCTTTTTCTGAAACCGAAAACGGCCTGTTCTCCCCTGTCTCTGCTCTCTGCCAGACCCAGTACGGCCCGGTGAAGGGCCGAGAGGGCGAAAACGGTCAGCTCTGCTGGTACGGCATCCCCTACGGTGCCGCGCCCACGGGCGAAAGCCGCTGGACAGCGCCGCAGGAGCCCGCCCGCTGGCTCACTGTGCGGGACTGCACCAGCCCCGCCCCGGCGGCCTACCAGTACACCACCTTTCCCCTCGGCACCGAGGACTGCCTGACACTGGATGTCTACTCTTCTTCTGACGCCAAAAAGCGGCCCGTCCTCGTCTATCTGCACGGCAGCGCCGCCACAGGCTCATCTCTCGAGCTGCCCGGCAGCGAACTCGTGCGGGACGCGGGCTGCGTCTTTGTCGCCCTCAACTACCGGCTGGGGCTGTTCGGGTGGAACTGTCTGCCCGCTCTTACTTCCGGCTCCGACGCCGCCGGCAATTTCGCCCTGCTGGACATCGCCCGGGCGCTGGACTGGGTGCGGGACAACATCCGCCGCTTTGGCGGCGATGCCGACAACATCACCCTCTGCGGCTTCTCTGACGGTGGGCGGATGGCAGCGGCCCTTGCGGGCAGCCCGCTCTTCCGTGGGCGCTTTCAGAAGGCCGTCGCCATCTCCGGCGGGCTGTTCCTCGCCGACCCGGACGCCGCCGCCCAGAAGCTGGCCGAAAATTTCGCGCCGCTGGCCGTGGAAGACGGGCGGTTCGCTGACACGGCTTCCGCCGCCGAATGGCTGCTGACGCCGGGGGCGGACGTCCGGGAATGGCTCTGCGGCCTCGAACCGGCCCGCATTGCGGCCCTCGGCAAACCAGCTATCCTTTACGCAGACGATGTGGTGCTCTCCCGGGGCGCCCGGAGTGCTATCCCCCTCCTGCTGCTCAGCAGCGCCACCGAATTCAGCGGCTTTGTCCGGGACGACCTGCGGCCCGCTTCCAGCGCGGCCCGGGCCTATGCCGTAAAATACGGCTCAGCCCTCTGCCGCTGGAGCAGCACCGAAGCTGTCGCCGAAGCGCTGGGCGGCAGTGCTCCGGTCTGGCTTGGCCTCATCGACTACGGCGGAGCCGACAGTCAGACGACTATTCCGGGCCTCGGCTCCTTCCACGGCCTGCCGCTGGCGCTCTTCTCGTCCGAAAGCAGCTATTCTGCCTGTGCTGATTTGTCTTCGGCAGGTGCGCAGGCCCTTTCAGCCCAACTGAAGCAGGCGCTTGCCGGCTTCATGACCAGCGGCTCCCCGGGCTGGGACGTCTGGACGCCGCAAGACCGCGACGTCCTCCACTTCGATGCCGACAGCGAAACAGCCTGCATCACCTTCAACTCCTACCCGGATACTCAGGAAAGTATCCGTGCCGCCATGGCCGCAGACACGTCCCTCTCCGCCGCCGAAAAGGAAACGGTGGAGCACCTCTATTTTTCCGGTTTCTCTTTCTGACGAAGCAAAAACGCACCTCACCGATTGCTTTCATCGGTGAAGTGCGTTCTTGTTTTATTCAGCGGCTGATGCCGCCCACAGCCTTTTTGATCTCGGCTTTGTTCCGGTACATCGCAGCGTCAGCTTCCATGAACAGCTCGTCCGCCGTCATGGTGCGGCCTGCCTGCATGGCATAGCCCACTGCGATGGAAACGGGATACTCTTCCTTCGCATCCCACTCCGCGCACAGCCGCCGGAGCGTTTCGACTGCTGCCTTCACAGCGTCCTCATCCGTCGCAGCCGCAATGACCGCGAACTCATCGCCGCCGATGCGGAAGCAGTCCTCGGCCCGGTAAAAGGCCTCCCGGATGCAGCGGGCTGCACAGCAGAGCAGTTCGTCACCGGCACGGTGGCCGTATTGGTCGTTGGTCTGCTTGAGCCAGTTGACGTCCATAACGATGTAGGTCCAGTCCGTGCGCTCGGGCCAGCGGGACTTCATATACTTGAAGGCCGTATAGTTGAAAAGCCCGGTCAGCGAGTCGACGTAGGCCAGCTTCTTGTAGTTTTCCAGCTGGGCCTGTTCGTCGATGGCCTGCTGGATGCGGTGGAGCACGATGCGGCCCAGCATCACCAGAAATCCCAGCAGACCGGCGCAGTAGCACACGGCGTAAGTCCGGTCCCGGTAGCCGCTGTAGAAGGTCGCCAGCGCAAGCAGAGTACCCGCTGCCAGCACGCCGAAAGCCAGCAGGATGTTCCTCACCTCGCCGCTGTGGTTCTTTTTATAGGAGACCATGAGGGTATGGAATGCTGCCAGAATGCTGGCAATGACGGTGATATGAATGGGCATGAGCAGCCACAACATGGGCTGTCCGGCCAGCAGCCAACCCGCAGCATCTGCTGCCACCAGTACCAGCGTAGCCATCTGCGGGAGGCGGATGAGCCAGCCATCATTCTTTACGGTGCAGCGGATGAATTCCAGCACGAAAGGCACTGTGAGGCTGAAGGTGACCAGTGAGACGAACACGACGAGATTCGCCCTGTCCGTCACCAGTGCCAGCAGCTCGGAATCGGTCAGCACCCAGATGCCGACGTCCAGCATCAGCCCGATCATCACCCGGGTCTGATGCTGGACCTCCGGAGTGAAGATGCTGCGCATCGTCACCATCAGAACGCCAAGCTCCACGGCGCAGAGGACACAGAGCAGGAAGAACGCCAGCGCATAAAGGCTGCGCCTGAAGTAATAGCTGCTCAGTTTCGTCTGGGTGGCCAGCACCGACTCGCTGCTCAGCATCGCGCTGAGGGCAGACGGCTCCGCACAGCGGAGCACCAGCGTCTTTCCGGCTGCGCCCTCCGGCAGAGCAGCAAAGAGCCGCATCTCTGCCGGGCCGCTGTCCGGGTCATAGGTATAGAACGCCGTCTCCTGGCCGTCCGCTGCCCGCAGCCCGAGGCTGAACTTCTGCTTCGTGCTGCGGATGCTCAGCATCAGGCTTTCCCCCATGCTTTCCGGAATGTCATATACGGCCTGCTGGTCTGTTTCCAGTGTCCAGCTGTCGTCCAGTTCCTGCAGACTGCCCTGCACCAGTGTGCGGTGGGGGTCTTCCTGAACACGGCAGGAGTCTGCCACCCCCAGAAGGACCAGCAGCGCCACCAGCCAGACCAGGATGCGCAGGCACCATTTCTGTTTTGTTTTTTTCATAAAGTTCACTCCGCAAAGTATTCCTGTGCGCGCTGGGCTGCGTGGTCGATGCACTCGCGCAGCTCATCCAGCGTGTCGAACTTTTTGCTGGGGCTGAGGTAGGCGTGGAACTCCACCACCGGGTCGGTGCCGTAAAGGTCGCCGGTAAAGCCCGGGATGAAGGTCTCGCAGGTCACCTTGCTCTCGTCGCTGTTGACGGTGGGCCGGGTGCCAAGGCCGGTGGCCGAGGGGTACCACTTGTCCCCTATTCTGGTGCGGGTGATATAGATGCCGTACCGGGGCAGCTGGAAGCCCTGCGGGTAGAGCTGGTTGATGGTCGGCACGCCCAGCGTCCGGCCAAGGCCCGCCCCGTGATGCACCGTGAAGCGGATGGCGTAGGGCATCCCCAGCATGGCATTGGCCGCCGGGATGTCACCACCTTCCAGCGCGGTGCGGATGCGGGTGGAGGAAACAGGCTTCTCCTCAAACTGTGCCATCGGCAGGACGACTACCTCCACGCCCAGCGGCTCGCAGAGCTGACGCAGCAGCTCCGGTGTGCCTGCCGCCCTGGCACCGAAGGTGAAGTTCTCGCCGCAGAACAGCGCCCGGGCGTTGCAGTCCCGGATGATGCCCAGCACGAACTGCTCCGGCGTCATGGCCTTGATCTCCTCGAAATCAGGGCAGAGATAGTGCTCCACGCCGAGGCTGGCGATAAGGGCGTGCTTGTCCTCGGTGGAGAGCAGGCGCTTGCCCTTCATCTTGTTTTCGGTGGGCAGGCGGAAGGTAAACACTGCCGGTGCCGCGCCATGGGCCTTGGCCCACTCCACTGCGCCATTGATGACCGCGCGGTGGCCGATGTGGATGCCGTCAAAAAAGCCCATTGCCACAGCAGAGCCGTGGGCACCGCCCAGCGCAAGCGGCGCAAGCTGTGAATAGATCTGCATGAATGTTCTTTAATTCCTCTCTACAAAGAGTTTTTCGACCTTGAGCACGCCGCCGGTGATGTTCGCAAGGCCCAGGAACTGACCCTCGGCATTGCGGACACGGTAGCGGCCATCTGCCGCCGGGTAGCGGCTGGTGGGGCAGCCGTTGTACAGGTGCTGCTCCACCCTTGACTCTACCACCAGCAGAGGCAGGCTCTCGAACACGCTCTCCACCGGCAGCATCAAAGCCTGCAGTGCCTCGGGGCCTGCGTCCTTTGCCGCCCGTATCTCTTCCAGCGTGTGGGCGTCGGCCTCGGTGTAGACACCCGCCGTCGTGCGGCGCAGGGCGCTCATGGTGCCTTTCTGGCCCATAGCGGCGGCAATGTCCTCCAACAGAGTGCGGATATACGTTCCCTTGGAGCAGCGGACGGTGAGGACGTATTCGTTCTCCACCGGGCTGCCGCCGTACCGGATGTCCAGTATCTCGATGGGACGGGCCTTCCGCTCCACCGTGACGCCCTCGCGGGCCAGCTTATAGAGGGGCTGGCCGTTGATCTTGACCGCCGAGTACATGGGCGGCGTCTGCATCTGGGGGCCGAGGAACCGAGGCAGAACAGCCAGCAGTTCCTTCTCCCCCGCCGTCACCGGGGCTGTTTCCAGCACGGTGCCGGTGATGTCGCCGGTGTCGGTCTGCATCCCCAGCCGCAGCCGGGCGCAGTAGGTCTTGGTGTGGTCGAGCTGAAGGTCCACAGCCTTGCTGGCCCCGCCGCAGAACACCGGCAGAACGCCGGTGGCCATGGGGTCCAGCGTACCGCTGTGGCCCAGCTTGCGGGTGCCGAGGATGCCGCGCAGCTTGGCGATGACGTCAAAGCTGGTCCACTCCATTGGCTTATCTACGATAAGGATGCCCTGCATCAGCTTTCCTCCTGCGTCTCGGGGCGGTCGAGTTCCGCCTCCACTTCGGCCAGAATGGCGCTCTTGGCGTTGTCGAGGTTGCCCAGCAGCTCACAGCCCGCTGCGCGGGTGTGGCCGCCGCCGCCCAGACGCCGTGCGATGGCGCAGGCGTCCACGCCCTTGGCGGCGCGCACGCTGATGCGGTAGCTGCCGCCGGGCTGCTGACGGAGCAGCAGGCCCACTTTGACCCCCTCGATGCTGATGGGCAGGCTGGTCAGCTCTTCCAGGTCAGCCGGGTCCACGCCGCTCTGCTCTATCTCGTCCCGGGTCAGATACATCAGGGCGCAGCGGCCCTCAAGATGATATTCCAGATGGTTGCGGGCGATACGCTCCGCCTCCATCCGCTCCCGGGGCTTGGTGTCGAAGAGCAGGGTGTTCAGCTCCTCCACCTGCGCACCGGCCAGAATGAGCTTTGCAGCCACGATGTGGGTGTTGGCAGTGGTGGAAGAGAACCGGAAGCAGCCGGTGTCCGTAGCGAGGCCGGTGTAGAGGCAGTTGGCGATGAGGGGGGTGATCTCCACGCCCATCTCGCTGATGACCTCATACAGAAGCTCTGCCGCTGCGGCCGCATTGCCGTCCAGCAGGGTGAAATCCGCATAGCCGCTGTTGCCCGCGTGGTGGTCGATGCAGAGATCGACGTGGCGGGTATACTGCGGCACACCGTTGTTTTCACCAAAGAGCTGCACGCTGGCAACATCCACGGCCACAACGGTCTTGGGCTCAAACTCGCCCCGGAACGGCACCGGTGCGGTAAAGCTGTAGCGGGAAGGCACTGCATCGGAGCAGAGGACAGCTGCCGTCTTGCCCAGCGCCTTGAGCGCGTGGCAGAGGGCGCTGCCGCAGCCGATGGTGTCGCCGTCCGGGTTTTTATGACACAGGACCAGAATGTTGTCCGCAGCACAGAGGCGCTCGGCCATCTGCTGCACATTGAGCTGTTCTGTCATTTGATGGATCCATCCTTTCCGCAGCGCTGGATTTATTCCTCAGTCTCGGCGGGCTGAGAGTCCTCAGCATCGCCGTTCACATTCAGCGTGCGGAGCAGCTCATTGATGTGGGCTGCATAGGCGGCACCGTCATCCTCCACAAAGATGAAGCGGGGTGCCTTGCGGATGTGCATTTTCTTGCTCACTTCGGTGCGCACATGGCCTGCGGCGCGGTTCAGGGCCTCGATAGCGGGCTTGGGGCCGTCCTCACGGCCCATCACGCTCACATAGACCTTCGCCACGTCCAGATCGGGCGTCACATCCAGCCGGGTGACGGTCAGCAGACCGCCCTCCAGCCGCGGGTCTTTCAGCCGTCCGATGATGGCGATGAGCTCACGCTTCATGTCCTGCGCCAGACGGCCCATATTTTTCTGAGACATAGTTTCTCCTCTGAAATAAACCTCTCCGTCATTGCTTCGCAATGCCACCTCTCCTATCGAGGAGAGGCCTTGGCATTTCGTAAAGCTTCACCTCTTCGCCAGAGGCTCCCCTCGGTAGGGGAGCTGGCTGCCGAAGGCAGACTGAGAGGTTATTCTTTTAGTCGCGGTATTCTTCCATCTTGAAGGCCTCGTAGACGTCGCCTTCCTTGACGTCGGCAAACTTTGCCAGAGTAACGCCGCACTCGTAGCCCTCGGCCACTTCCTTGGCGTCGTCCTTGAAGCGCTTCAGAGATGCGATCTCGTCCTCCGTGATGACGATGCCGTCACGGACGACACGCACCTTGCTGTCGCGGGTGATCTTGCCGCTGGTGACACGGCAGCCTGCAACGGTGCCGACGTTGGAGATCTTGTAGACCTGACGGACCTGCAGCTCGCCCAGAGACACCTCGCGGAACTTGGGAGCCAGCATACCCTTCATAGCGTCGGTGACGTCGTTGATGGCGTCATAGATGACGCGGTACATACGCATCTCGACCTTGGTGGCAGCGGCCTCTTCCTTCGCCACGTTGTCGGGGCGGACGTTGAAGCCGATGATGATGGCGTTGGATGCGTCGGCCAGGTCAACGTCGGACTTGCTGATGGCACCGACACCGGCGTGGATGACGCGGACGCGGACCTCGTCGTTGGAGATCTTCTCGAGGCTCTGCTTGACGGCCTCGGCGGAGCCCTGCACGTCAGCCTTAACGACGATGGCCAGCTCCTTCATATCGTTCTGAGCCATCTGGCTGAACAGGTTATCCAGAGTGACCTTCTGGAAGGCGGAGAACTGCTTCTCCTTGGCGGCAGCGATGCGCTGCTCGGCCAGCTCACGGGCCAGACGCTCGTCCTCGACGGCCTCGAACAGGTCGCCGGCCTCAGGCACAGCGGTCAGACCGGTGATCTCCACAGGAGTGGAGGGGCCGGCGTCGTTCAGCAGAATGCCCTTGTCGCTGCGCATGGTACGCACACGGCCCACGGCGGTACCGGCGATGATGACGTCGCCGGAGTGGAGGGTGCCGTTCTGCACCAGAATGGTGGCGATGGGGCCCTGGCCCTTGTCCAGACGAGCCTCGACGACAGCGCCCTTGGCACGGCGGTTGGGGTTGGCCTTCAGCTCCATGACCTCAGCTTCCAAAGCGATGCGCTCCAGCAGGTCGTTGATGCCCATGCCGGTCAGAGCAGAGACAGGGATGCAGGCGACATCGCCGCCCCAGTCCTCGGTGATGATGCCGTACTTGGTCAGGCCCTCCATCACGCGCTCAGGGTTGGCGGTGGGCTTATCCATCTTGTTCATGGCCACGATGAGCTTGACGTTGGCGGCCTTGGCGTGGTTGATGGACTCGACCGTCTGGGGCATGATGCCGTCATCGGCGGCGACGACCAGAACTGCAATATCGGTCATGTTGGCACCGCGGGCGCGCATGGAGGTGAATGCCTCGTGGCCCGGGGTATCCAGGAAAGTGATGAGGCTGTCGTTGACCTTGACCTGATATGCACCGATGGCCTGAGTGATGCCGCCGGCCTCGCCTGCGGTGACGTTGGTCTTGCGGATAGCGTCCAGGATACTGGTCTTGCCGTGGTCAACGTGGCCCATGACGCAGACGACCGGGGGACGGGTGACGAGATCGTCCTGAGAATCCTCCTCCTGGGTGAACAGGCGCTCCTCGATGGTGACGTGGACTTCCTTCTCGACCTTGGCGTGGAACTCCTCGGCCACCAGAGCGGCGGTATCGAAATCGATGATGTCGTTGATGGCATGCATCTCGCCCATCTGCATGAACTTGGCGATGACCTTGCCGGCCTGCTGCTTCAGGCGGGCAGCCAGCTCACCGACGGTGATCTCATCGGGGATAAGAACCTTCAGCTGCGCATTGCGGGCCTTTTCCAGCTGGATGCGCTGCAGACGCTCGAACTCGGTCTCGCGCTTGCCCTTCTGGAACTGCTGGCGCTGGCGCTGGCCGCGCTGGGTGAACTTCTGCTTGTTGCCCTGGGGGGTGGGCTTGCGGCGGTTCTCGGTGTTCTTGGTGGAAGCCAGATCGTCGTAACGGGCGTCGAAGCGGTCCACGTTCATATCGACGGTGCGGGTATCGACGGTGACCTGATTGTCCTCGCGGCGGACAGAGACGGACTGAGCGGAAGCTGCAGTAGCCTTTGCGCCGGTCTCACGGGCCAGCTCGCTCAGGGAGACGGTCTTCTCCTCGCGCTTCTTGTGCTGCTCGTTCTTCTTGCTGTCGTGCTTGGTAGCGGGCTTTGCCTCGGCCTTTGCGGGCTCAGCCTTGGGAGCCTCGGGCTTCTTTTCGGCCTTGGGCTCCGCCTTCTTCTCGGCGGGCTTCGGCTCAGCCTTGGGAGCCTTGGCGCTGTTCAGGAACTCGTCCAGGCTCTTGACGCTGTTGTCCTTGCTGAACTTCTCCAGCAGGTAGTTCAGCTCGTTCTCTTCCAGAGTGGAGCTGTTCTTCTTGCCGGTGCTGCCCATGGCGTTCAGCTCGTCAAGGACCTTCTTGGCAGAGATGCTCAGGTCCTTTGCAAAATCGCTCACTTTATATTTTACGGTCATTCGCTCATATCCTCCTCAGTTTGAATCGCTCCGCACGCCGTCAGCCGGTCAAAGCAGAGTTTGGCGAGGTTGCGGTCGGTGACGGCATAAATGGCCACCGGTTTGCGGCTGATGTCAGCCAGCTTATCCTGTGTCAGCGGCATGGGGATGACGTCCACCATATCGCCCACAGCGTAGTTGAGCCGCTGCACGGTCTTGGGGCTGGCGTCGGATGCAGTCATCACGAGCCATGCCTTACCCTTGACGACGGCGTCTTCCACCGCGTCAAAGCCCATGGTCAGAGCGCCCGCCTTGCGGCAGAGGCTCACGGCCTGGAACAGGGCCTCATTCGGCTCAAGGGCCGGTTTTGCGGGGGCGTTATGCTTCTTTGCCATCGCGGTCGGCCTCCTTTTCTGCTTCCACACTGGCCAGCTGCTGGGCCAGTGCATCGTATACCTCGGCGGGGACCGGCTGCTCAAAGCAGCGCTCCAGCGCCTTCTTCTTTTTTGCCTTTGCAAGGCAGGCGGCATCCGGGCAGAGGTAAGCACCGCGGCCGGGCTTCTTGCCCACGGGGTCGATGCTGATCTCTCCGCTGGGTGCGCGCACCACACGCACCAGTTCCTTCTTGGGGCGGCTGGTCAGGCAGCCGATGCACTGGCGGGCAGGGATCTTCTTTTGTGCCATCCGGTTTTCCCTCCTTCGGCAGGTGTTCCGCGCTTATTCTGCGGCGGTGTCTTCGGTCTTCTCAGCCTCGGCAGCCTTCGGCTCTTCCTCGCCGTAGTAGCCGCTCTCGGGGCGGATGTCGATATTGTAGCCGGTCAGGCGGGCGCACAGACGGGCGTTCTGGCCCTTGTTGCCGATGGCAAGGCTCAGCTGCTGGTCCGGCACGGTCACGCGGCAGGAGCGGGTCTCGCCGGGCAGCAGCTCGACCTTGACCACCTTTGCGGGGCTGAGAGCTGCGGAGATGAACTCGGAGATGTCCTCGCTCCACTTCACGATGTCGATCTTCTCGCCGCCCAGCTTCTCGACGACAGCGGCCACACGGTCGCCGTGGGGGCCGATGCAGGCAGAGACGGGGTTGACGTTGGCGTCCTTGGACCAGACAGCCATCTTGGTGCGGGCGCCGGCCTCGCGGCTGATGGCCTTGACCTCGACGGTGCCGTCGTAGATCTCAGGCACTTCCAGCTCGAACAGGCGCTTGACGAGGCCGGGGTGGGTGCGGCTGATCATGACGCGGGGGCCGCGCTCGCTTGCCACGACATCCACGATGTAGACCTGCAGCATCTGGCCCTCGGTGTAGACCTCGCCGGGGACCTGCTCGTTGCGGGGCAGGATAGCCTCGCCGCCCTTGCCCAGGTCGAGGGCAACGATGCCCTTCTCGGGGTCAACGCGGGTGACGGTAGCCTGCACGATGTCGTGGGCGCGGGACTGGATCTCGCTCAGCTGCTGGCTGCGCTCAGCCTCACGGATGCCCTGACGGATGACGTGCTTTGCGGTCTGGGCGGCGATGCGGCCAAAGTCCTTGGTCTTGAGGGGGGTCACGACGCGGTCGCCCACCTGATAGCTCTTGCGGATGTGCTGAGCCTCGGTGATGCCGATCTCGCTGTGCTCGTCGTACCAGTCCTCATCGGCCACGACGTCCTGGATGAGGGCGACGTTGAACTTGCCGGTGTTGGGGTCGATCTCGACCATGACGTGGTCGTCCTCGACCTCGTAGTTCTTCTTCACGGCGATGACGATAGCAGCCTTGATCTTGTCGATCAGGTACTCCGCGGTAATGCCGCGCTCGTGCTCCAGCATGGAGAGAGCTTCAAAAAATTCGTTGTTCGCTGCTGCCATTTTTCGGGTTCCTCCTAGATTATAATGGTATCTTTTCTCGATTCATCTTTGGCTCTCCCTCTGGGAGAGCTGGCGCGGAACGCGCCTGAGAGGGCTGTTCTTAATCAAACAGATGTTCGTCATCACAGAGATGGACGCCGGATGCGGCGTTCACCTCAAAGCTCACCGGGCCGTTCTCCGTCTCGACCGTGACGGTGCTGCCCTCGCGGCCTTTCAGGATACCGGCAAACTCGCGCACGCCGTCGGCGGTGGGGCGGATGAGCTTGACGCCGATTTTCTCGCCCTTGAGTGCCTCGTAGTGCTCCGGGCGGGTCAGCTTGCGGCCAAGGCCGGGGCTGCCCACCTCGAGATAATAGCTCTGGTCGATGGGGTCTGCCTCATCGAGGATGGGGTCCAGCGCGTGGGACACTTCGGCACAGGTGTCGGTGTCCATGGTGCCATCCTTGTCGATGAGCACACGGAGATACCAGTCCGGCCCTTCCTTCTCAAAGACCACATCCCACAGGCGCAGGCCCATGCCCTCCACGACGGGGCGGACAAGCGCTTCGACTCTCTGGGCGGTGTTGCCGCCAGACTGCTTCGCCATAAAAAACCTCCAAACAAACAAGAAAAGCGGACCTTGCGGCCCACTTTCCAATAAAACTATAGCGTACAATTAGAATATAGCATACTCTTGCGGATTATGCAAGCTTTTTGCTAGAAATTTTGCGTTTTTACGCCTGCTGTACCCGCAGCGAAGCGAATTCAGCCGTCGAGCCATGCATCCAGAAAAGCAGATGCAAGCTTAAGGGCAACCTCAGCAACCTCTCCGCCGGAGACTCCATCCCCGTTCACTTGATACAACTTGTCCAGCATCTCATCAAGAACAGGTGTATTATAACCCAGAAGATGACCATACTGTGGATGATAACGGTAGCGGATGCAGCCATCTGAACCCTTTGTATAGTATCCCTCTTCCGTAAACAGGAATCCCTTACTGCCGTCTCCAAAAAACGATTCATCAATCATGCCCAGAACATCCCGGTAAGATACCCCGCTCGCGTAGGACTCGCGTGCTTTCTCGAACTTGCTCATCGGGATCTCCCCTTGTGTATAGCACTTGTATCTGCTGCATCTGGGCAAATACTCTTGAATGATCCGGGCTTTCGCCTTCTTTTTGTCTTCTGCCATACTTGCACCTTCTCCATTTCTACATTCGACATCGTTCGCAGTTTTCTCCTGCCCGCAGATGCCATCTCCCAATAGCTATATTATACTATCAGTCTCTATGCAAATCCATCGGCAAAATTCCAGAAAATCCGGTCGATTCTTTTACAGCACCCACACACCATCACGGAACAGGTCAACCGTATGTCCATCGCGGCACTTGCCGGTAATATGGCTGTCCTCGGCACCCACCATGACGTCCTCGTGGATGGCGGACTGGTTCATGCCCCGGGCCAGCAGCTCGTCCTTGCTCAGGCGGGTGCCGTTCTCGGTGGTGCCGGGATAGCTGGCACCAAAGGCGATGTGACAGGCGGCGTTCTCATCGAAGAGGGTGCTGTAGAACAGCGCGCCGCTGCGGTTGATGGGGCTGGATGCCGGCACCAGCGCCACTTCGCCGATGCTCCGTGCGCCCTCGTCGGTGTCCAGCAGCCGGCCCAGAAGCTCTGCGCCCTCGTCTGCACCGTGCTCCACGACGCGGCCATCCTTGAAGGTGACATGGAAGCCCTTGATGAGCTGGCCGTTGAAGACGTAGGGCTTGGTGCCGTAGACGATGCCGTTCACCTTGTCCTTGTGGGGTGCGGTGAAGACCTCTTCGGTGGGGATGTTGGGCAGGAAGACCACGCCCTTTTCACTGACGCTGGCAGCACTCTCCCAGGTAGCCTTGTCGGCGATGCCGACGGTCAGATCCGTGCCGTTGCTGCTCTCGAAATGGACGCTCTCGAGGTCGAGGGCGTTCATCTTGTCCTTCAGGCCGGTGAGACGGTCGAGGTGAGCCTTCCACTCGTTGACGGGGTCGCCGCCCGTCACGCGGCAGACATCGAAAATGAGCTGCCAGAGCTTCTCGATGGCCGCAGCCTCGTCCAGCTCCGGGAACATCTTTTTTGCCCACGGGGCGCTGGGCATGGCGGCGATGGACCACTGGACGCGGTCGTTCATGGTGTACTCGCGCCACGGAGCCATGAACTTGCGCTGACCGGCGTTCACCCGGCTGATTTTCGCGCCGTCCAGACCGGCGTAGACTTCCGGGTCATCGGCGAGGATATGCAGCACGCAGACCCCGCCCTCACTCTCGGCGTAGTCGAGATAGCGGCGCAGCTGCCAGGACTTGAAATCGCTCAGGGCTTCCTCGCTGCCCAGTTCCATCCGGCTGCGGGAAACGTCGTTGTCGCTCCAATTCACCAGCACGTCACGGGCGCCGGCCTCGTAGGCACTGCGCACGCACAGACGGGCCAGCGGTGCGGCCTCGAGGCAGCAGTTGATGACAAGGGTCTGGCCCGGCTGGGGATTGACACCCACCCGGACGATGAAATCGGCATATTTTTTCAGAAGAATAGTAAAGTTTTCCACGGAATATCCTTTCTGCCGTGCAAACCACGGCGGTGCATTTTCTATCTGACAGTATAACCGTTCCCGGGCGAATTGTCCACCCGATAAAAACAAAACAGACGCCTCTTCCGGTTGAAAAAACCACGAAACGTCTGTTATACCATCATTCGAGAGTGCTGTCTACATACGGCAGGCGGTCTGCACCTTTCCGGTCCTGCGTCGGGAAGGCGAACATTTTTGTTATGCCCCCGACGCTCCACAGCGAAAGGGGTGATGCTTCATGACGCTTTTGGAAACTTTAGCTCTACTCACGTTGCTTGCAACTGTGGGTTTTGGGATGTTCGATATTGCGTATAAAATCTTCAATAACAAAAAATGACCGTCGTGCCTACCAAACTCGTGCGGTCATTCTTTGTGATTGACTTGCCGGAAAGGTGCTAACCGTTTGCCAGACAGCACTTTCTTTAGTTTATATTAAACCACAGCCCCGCCGAAAATGCAACGGCGGGGCTGTTTTTCACTCACAAAAGTGAGTTTTTATCAGAACTCAATCTTGCTCTCGATGTAGCTCTTCAGCTCGGAGATAGGCATACGAACCTGCTCCATGGTGTCGCGGTCACGGACGGTGACGCAGTTGTCGGCCACGATGCCCTTGGCCTCGTCGCCCACGGTGTCGAAGTCCACGGTGATGCAGTACGGAGTACCGATCTCGTCCTCACGGCGGTAGCGCTTGCCGATAGAACCGGTATCGTCGTAGTCCACCATGAAGTACTTGCTCAGCTCATTGCGGATCTCCATTGCCTTGTCACCCAGCTTCTTGCTCAGGGGCAGGACAGCGCACTTATAGGGAGCCAGAGCCGGGTGCAGATGCAGGACGGTGCGGATGTCCTCCTTGCCCTTGCTGTCGGTCAGGTGCTCCTCATCATAAGCCTCGCACAGGAAGGCCAGAGCCACGCGGTCACAGCCCAGAGACGGCTCGATGACATAGGGGATGTAGTGCTCGTTGGTCTCGCTGTCGAAGTACTCGAGGCTCTTGCCGGAGGCTTCCTGATGACGGCTCAGGTCGTAGTTGGTGCGGTCTGCAATGCCCCACAGCTCGCCCCAGTCGGTGAACGGGAAGGCATACTCGATGTCGGTGGTAGCGCGGCTGTAGAAGGCCAGCTCTGCAGGCTCGTGGTCACGCAGGCGCAGGTGCTCCTTCTTGATGCCGAGGCTCAGCAGCCAGTTCTCGCAATAGTCCTTCCAGTAGGCGAACCACTCGAGGTCGGTGCCGGGCTTGCAGAAGAACTCGCACTCCATCTGCTCGAACTCACGGGTACGGAAGGTGAAGTTGCCCGGGGTAATCTCGTTTCGGAATGCCTTGCCCACCTGGCAGACGCCGAAGGGCAGCTTGCGGCGGGTGGTGCGCTGGATGTTGGCAAAGTTGACGAAGATGCCCTGTGCCGTCTCGGGACGGAGGTAGCAGGTGGAAGAGCTGTCCTCGGTGACGCCGATGGCGGTCTTGAACATCAGGTTGAACTTACGGATGGGGGTGAAGTCGTGCTTGCCGCAGACGGGGCAGACAATATCCTGGTGTTCAGCGATGAAAGCGTCCATCTCGTCAAAGCTCATGGCATCGACGTTGACCTCGGGGTGCTCGTCGCCGATAAGCTTGTCAGCACGGTGGCGGGCCTTGCAGGCACGGCAGTCCAGCAGCGGGTCCGAGAAACCGGCAACGTGGCCGGTGGTGATCCAGGTCTGAGGGTTCATGATGATGGCGGCATCGAGGCCCACATTGTAGGGGCTCTCCTGCACGAACTTCTTCAGCCATGCCTTCTTGACATTGTTCTTGAACTCGACGCCCAGAGGGCCGTAGTCCCAGCTATTGGCCAGACCGCCGTAGATCTCGGAACCGGGGAACACATAACCACGGTTCTTGCAGAGATTGACGATCATATCAAGGGTCTTTTCGCTCTGTTCCATTGTAAGTACATCCTTTCCGTCCGCGGCTGGTTTGCCGTGTCGTGTTGTGTATTTGTCCCGGCTGCTTTCCCCGCAGCCGGGCGTGCTTTTCCTGTTAAAAGCACAGTATCTTTACTTTATCATGTTTTGCGGGGATTGTAAAGCCTTGCCCCGCATCCGGAACAACACAATCGGATTTATCATATAAAAATGATAAAAAATAAAGAGTCTGACGAAATTTTCCGCAGACGACAAAAGCCCCCGCTTCTGCAAGGGCTTTGAAGCTCACTTATGATATTTCATTCCTGCATTGATGGTGCAGGCACGGTAGATCTGTTCGGTGAGAACAAGGCGGGCCAGCTGGTGGGGCATCGTGATGCGGCCCATGCTGAACTTGAGCGCCGCCGCGCGCTTGACCTCATCCGAGAGGCCGTGGGACGAGCCGATGACGAAGGCCACATCTCCCGCACCGCTGTTTGCGCGGTCGGCAAGGAACTGGGCCAGCTCATCGGAGGAGATCTGTTTTCCTTCAATGCACATGGCGACGATCGCCGCGCCCTTGCGGACGCTGCCGAGGATGGCTTTGCCCTCTTTATCCAGCGCCTTTTTCACCACAGCGTCGGAGGCGTTCTTCTCTTCGATTTTTTCTTCCGGAAGCTCGATGATGCGGAAGGACGCAAACGCCGCCAGACGCTTCTGGTATTCGGCCACGCCCTCGGCGAAGTATTTCGCGTTGAGCTTGCCGATGCAAATCAGGTCGATATTCTGCATGGTTATCGTTCCTCTTTTGTGTATGATCTCGCGCTGGTGGCGCGGGGCATTTTTTTCTTTTGGTCAAGCGGCTTGCGCTCCGCGCGGGCCAGAGGTAGGGAGGGGTGTTTCGAATCCCCCCTCCCTACCTCTGGACTCCACTCTCCCCGCAACGAGTTAAGGGCTGCTCGCCCTTAACGATTCCAAAGATGAGGTCGAAGCCCAAAAATGCTAGCCGCTTCGCTAAACGCATTTTTTTGTGCTTCTCCCATTTACGGCTCCGCCGAAGATTTTACCTTTCTGCTGAACTTTACGCCCTGCGAGGGCGTAACACCCGCTGCGAAGCAGCAAATCGGAGAAACGAGAAAAAAGTGCAACAGCGACGACCGCCGCCTGCGGCGGATACAGGGAGGAGCTGTTGGAGCCGCGGTCAGCAGGACACGAGTGCCACTCAAGGCACGAAGTGGTCGCTGGGCACCGCAACCCGTCTTAGCGCAGCGACTAGCTTTTTTCCGTTTCGACAACCCCTTCGGGATTATCAAGGGCGAGCAGCCCTTGATTCGTGCCTCCCGCGCCTCGAAAGTAGCGGGTGCTTTTCTGGTTCTCTTTTGGCACGCAAAAGAGAACTTAGCCCCAATGCAGAAGCGCTCTGACTCCGCGCCACCGGCGCGAGAACCATTTCTGGTTCTCTTTTGACATCAAAAGAGAACAATTAGCCTTAATGAAAGAGCGCTCCATCCTGCGCCGCAGGCGCAAAAATCATAGCAGCGTCATCTGCTCTCCTTCATCCTCCGCGCGAATCAGCGCACCCGTAGCCGGCAGGCTGCGGACGCGGTAGCGGTGGGGATTTGCCAGTTCCAGCGTGTCCGCCGGGACGACGGAGGCGATGGTCTGGTTCTTTTTCAGGGTCACGACCGCCACACCCTGACTGTCGCGGGTGGTCTTTGCAGCGATCTGCGCTGTGCCGACCAGGAGCATCCGTCCCGCGCTGGTGCGAATCGCAAGCTCTGTCTCCTCGGGCAGGAAGAACATCGTCGCCAGCGGCTCTTTGTCACAGTAGGCTTTCAGCAGCTTGCGGCGGTTCTGCTTGGTGGCGTAGGAGCTGAGCGGGATTTTTGCGCACTTGCCGCTGGCAAAGAAGAAGAGCATATGGCCGCTGTAGTCGGAGGTAATGACCATGGAGAGGATGTTCTCGCCCTCGTCCATGCCCAGACGGCCCGGCAGATAGATGCCCATCTGGGCCACCTTGCCGTCTTCCAGCTCGGCCAGACGCACCTTATACACCTGCTGCATATCAGTAAAGAACAACGCTTCTACGTTGTTCCGCGTCTCCACCTGCTGGACGATCTCGTCGCCCTCCTTGAGCTTGTGCGCACCGGCAGTGCGCAGGCTCTGGGGCGGGATCTTCTTCAGATAGCCCTCGCGGGTGAAAAAGACGGTGACGGGATAATCCGGCACAGCCTCTTCCTCGGCGCCGCTCTCTTCCTCGGGCAGGTCGTAGAGGATCTCGCTGCGGCGGGGCTGGCCGTACTTCTTTGCCACGTCGGCCAATTCCTTCATGATAATTTTGCGGATGCGGGCAGGCTTTGCGAGGATGTCGTTCAAATCGGCGATGTCGGCTTCCAACTGCTCGATCTCGCCGGTGCGCTTGAGGATATATTCCCGGTTGAGGTGGCGCAGCTTGATTTCAGCCACATAGTCGGCTTGTACTTCGTCGATGCCAAAGCCTATCATCAAGTTGGGGACGACTTCCGTCTCCTCCTCCGTGGTGCGGATGATGTGGATGGCCTTGTCGATGTCCATCAAAATCGCCGCCAGACCCTTGAGCAGGTGGAGGCGCTTTTCCTTGCCGTGGAGGTCATACCAGGTGCGTCGGCGGACGCATTCCATCCGGAAGGCCGTCCACTCCTGCAAAATTTCCCGCACGCCCATGACCCGGGGCTGGCCCGAGACAAGGATGTTGAAGTTGCAGCTGAAGCTGTCTTCCAGCGGGGTGGCCTTGAAGAGCTTGGCCATCAGCTTGTCGGCGTCCACGCCGCGCTTGAGGTCGAGGGCGAGCTTGAGGCCGTTCAAATCAGTCTCGTCGCGCATATCGCTGATTTCTTTGATCTTGCCCGCCTTGACCAGCTCGGCGATCTTGTCCATGATGGCCTCCACCGTGGTGGTGGGCGGTATCTGGGTGATCTCAATCATGTTCTCGCCCGGCACGGCGGCGTAGCGGGCGCGCACCTTCACGCTGCCGCGGCCATTCTCGAAGATGTCCCGCATCTGGGCTTCGTCGTAGAGGATCTGGCCGCCGCCCACGAAGTCCGGGGCGGGCATGGTGGTGGAGATGTCGTGCTTTGCATCCTTCATGAGGGCGACGGTGGTGCTGCACAGCTCTGCCAGATTGAAGGAGCAGATGTTGCAGGCCATACCGACGGCGATGCCCAGCGTGTTGTTGGCCAGAATGGTCGGGAAAGTCACGGGCAGAAGGGTCGGTTCGGTGGTGGTGCCGTCGTAGTTGGGGACGAAGTCCACCGTCTCTTTGTCGATGTCCCGGAACAGCTCTTCGCAGACACTTTCCAGTTTTGCTTCGGTGTAGCGGGCCGCGGCGCAGGACATATCGCGGCTGTAGGCTTTGCCAAAGTTGCCCTTGCTGTCCACGAACGGCACCAGCAGGCTCTCATTGCCCCGGCCCATGCGCACCATGGTGTCATAAATGGCGGCGTCGCCGTGGGGGTTCAGGTGCATGGTGCTGCCCACGATGTTCGCCGACTTGGTGCGCGCGCCCTTGATAAGGCCCATCTCATACATCGTATACAGCAGCTTGCGGTGGGCGGGCTTGAAGCCGTCGATCTCCGGCAGCGCGCGGCTGACGATGACGCTCATCGCGTAGGGCATATAGTTCGTTTCCAGCGTGCGGGTGATGGGGTCTTCCAGCACACTGCCGGCGTTCAGTATCTCAACGCCCTCGCCCAGCTGGGGGCGGACAGGCTTTGCGGTTTTTTTGCTCGATTTTTTTGCCATTGTAAATCCTCTTTACTAGAGTTCCCTCGTAACTCAACCTCTCAGTCTCGCTACCGCTCGACAGCTCCCCTAGCGAGGGGAGCCTCTGGCGAAGAGGGAAAGCTTTTCCGAAATGCCAAAGCCTCCCCTCCGTAGGGGAGGTGGCAATGCGAAGCATTGACGGAGAGGTTTAACTCACATCCAGATCATCCAGATACTCTGCGCCGTGCTGGGCGATATGCTCCTTGCGGCCTGCGAGGTTGTCACCCAGCAGGATGTCGAACACCTGCGCGGTGCGCTCCACGTCGGTAGGCATCACCTTGATGAGGCGGCGGCTCTCGGGGTTCATGGTGGTCAGCCACATCATCTCGGGGTCGTTCTCGCCCAGACCTTTCGAGCGCTGGATGGTGTATTTCTTATCGCCGATCTCCTCGAGGAATGTTGCCTTCTCGGGTTCCGTGTAGGCGAAATAGGTGCGGTCTTTCGTGGTGATCTCGTACAGCGGCGACTCCGCGATATAGACATAACCCTCGTTGATGAGAGTGGGGGTCAGGCGGTAGAGCATGGTCAGCACCAGTGTGCGGATCTGGTAGCCGTCCACGTCGGCATCGGTACAGATAACGATTTTATTGAAGCGGAGATTGTCGAGGTTGAAGGTAGCAAGCTCCTTGTTGTGCTTGCCGCCCAGCTCCACGCCGCAGCCCATGACCTTGATGAGGTCCACGATGACGTCCGACTTGAAGATGCGGGCATAGTCGGCCTTGAGGCAGTTCAGGATCTTGCCGCGGATGGGCATGATGGCCTGATATTCACTGTCGCGGCTGGTCTTGACCGCGCCCATAGCCGAATCGCCCTCGACGATATACAGCTCACGGCGGGAGGCATCCTTGGTGCGGCAGTCCACGAACTTCTGCACGCGGTTCGCGAGGTCGATTTGGGTCGAGAGTGTCTTTTTGATGCTCTGGCGCGTTTTTTCGGCGTGCTCACGGCTCTGCTTGTTCACCAGCACCTGCTGACAGATCTTCTGGGCCTCGTCGGGCTTTTCGAGGAAGTAGACTTCCAGATAGTGCTTGAGGAAGTCGGTCATGGCCTGAGAGACGAACTTGTTGGTGATCGCTTTTTTTGTCTGGTTCTCATAGCTGGTGCGGGTGGAGAAACTGGACGAAACGTACACCAGACAGTCCTGCACATCCTGAAAACTGATGGCACTCTCGCCCTTTTTGTAGAGGTTCTTATCCTTCAGATACTTGTTGATCTGGTAGACGAAGGCCGTGCGGACGGCGTGCTCCGGACTGCCGCCATGCTCCAGCCAGGACGAGTTGTGGTAGTATTCCAGCAGCTGCACCTTGTTGGAGAAGCAGAACGCCGCGCTCATCTTTACCTTATAGTCAGGCTGGTCTTCGCGGTCACGGCCAGTAGCTTCGCTCTCGCAGCTGAACACTGGGGTCAGGCTGTCCTCGCCCGCCGTCTCAGCTACATAGTCGGCGATGCCGTGCTCATAGCACCAGCTCTCCTTCCACGGCTTGCCGGTGGCGGGGTCTTTCTCCTTTTCGTCGGTGAAGTTGAGGGTCAGGCCCGCGTTGACGACAGCCTGACGGCGGAGGACATCTTTATAGTAGCTGCCGGGAACGTCGATGTCGGTAAAGACCTCATCGTCCGGCTTCCAGTGGATGATGCTGCCGGTGCGGCGGCCCTTGTAGGGTTCTTTGTGCAGGCCGCCCACATTCTCGCCCTTCTGGAAGTCGAGGTGGTAGTGGAAGCCGTCGCGATAGATGTCGGCGGTCATCCATGCCGAGGCGTACTGGGTGGCGCAGAGGCCCAGACCGTTCAGACCGAGGCTGAATTCATAGTTGTCCTCGCCCTCGCCGTACTTGCCGCCTGCGTACATCTCGCAGAACAGCAGCTCCCAGTTGTAGCGCTCTTCACCCTTGTTCCAGTCCACGGGCATACCGCGGCCAAAGTCTTCGACGATGACACTGCCATCCTTGCAGCGGGTGACGTTGATGGTGTCACCGTGGCCGTCGCGGGCCTCGTCGATGGAGTTGGAGACGATCTCAAAGATGGAGTGGGCGCAGCCCTCCACGCCGTCCGAGCCGAAGATGACGGCCGGGCGCTTGCGCACACGGTCGGCACCCTTCAGCGAAGTGATGCTTTCGTTGCCATATTCCTGTTTTCTTGCCATGCTGCTCCTCCCGGCCCCGGAATGTTCTTGCAGTGGAGCCGTCTCAAACGCTTTTGCTATATATAGGTATATATTCCCACAGCGGGAGAAAAGCGATTCTTTTCATTCTTATTTATTAAACCATAGGTTGTTGAAGATGTCAAATATTCTTTCCCTGTCTGCCGCCCGCAAAAAGCGTCAGAAAAGTCAGTCTTATTTTAGACGATAACACGGGCAAAATAAAGAAAGTTCAAAAATTCTCAAAAAATTTTTGCATTTACCCCTTTACAAAATCGAAATTTCAGGTATAATAATCATCGTCCGGTGCGCCTCTGTAGCTCAGTCGGTAGAGCAGGGGACTGAAAATCCCCGTGTCATTGGTT
>NZ_JAFREF010000015.1:0-59661 GCF_017377665.1 Faecalibacterium sp. Marseille-P9590
CTGCACTTGCGGCTGGTGGCTCGTTGATGGCTTACAAGTGCCTGTCGTTATGCGATTTCTTTATCGTTCAGCATTTCTTCATACTGTGCCATATACGCTTTGTGCTGCTTGAGGATTTTTAGCGTTTCAGTTTTGGCGTAGGAATCGTCCGGCAGCTTAGGCAAGTATCTCATCAAAAAATCAAAGTCCTGTTGAATCCGCCGGACGGCGACTTCCAGCGCAGAGTAGTTGATTCCAGAGTAGTGTGAGTAGCTCGACTGCGAAGCCAAACGATCTTCCGGGTACAGAATCTCATGCACGATCTGTTCACGGTTCACATAGGCTGCTTTGGCAAGGCGGTGAATATCGGCATCACGGACTTTGAACTGCCCGGACAGGGTTTTCTCCTGCATACCGGGCACCATCTGTTCCATGATCTCTACGCCGTGCATGAACTTTTCAGAACGGGCAACGTAGGATTCGCTGACATTGTTCCGCTCTGCAATCTGCTTGCGGATGCTTGCTTCTGCAGAGGTGGGAGGAATTGTGTCAATTTGACACAATTCCTCCGGGGCGGTTTTCTTGGCAGCAGCCGTGTGCTGGTTGTTGCCGTTTCCGCCGGGCTTTCGATGCTCCATACTGTACTGTTTTCCAATGAGGAACTTCTTCTGCTCCGGTGTGAGGTTGCGCCGCCCCAGCTGATTCTTGCAGATCCAAGCGAGAGCTTCCTCACGATTTGCAAAGCGGAGCGGCATGGTAGAAAAGTAGATTTCGGGATGCTTCTGAAGAATCGCATAACGATTGTGACCGTCAACAAGTGTATTGTTCCACACGATCAAAGGAGAGAGCAGTTTGCCCTCTTTCAGGATATTTTCTTCAAGCTGCTTAAATTCATCATCGGTCAGAGGGGGAATCTGGGACTGGAACTCCGGGTCGATTTTCAGGTTGATCATATGCACACTTCTTTATCTCTCCTGCTGCGCCGGTTCTTCCTCCCGGAAAAAGGACGCAACATTCTGCTTTGCGGTTTTCAGCTTGAGCAGTTCCTCTTTAGCTTCCTTGTACTGCTCGTAAAACTTTGCCTTTTCGGATGCCAGCTGCGAATACTCGGCTTCCAGCTTTTTCGGGCTGGGCAGCTTGGTGAGGTTGTTTGCCTTGAAATAGGCTGCTGCCGCCCGGTACGCTGTCAGCTCTGCACGGTGCTGCTCCTCAAAGGCTGCGGGTCGCTTGGCGGTCTTTAACTGCTGTGCGACATTCTTGGTGCTGGTATAGGCTGCGACATGATAGCGCAGCGCTTTGTTGGCTTTCATGCGACCATCGAGGTCTTTCACTACTGCCAGCGAGTCGTGGTATGCTTGAGCGTTGCCATACAGTTCACCCAGAACTTTCTCGGCGTGCAGCCGAAATGCGGTCAGGTCTGCAAGTTCGTCAAGGAGTTTCGCCCGGATCTGCTCGGTGTCCGCACCGCCGGAATTGAAGTGCCTTGCAAGCTGGTTGAGATTGCTGCCCACCTTGCTGCACTGGGCAAGCAAAGTGGAAACAGCGGTCAGGGTTTCTTCTCCGCCGCCGGCAACGATGACCGGTTTCTCGATTTTGACGTTGTGGATGGCTCGGCGGATGAAAGTGGAGAGGGAGAGATTCAGGAGTTTGCAAGTGAGTTCCAGTGACGCTTTTTCCTCCGCTGTCACACGGAACTTGATGACGTGCGTTTTGTTGTTCGGCGTGTCGTGGTGCTGGGAATTGCTGGGAATCGGTTGAACATTCGTTTTGGTCATTGTACCTCCTGTCCGTTCGATAACTCCTCGGTGAAGTTATGTAAGCACGACACGCCGTTCCATTCGTGCCGTAAGGCACGAATGATGAGCAGGGTTTGGGGCAGGCACGCCCCAACAAGATCACTTCGGAAATGCAGACGCATTGCAGAAGTGAAGTCCCGGTGGAGCACAACATTTTCAAGAATTGAAAATTTGTGGCCACGGGACGGTTCTTGCCCTCTACCGCTGCGCTCAAAACGCATTTTCAACAAATGTTTCCGAATTGTTAAGACGCAAAAATAAGTAGAGGTGGTCCTGCTCATGTAAGGGGGTCACCGTTTGCTCCGAACGAAGTTCCTGCCCCTGTTTGTGCAGCGGTGTTGTCCGGCTCGCCCACACAAAGTGTGAGGTCATGGCGCAGTAGGGATAAGCTGTAAAAAGAAGCATGGACGCCCCCCGAAAAGGAGAACGTCCATGCTTCTTGATGTATCCAAATGGAGGAGATTGCGAAATCAGTAATTGTCCGGGCAGACGATTTCCAGCATCTGATCGAAAACCTCTTCCATCTGCCGCACCAGTGTGAACTGGGTGCGGGCGCGGTCGAGGTTGTGATTCGGGCGAGCAATATGGAAATAATGGTCGCCCTCCAGATAGTCAGTCAGAAAACGGATGCCGCATTCCAGTGTCATGAGCCTTGCACCCCATGCAAGACTCTTTTTTTCTGCCATGCTCATGGATGCCCCGGCAGTGGAGAGATACCCTTTGGCGAACACTTCGTACAGATGCAGGTCAAAATGGACTTTGCTCTGGTCAGGTTCGTCCTCAGCGCAGTCGTTGGCACCGGTGCGGATGGAATCGCCGAAGTCGTAGGCCGAAAGTCCCGGCATCACGGTGTCGAGGTCAATGACACAGATGCCTTTTCCGGTAGCGGCATCGATGAGGACATTGTTGATCTTGGTGTCATTGTGGGTGACGCGCAGAGGAATTTCGCCAGTTGCCAGCTGATCCAGCAGGACATGGCAGTCCTGCTCCCTCGCATGGATAAATTCGATTTCCGACGTGATATTTTTTGCCCGGCCCAGTGCATCGGCGGCGAGGGCTTTTTCAAAATTGGCATAGCGGTTGGGCGTGTCGTGGAAGCGGGCGATGGTTTCGTGGAGGGTGGAGGCCGGGTAATCCTCCAGCTGGTTCTGGAATTTGCCCAGTGTCTCGGCCACGGTGCGGAAGTCGGCTTCGCTGCCGACCTGCTGCAAACAGATAGTATCTTCTACAAAGTTGTAGGCACGCCATGCGCCGCCGTCTGCATCCAGATAGCAAGTCGACCCCGACAAAGTTGGGATGACATTCAGCGTTTCCCGTGCTGGGTCGCCGCCCTCGGCAAGAATTTTTGCCCGCAGATGCCGGGTCACGCCGCAGACATTCTCCATCAGGCCCACCGGGTTAGTAAAGGTATCTGTGTTGATGCGCTGCAAAATAAAGCGTTTGGAATGATCTTCCCGCCAGACCACAAAGGTGTCGTTGATGTGCCCCTCACCATAGTGGTGAGCATCGCAGAGCACAGGCCCGCCAAAATCAAAGGCATTTGCAGCAGACTGGAGCAGAGAAAGGGTAACGGATTTCATCATAAATTTCTCGTTTTCGTTATACTTCATGCCGTTTTGACGGGGCAGGGCGTTGTCCCTGCCGCACCTGACGGCGGTATTCATTGGGGGTCAAGCCTTCCGCCTTGCGGAAGCATTGGGAAAAATAGCTGGGAGAGGAAAAACCCATCAACTCGCTGATCTGCGCCAGACTGTAACCGGTGTTGCCCAGCATATATTTGCTTTCCTCAATACGGCGGCGGTTCAGATAGGTGATCGGAGAGATGCCATACTCTTTTTGGAAGGTATGGGCCAGATAGTATTTGTTGATGTGGGCGATTTCGGCAAGGGCATCCAGCGAGATATCTTCGCGGTAGTTGCTGTCCAGATACCGCTTGATCTCCACACACTCCCGGCTGTCGGAGCGGGGCGTTTCCTCTACCTGCAAAGAAAGCGTGGTACACCGCACCAGCCAGATGAGCAGCACTTCCAGCAGATCCTGACAGACCGTTTCGCAGCCGTCCAGACTGCGGTCTGCTTCGGCCAGCAGCATATGGAGCAGCGTCACCATCCGCTCCCGATTTTTCCGGCAGTTGAATATAGCGTAGGAAGAATCTGATTTTCCAAATAAGATCTCGATGCCAGCAACGCCCAATACAATGTATTCCAGAGGTGAAGCATTCAGGCTCAACTCGGTATGCTCTACCTGCGGATTGACGATAATCATATCATCCGGTTTGACTGGATAAAGCTGACCGCTTAAATAAAACTGACCTTCTCCGCTCAGACAGTAGAACAGCTCTGTGCAGGAATGGGTGTGGGCAGTGCTGTTCCAATCGCCGCCAAATTTGCTTTTGCTGATGTACAGCAGCCGGAAGGATTCCCGTGGAGCGGGAGCATGGCGGATATCAAATCGCTCGGTACTCATAAATGGCTCCTTTTGAGGCAAAACGCAAAAACTATAAAAATAAAAGCAAGATACTAAAAATGCAAGCCTAAAAACGATGCGTTTTTTCGTGCGTTTTTTCTCATTATAGAGGCAATGAAGAAAAAATGCAAGCCCTGATTTTTGGACGGGTTCAATACTTTTGCCTTCGATAAAGTGCAAAAAATATGTCAAACTGGTTACAAGCTGGGAGAATGTACCAAAACTACAGTACAAATTTTATTGCTTTTGCTGAAAGAATTTCCCGAAAAGCAATATTTCTAAAAAATGAAACAACAAAGACCTTGTTGCGAACCGTAAAAACCTCTATATTGGAAGCAGAAAAAACCACAGCCCCTTCGGACGAAGCCTGTTTGCCCCGGCTGTGTTTTGAACGGAACTTTATGATGGAGGATACACTATGAAACGCATTTCTCGTCGCAATTTTCTGAAAGTGGCTGGCGTGGGTGCCGCTGCACTGAGCCTGGCTGCCTGTGGTGGTGCTGCCAGCTCCACCGCGTCCAGCGCGGCATCTTCTGCTGCTACTTCTGCCGCAGCAGAGAACGTGACCATCAAGGTCGCTGCCATCGAGACCGGCTATGGCGCTGAGATGTGGAAGAAGGTCACCGAGGCCTTTACTGCTGAGACCGGCATCAAGGTGGAGCTGACCACCGACAAAAAGCTGGAGGACGTCATCGGCCCCTCCATGCAGGGCGGCGACTACCCCGACGTGGTCCATCTGGCCACCGGCCGTGAGGCTGCCCTGACCGAGCAGTTCATCAAGGGAAACCTGATCGCGGACATCACCGATGTGCTGAGCATGACCGTGCCCGGCGAGAGCAAGAAGGTGAGCGAGAAGATCGCCGGCGGCTTTACCGACACCTCTCTGACCAACCCCTACGGCGACGGCAAGACCTATCTGGCCCCCATGTTCTACAGCCCCTGCGGCCTGTTCTACAACGCCGGTTTCCTGAAGGAAAAGGGCTGGGACGTGCCCAAGACCTGGGACGAGATGTGGGCACTGGGCGACAAGGCTGCCGCTGAGGGGACCTACCTGTTCACCTACCCCACCACCGGCTACTTCGACGCCTTCTTCTATGCGCTGATGTACGCCGCAGGCGGCCCCGACTTCTTCAACAAGGCTACCCACTACGAAGAAGGCATCTGGGACACCCCCGAGGCAAAGACCTGCTTTGATATCGTGGCAAAGCTGGCTTCCTACACCAACCCCATCACCCCCGCACAGGCCAACGATCAGGACTTTACCCAGAACCAGCAGCTGGTGCTGGACAACAAGGCCCTGTTTATGCCCAACGGCACCTGGATCGTGGGCGAGATGGCCGAAGCACCCCGTGCAGACGGCTTTGAGTGGGGCATGACCGCTCTGCCCGCTGTCAAGGCCGGCGGCGACAGCTACAGCTACACCTGGTTCGAGCAGGCATGGATCCCGGCAGGTGCTGAGCATCTGGATGCAGCCAAGCAGTTCGTGGCGTACCTGTATAGTGACGAAGCCTGCAAGCTGTTCGCCGAGAGCGGTGCGATCCAGCCTGTGCTGGGCATCGCCGACAGTCTGGAAGGCGACAACAAGATGTTCTACTCCATCTACGACAACGGCGCAAAAGCCGCCATGGGCAACTTTGCAGCCTTCAGTGCCATCCCCGGCGTGGAAGTGCGCACCGTGTTCTTCGACCCTGTCAACTCTCTGGTGTCCGGCAGCATGACCGAGCAGCAGTGGATCGATGGCATCAAGTCCGCCAGCGACCAGATGCGCGCCAACATCATCGAGTAATTAAGCCCTGCCCAGCGGGGGCGGTTTTTACCGCCTCCGCTTTTTTGGGCTGTACAGTACCATCAAGAAAGGAGCGGTCAATCCCCTATGAGAACGGATAAAAGCCGCAAACGGTTCGTATTCCTCTGTGTGGCACCGGCTACCATCCTGTTTTTCCTCTTTATGATCCTGCCCACCCTCAACGTGTTCCGCATGAGTTTGTATGAGCGGGGTGCCTATTCTCCCAACGAGACCTTTGTGGGGCTCAAAAACTTCCAGCATCTGCTGCGGGACGCCCAGTTCATCCGCTCGATGCAGAATATGATCCTGCTCGTGGTGGTGGTCACCATCGTCACCTTTGCGTTTGCACTGGTGTTTGCAGCCATCCTGACCCGCGAAAAGATCAAAGGGCAGAACTTCTTTCGCATCATCTTCTACATCCCCAACATCCTGTCGGTGGTCGTCATCTCCGGCATCTTCTCTGCCATCTATAAGCCGGAAAACGGCATGCTGAACAGCATCATCGGCCTGTTCCGCAACATGAGCGACCCCATCCTGTGGAAGGGCGAAAAACTGGTCATCCCCTCCATCATCATTGCCATGGTGTGGCAGGCCATCGGCTACTACATGGTCATGTACATGGCCTCCATGTCTGCCGTGCCCATCAGCCTGTACGAGAGCGCCAATCTGGACGGTGCCGGGCGGCTGACCCAGTTCTTCCAGATCACCATCCCCCTTATCTGGACGAATATCCGCACCACTCTGACCTTCTTTATCATCTCCACCATCAACATGGCGTTCCTGTTTGTCAAGGCCATGACCAGCGGCGGGCCCAACGGCGCATCGGATGTGGCGCTGAGCTATATGTACAGCCAGAAAGACGCTGGCCTGTATGGTTATAGTATGGCCATCGGCGTGGTCATCTTCCTGTTCTCGTTTGCCCTGTCCGCCTGTGTCAACAAGGTCACCAACCGCGATACGCTGGAATTTTAAGGAGGGAAGAAGATGCAGAATACCACCGAAAAATCTTCCCGCTCTGCGGAAGGTCTGTACAAGTTTTTCATCTATTTTGTGCTGGTTCTGCTGGCCGTTACCATCATCGTGCCGGTGGCATGGGTGTTCATGGCCTCCATCAAGCAGAATGCAGAGTTCTACGGCAACCCGTGGGCATTGCCCGCCGGGTTCTACTGGCAGAACTTCGTCAACGCATGGAACGGCGCCAAAATGGGCGAATATATGCTCAACTCGGTCATCGTCACCGCGCTGGCGCTGGCGCTGCTGCTGGTCGTTGCCCTGCCCGCCGCCTACTGCCTGTCCCGCTTTCACTTCAAGGGCCGCAAGCTGCTGAACACCCTGTTCATGGCGGGTCTGTTCATCAACGTGAACTACATCGTGGTGCCCATCTTCCTGATGCTGCGGGACGGCGATGTGTGGCTGAAAAGCCACTTCGGCAGCGGCTTTCTGCTGAACAATCTGGTGGTGCTGGCGGTGGTGTACGCCGCCACCGCGCTGCCCTTTACCATCTACCTGCTGTCGGGCTACTTTGCCACCCTGCCCCACGATTTTGAGGAGGCCGCCTATATCGACGGTGCAAGCTATTTTTCCACCATGACCCGTATCATTTTCCCAATGGCAAAGCCGTCTATCATCACCATTATTCTGTTCAACTTCCTGTCCTTCTGGAATGAGTACATCATCTCCATGACCCTTATGAGTTCCACCAGCGCACCCCGTACTCTGCCGGTGGGTCTGCTGAACCTGATGCAGGCCCAGCAGAGCGCCGCCCAGTACGGTACCATGTACGCAGGCCTTGTGCTGGTGATGCTGCCCACCCTGATTTTGTACATCTGCGTGCAGCGGCAGCTGACGCAGGGCATGACCGTGGGCGGCCTGAAAGGTTAAGGTGACAGACGATGAAAGCATATTGGAAAAACCATCCCGCCCTGCGCATGATCCTGATGCTGGTGCTGTTCGTACTGGCACTGGTGCTGGTGGTATCCGGCTGGAAAATGACCGGGCAGCTGGCTGGTCTTGGCATCATGCTGGTGGGCGTAGCGCTGCTGCTGGCTGTGCTGGCCATCTACAATGCGACCTATCAGGATTGAGGATAAGAGAGAGGTAAAGGAGAATCCCTATGGATGAAACAAGAAAGTCCGGGCGCGTGACCATCCCCACCGACTTGGACGTGGTGCCCGAAACGCTGGAGATCTTAAAAAAGTGGGGTGCAGACGCCATCCGCGACTGCGACGGCACCGACTTTCCGCAGCAGCTGAAGGATGCCGATGCAAAGATCTACTCCACCTATTATACCACCCGCAAGGACAACGCATGGGCCAAGGCGAACCCGGACGAGGTACAGCAGTGCTACATCATGACCGGCTTCTACACCGCTCCCGGCGACACCGTGACCATCCCGCTGATGAAGGGCATCAGCCCGGAGCTGATGCAAGTGAACACCAACGACGACATCACCCGCTGGTGGGAGGTCATGGACCGAACCACCGGCCAGCCCGTGCCGCCGGAAAAGTGGAGCTATGCGGACGGCAGCGTGACCGTGCAGGCCGTGCCGTTCCATGAATATACGGTCAGCTTTCTGGCCTACCTCATCTGGGATCCGGTACACATGTACAATGCCACCACCAACGGATGGACGAACTTTGAGCATCAGATCACCTTTGATGTCCGTCAGCCCAAGACCCACAAGTATTCGATGGAACGTCTGCGGAAGTTCATCCAGGAGCATCCGTATGTGAACGTCATCCGCTACACCACCTTCTTCCACCAGTTCACCCTGATCTTCGACGAGCTGAAGCGGGAGAAGTTCGTGGACTGGTATGGCTACTCTGCTTCGGTCAGCCCTTATATCCTCAACCAGTTTGAGCAGGAAGTGGGCTACAAGTTCCGCCCGGAGTACATCATCGATCAGGGCTACTATAACAACCAGTACCGGGTGCCCAGCAAGGAATTTCGGGATTTTCAGGCCTTCCAGCGCCGCGAGGTGGCAAAGCTTGCCAAGGAGATGGTGGACATCACCCACGCGTGCGGGTGCGAAGCCATGATGTTCCTCGGCGATCACTGGATCGGCACCGAACCTTTCATGCCAGAGTTCAAGACCATCGGCCTGGATGCCGTGGTGGGCAGCGTGGGCAACGGCTCCACCCTGCGCCTGATCTCTGACATTGAGGGCGTGAAGTACACCGAGGGCCGTTTCCTGCCGTACTTCTTCCCCGACACCTTCCACGAGGGCGGCGACCCGGTGCGGGAAGCCAAGGAGAACTGGGTTACAGCCCGCCGCGCTATCCTGCGCAAGCCCATCGACCGCATCGGCTATGGCGGCTATCTGAAACTGGCCTTGCAGTTCCCGGAGTTCGTGGACTACGTGGAGAGCGTCTGCAACGAGTTCCGCGAACTGTACGAGAACATCAAGGGTACCACACCCTACTGTGTCAAGCGAGTGGCCGTGCTGAACTGTTGGGGTAAAATGCGGGCTTGGGGCTGTCACATGGTGCATCACGCCCTCTATTACAAGCAGAACTATAGCTATGCCGGTGTCATTGAGATGCTGTCCGGTGCGCCCTTTGATGTGAAGTTTATCAGCTTTGAGGATATCAAGAACGACCCGCATCTGCTGGATTCGTTGGATGTCATTATCAATGTCGGCGATGCCGACACCGCACACACCGGCGGCATCTGGTGGGAAGACCCGGAGATTTCCTCCGCTATCCGCAAGTTCGTCTGGAACGGCGGCGGCTTTATCGGCGTGGGTGAGCCTTCCGGTCACCCGTATCAGGGCCACATTCTCCAGCTTGCCACTGTGCTGGGCGTGGAGGAAGAAAACGGCTTCACCCTGAACTACGACAAATACAACTGGGAGGAGCACCCCGACCACTTTATCCTGCAGGACGCCGACCAGCCCGTGGACTTTGGCGAGGGCAAAAAGAACATCTACGCCCTCGAAGGCACCGAGGTGCTGGTGCAGCGGAACAAGGAAGTGCAGATGGCCGCCCACGACTTTGGCAAGGGGCGTGCCGTGTACATCAGCGGCGTGCCGTACAGCTTTGCCAACAGCCGTACCCTTTACCGCGCTATCCTGTGGAGTGCCCACAGCGAGGAGGAACTGCATACATGGTTCAGCTCCAATTATAATGTAGAAGTTCACGCCTACGTCAAGAACGGCAAGTATTGTGTGGTGAACAACACGTACGAGCCGCAGGACACCACCGTTTACACCACAGACGGCAGCAGCTTTGCTCTGCATCTGGATGCCAACGAGATCAAGTGGTATGAGATCTAAGTTCTCCTTTTCATAAACGAACACAACGGGCAGCTCTGTTACCAGAGCTGCCCGTTGTGTTTGCTGTATCTGCCGGTAACTCAACCTGTGTCAATCGAACGCTGCAATGGAGATGGCTGGAAACGCAGAAATTCAGTAATGCAAGCGTAATAGACCTGCAGAAAAAAGAAACTGCCCGTGCGAGTATGCGTAAGATGGTGAAACACTTACTGAAAAAATTTAAGTATCCACCGGTGGCATATGATACGGCAATCAGCACGGTCATTAGCCAGTGTGAGATGTGAACTGACAACATGGTAGTATGAATTGTATGAAATGTCGTTGATTTGTGCTTGACAATCGGATTCCTTTTCTGTAAAATGATTTTAGAAAATACTATTATTGAAAATACGAAAGGCTGTTTTATGGGCAAGATGATCTTAGATGACCTCCGCAAGCGTCTGGAACGGCTGGACGAAGATGTGGACCTGATATGATCGACAACGATGATCGCTATCAGGAGTATGTGGAGAGGTGGAGACCATGCGAAAGCTGACATTCGAAGGCTTTTTGAAGCAGTATGTGGCAGAGCTTTCCGGAGTTCAAACGGCAAGCGTCCATAAGCTGGCAGATCGTATGGCTGAAAATCCCCGCCTGAAAGAACCGCTGTTTCTCTATGCGCTGGCCTTTAATAAAGTAGATTTGTTGCTCCGCTATACTGCAACCAGCGCTGTTGCTGCGGAATATGAGCAGCTTTCCAATCTCTATTCGCTGGAGCAAATGCTGGTGCTTCTGGAAAAACAGTCACCTGAACTGCCAGAGGGCTATCGGAAAGTCTGGCGCAGCTATTGTTCGGTGCGGGATGCCGCCCTTGCGGACAATGACACGAAGGAACTGATCCATCGCCGGGTATTGGAACTTCAGCAAAAAAAGAAATTGACGAATTATCGCCTTTACACAGACTTGAAGCTGAATCCGGGCAATGTGAATGCATGGCTCAAATACAACGATTCCAGCAAAATGAGCCTCGACTGTGCACGGCAGATCTACAAGTATGCAAAAAGCTACCCGTCTGTTCGATAAGAAAAAGGAAGTGAGTCTATGACTGCCGTAATCTACGCCCGCTATTCATCGGACAACCAGCGCGAAGAATCCATTGAAGGCCAGATTCGGGAATGCACGGCTTATGCGGAAAAGAACGGCATCACGGTCATCAAGCACTACATTGACCGTGCATTCTCTGCCAAAACGGACAATCGCCCGGAATTCCAGCAGATGATCAAAGACAGCGGCAAAAAGCTGTTTGATGTTGTTCTCGTTTGGAAATTTGACCGCTTTGCCCGGAATCGTTTTGATAGCGCAAACTATAAGATGATCCTGAAAAAGAACGGTGTCCACCTGATTTCCGTTATGGAACCCATTGCCGAGGGTTCACAGGGCATTCTGGTGGAAACCCTTCTGGAAGGTATGGCGGAATACTATTCCGCAGAGCTGTCCGAAAAGGTGATTCGTGGCCAGACGGAGAATGCTTTGAAGGGAAAGTGCACCGGCGGCACGGGAACCATCGGCTATAAAATCGACGAGGACAAGTTCTATCATCTTGACCCGCTGACCGCTCCGCTGGTGCTGGAAGCCTTTCAGCGGTATGACAACGGTGATAAGATGGTGGAAATCGTAAGCTTCCTCAACGATAAGGGCGTCCGCAATATGCTGGGCGGCAAAATGACCCACAGTAGTGTGAACACCATGTTGAAGAACCGCCGGTACATTGGAGAATTGTCTTTCCGGGACATCGTTGTGCCGGATGCAATTCCGGTTATTGTTCCGAAAGACCTGTTTGACCGGGTGCAGAAGCGTCTGGATAAGAATAAGCGTGCCCCTGCCTGTGGCAAGGCAGACGAGGAATATCTGCTGACCACCAAGCTGCTCTGCGGCAAGTGTGGTGCGCTGATGTTCGGCGAAAGCGGAACCAGTGCCACCGGACGCACCTACTATTATTATAAATGCGCCAACGTCAAGCGCCGCAAGGGCTGCAATAAAAAGACCGTGCAGAAGGACTGGCTGGAAGATCTGGTCGTCCGGGAGACCATGAAGCTGATTCAGGACGATGCGATGATCGACAAGATCGTTCAACTGGTCATGGATGTCCAGAATCAGGAGAACACCACGATTCCGCTGCTGGAAAAGCAACTGCGAGAGGTCAACAAAAAGTTGGACAACCTGATGAAGGCGATCGAGGACGGCTTGTACACCCGGACAACGAAAGAGCGTCTGGAAGCGCTGGAAAGCCAGAAAGATGAACTGACTGTAAAAATCGCAGATGAAAAATTGAAGAAGCCCAGCTTCAATGAGGATTTCATCCGATTCTGGCTGATGAAATTTAGAAAGTTCGATATTTCGCAGAAAAAACAGCGGAAAGCGCTGATTGAAATTTTTGTAAATGCCATTTTTCTGTACGATGACCGGATGCTGCTCACGTTCAACTACAAGGATGGCACCCAAACCGTCCGATTTGAGGACGCTTTGACGGTTGATGGGATAGAAGGAAAAAGTTCGGATTTGTTCAGCTCTGCTGGACCAGAGCTCTTCAGTCGAGATACTGAAGAGCTTTTTGTTATATCTGGAACTTTTGCAAACAACAGAGCCGCAGTCTTTTGGGAGACTGCGGCTCTGTTTTATACTGCTTTATTTGCCCTCTGCGCGGAGTTTCGCGTCCTTTTCCAGCAAGGGCTTGAGGTATTGGCCGGTAAAGCTGCCCGGCACCTCGGCTACCTGCTCCGGCGTACCCTCGGCGACGATGAGGCCGCCGGCACTGCCGCCCTCGGGGCCGAGGTCGATGATGTAGTCGGCGCACTTGATGAGGTCGAGGTTGTGTTCGATGACGATGACGGTGTTGCCTGCATCCACCAGCTTCTGCAGCACCTCGATGAGGCGGTGGACATCAGCCATGTGGAGGCCGGTAGTCGGCTCGTCGAGGATATACACGGTCTTACCCGTGCTGCGGCGGGCCAGTTCGTTGGCCAGCTTGACACGCTGCGCCTCGCCGCCCGAAAGAGTCGTGGCGCTCTGCCCCAGCGTGACATACCCCAGGCCCACGTCCAACAGCGTCTGCAGCTTGCGGGCGATCTTCGGCTGGTTGGCGAAGAAGACGACCGCCTCTTCCACGGTCATGTTCAGCACGTCAGAGATGGTCTTTTCCTTATACTTGACTTCCAGCGTTTCGCGGTTGTAGCGTGCGCCCTTGCAGACCTCGCAGGGAACGTAGACGTCCGGCAGGAAGTGCATCTCGATTTGGAGGATGCCGTTGCCCTCGCAGGCCTCGCAGCGGCCGCCCCGGACGTTGAAGCTGAACCTTCCCGGGCCGTAGCCCCGCATTTTGGCGTCCTGCGTCTGGGAAAAGACCGTGCGGATGTCGTTGAACACGCCGGTATAGGTGGCGGGGTTGGAGCGGGGCGTGCGACCGATGGGCTGCTGGTCGATGCCGATGACCTTATCCACGAACTCGAGGCCCTCTACCCCATCGCACTTGCCAGCGCGGGAGCGGGCGCCGTTCAGTTCACAGGCGAGGGTCTTATACAAAATCTCGTTGATGAGGCTCGACTTGCCCGAGCCGGAGATGCCCGTCACGCAGACGAACTCGCCCAGCGGAAATTTTACGTCGATGTTGCGCAGATTGTTTTCGCGCGCCCCCTTCACCGTGAGGAAATTGCCGTTGCCAGGGCGGCGGGTCTGCGGCACCTCGATGCGCTTGCGGCCCGACAGATAGTCGCCGGTGATGCTGCGCTTGGCCTTGCAGATGTCCTTGACGGAGCCTGCGGCCACGATCTCGCCGCCGTGGACGCCCGCGCCCGGGCCGACGTCCACGATATAATCGGCGCTGCGCATGGTATCCTCGTCGTGCTCGACCACAATGACCGTATTGCCGAGGTCACGGAGATTTTTCAGCGTTGCGATGAGTTTATCGTTGTCGCGCTGGTGCAGGCCGATGGACGGCTCATCCAGCACGTACAACACACCCGACAGAGCGCTTCCGATTTGGGTGGTCAGGCGGATGCGCTGGCTCTCGCCGCCGGACAGGGTGCCTGCCGACCGGGCCAGTGTGAGGTAATCGAGGCCCACGCTCTGCAAAAACTGCAGGCGGTTCTTGATCTCCTTCATGATCTGGCCGCCGATCTGCTTCTGCTTTTCGGTCAGGTTCGGCTCATTGTCGGCGATGAATTTCAGCTCGTCCCGAATCGACATTTCGCAGAAATCGCTGATGTTTTTGCCGCCGATGGTCACAGCCAGCACCACCGGTTTCAGGCGCTTACCATGGCAGTCGGGACACTCGACGCCCGACATGAAGCTGCCGATTTCCTCCTTCATCCACTCGCTGTTCGTCTCGCGGAAGCGGCGCTCGAGGTTCTCGACGATGCCCTCAAAGGTATTATAATAGACGCCGCTGCCGAACTCATTCGTGCGGTGCATCTCGATTTTTTCTTCGTTGGTGCCGTAGAGCAGGGCGTTGACGGCCTCGGTGCTCATTTCTTTGATGGGCGTATCCAGCGTAAAGCCGTATTTTTTGCCCAGTCCCAGATAATACATCTCGGCTACAGAGCCTTCGGCGTAGTACCAGCCGCTGGCCTTGATAGCCCCCTCCCGAATCGAGAGGTCCCGGTTGGGCAGGATGCGCTCTTCGTCCACCCGCATGAAGGTGCCGAGGCCGGTACACTTCTCGCAGGCACCCAGAGGGTTATTGAAGGAGAAGAGCCGGGGTGACAAATCACTGATGGAAATGCCGTGCTCAGGGCAGGCGAAATTCTGGCTGAATGTCATACATTCGCCACCGATGACATCCACCTCAGCCACGCCGCCGGTGAGGGCAAGGGCCGTTTCCAGCGAGTCAGCCAGACGACCGCGGATGCCCTTGCGCATGGCAAGACGGTCAACGACGATCTCCACGGTGTGCTTGATGTTCTTTTCCAGCGCGATCTCCTCGTCGAGGTCGTACATGTTACCGTCGATTTTTACGCGGGCGTAACCGGCGCGGCGAGCGGCGTCCAGCTCTTTCTGCTGGGTGCCTTTGCGCTGACGGACGACAGGCGCAAGGACCTGGAACTTCGTCCCCTCTTCCAGCTTGAGCACAGCGTCCACCATCTCATCCACGCTCTGCTGGCTGATGACCCGCCCACACACCGGGCAGTGCGGCACGCCCACACGGGCGTACAAAAGGCGCAGATAATCGTAAATTTCCGTCACGGTACCCACGGTGGAGCGGGGGTTGTGGCTGGTGGTCTTCTGGTCGATGGAAATGGCCGGAGACAGGCCGGTGATCTCGTCCACATCGGGCTTGTCCATCCGGCCAAGGAACATCCGGGCGTAGCTGGACAGGCTCTCGACATAGCGGCGCTGGCCGTCGGCGTAGATGGTGTCGAAAGCAAGGCTCGACTTGCCCGAGCCGGACAGGCCGGTCATAACGATGAATTTTTCACGCGGGAGAGTCAGATTCACGTTTTTCAGGTTGTGCTCCCGCGCACCTTTGATGACTATTTTATCGTTTGCCAAGGTACTTTCTCCCTCTTCTCTGTGTCTGTGCATGGTTCTGCTTCCGCTCCGTCTCTGCCGAGGAATCCACAGTGGGGTTCTCGCCCCGGCGCAGGCGGTCGATCTGGTCGCGCAGGAAGGCCGCATGCTCAAATTCCAGCAGCTTGGCAGCTTCCTTCATCTCCCGGGTCAGGCGGTCAATGGCGGCTTCGCGCTCGAGCTTGCCCATCCGCCGGGTGTTCATCCTGGCATTCTCAGCCTTGTCGCTGATCTCAATCGAATCCGGGATGGCCTTGACGATGGTCTTCGGGACGATGCCGTGTTCAGCGTTGTAGGCCATCTGGATGGCGCGGCGGCGTTCTGTCTCGGTGATGGCGCGGTCCATGCTGTCCGTCACCTCGTCGGCGTACATGATGACCAGACCTTCGGCGTTGCGGGCGGCGCGGCCGATGGTCTGAATCAGGCTCGTCTCGCTGCGGAGGAAGCCCTCTTTGTCGGCGTCGAGGATGGCCACAAGGCTGACCTCGGGCAAGTCGAGGCCCTCACGCAGCAGGTTGATGCCCACCACCACGTCGATGGTGCCGAGGCGGAGGTCTTTGATGATCTCCATCCGCTCGAAGGTGTCCACCTCGTGGTGCATATACTTGACCTTTATCCCCTGTTCGGTAAAGTAATCCGTCAGATCTTCGGCCATTTTCTTGGTCAGCGTCGTGACCAGGACGCGCTCATGCCGCTCGATGCGAGCGTTTATCTCGCCCAGAAGGTCCGTCACCTGCCCCTCTACGGGGCGCACCGAGATGAGCGGGTCCAGCAGACCAGTGGGCCGGATGACCTGCTGGGCCACCTGGGTGCTGTTCTTCCGCTCGTACTCGCCGGGGGTGGCCGAGACAAATATCATCTGGTTGAGCTTGGATTCCACTTCCTCGAACTTGAGGGGGCGGTTGTCAAAGGCCGACGGCAGGCGGAAACCGTACTCCACCAGCGTCTTTTTGCGGGCGTAGTCGCCACCGTACATGGCCCGCACCTGCGGCAGGGTGACATGGCTCTCGTCTACGAAGAGCAGGAAGTCGTCCGGGAAATAGTCAAGCAGAGTCGTGGGCATACTGCCCGGCGCACGGCCCGACAGAACGGCAGAATAGTTCTCGATGCCCTTGCAGATGCCCACTTCCGTCAGCATCTCAATGTCGTAGTTTGTCCGTTGCTGGATGCGCTGGGCCTCGATGAGCTTACCTTCCGAGGTGAACTGCTTCACCTGCGCGTCGCACTCGGCGCGAATCTTTTCAATGGCGGCAGCCTTTTTGTCGGCGCTGACGATATAGTGGCTGGCCGGGAAGATGGCAACATGCTTGACCACGTTCTGCTTGGTGCCCGTGAGGGGGTTGAACTCGGTGATGCGGTCGATCTCATCGCCGAAGAACTCCACCCGGATGGCCAGCTCGCTCATATAAGCCAGATAGATGTCCACGATGTCGCCGTGGACGCGGAACTTATTGCGGATGAAATTGACATCGTTGCGCTCATATTGCAGCGTCACCAGCTTTTCACACAACTCGTCCCGCTCCATCTGCATCCCGGGCCGCAGGCTGATGACCATGCTGCGATAGTCGATGGGGTCGCCCAGCGAGTAGATGCAGGACACCGACGCGACGATGATGACGTCCCGCCGCTCCGAGAGCGCCGCCGTGGCCGAGTGGCGCAGGCGGTCGATCTCGTCGTTGATAGCGCTGTCCTTTTCGATATAGGTATCGGTGCTGGGGATATAGGCCTCCGGCTGGTAGTAGTCGTAGTAGGAGACGAAATATTCCACGGCGTTGTCCGGGAAAAACGAGCGAAACTCGGTGCAGAGCTGGGCGGCCAGCGTCTTGTTGTGGGCCAGCACCAGCGTCGGGCGGTTGCACTGGGCGATGACGTTCGCCATCGTGAAGGTCTTGCCGCTGCCGGTGACGCCCAACAGGGTCTGGCAGCGGTCGCCCCGCTCTACCCCCTCTACCAGCTGTGCGATGGCCTGCGGCTGGTCGCCCGTGGGGGCGTAGGACGACACCAGATGGAATTTTTCCTCTGCCACAAAAAGCCCTCCTTTTCAAAACTACGATTAGTTGTATCTCTTGCAGCCATTATACCACAATTATTTTATAATGTAAATCATTCTCTTCCATATGGGCGTAACATTGCGCCGGTCTCGAAGTCGTAGAAAGGCAGGCGGTTGGATTCCCGCATGGAGAAGTAGTCGTTTTCGGCGAGGATGATGTGGTCGCGCAGGCGTATCTTGACCAGCCCCAGCGCACGGACGATGTTCTCGGTGGCGGCGAGGTCTTCGCGGGAGGGCAGCGGCACACCGTTGGGGTGGTTGTGGCAGAGCACGACGCTTTCTGTCCCGCCCCGGAGCGCCGCCGAGACGACGTCCTTCACCTCGAGGCTCACCATCCGGCTGTTCCCCTCCTTGAGCCAGTACACGCTCTTTACCCGGCTGCGGCTGTCCAGCGAAAGGAGCAGGGCTTTCTCCTGTTTTGCCCCGGCGAAGCGGGGTTTCAGGTAAGCCGCCAGCTGCTCAGTAGTCGTCAATGCACCTTCGGTGCTGGTGCGGCTGTGCTCGTAGTACCGGCTCACCTCGGGCAGGAGATGCAGCATCCGGGCGCTGGCCGGGCCGACGCCCGGCACACGGCAGAGTTCTTCTTCACTGGCTTCCAGCACACCGGCAAAGCTGCCGAACCGCTCCAGCAGCGCGTGGGCGATGCCGTTGGTATCCCGGCGGGCGTTGGTGATGTAGAGCAGATATTCCAGTGCCTCGTGGGGTGCGAGACTTTCCAGCCCGTACTGCTCCACACGGGCGCGCATCCGCTGCCGATGGCCCTCGTGGCTTATGTTCTGTCCTGCCATAGCTGCGCTCCTTTGTTTGTAGTCGTTTCTTTTATAGTACCCCATTTTCGGCAAAAGACAAGAGCCGACAGAAAATATTCTGCGTTGACTTCATGGGGAGAGTAGATTATTATAGGTGTATCAGATACTTTTTATATAAGGAAAACGAACATGAAACAATACACTGCCACCGCCAACGACGAGGGTGTCCGCCTCTCCCGCTTTGTTCAGAGCGTGACCCGTGACTTCCCTACCAGCCTTTTATACAAGAGCTTCCGCAACAAGCGCATCAAAGTCAACGGCAAAAAGGGTGTACCCGAAGACCGCATCAAGGCCGGCGACCTCATCGAGCTCTACATCAACGACGAATTCTTCCCGCCTGAGGGTGCAAAGCCAACCCGCAAGCCCGCCCCCAAAAAGCAGCAGAACCAGCCCAAGGTGACGGTCATCTACGAGGATGAGAACATTGCCGTCCTCTACAAGCCCACTCACCTGCTCTGCCACAGCGACCGCACCGGCGACGCAAACCTTGTGGACGCCTTCACCCAGTATCTGGCCCAGAAGAGCGAGTACGACCCCCAGGGCGAGAACCGCTTCAAGCCCGGCATCTGCAACCGCCTTGACCGCGGCACTGAGGGCCTCGTCATCGCGGCCAAGAGCTACGCCGCCCTCCGGGACATGAACGAGATCATCCGCACCGACCTGCTCAAGAAGGAATACTACACCATCACGGTGGGCATCCCCCAGAGCGGGCGCTTCACTGCATGGTGGGAGCACGACGAGAAGAACAATAAGGTGAGCATCCACGCCCACCAGTCCCAGGACGAGCGCCGCAAGCAGATCATCACCGATGTGGACGTACTGCGGACAGCTGGCCCCTTCGCCCTCTGCCGCATCGGCCTCATCACCGGCCGCACTCACCAGATACGCGCCCATCTGGCCTATCTGGGCAAGCCGGTGCTGGGCGACATCAAGTACGGCAACCGCAAGATGAATGAGCGCACCGGCACCCGGACGCAAGCCCTCTGCGCCGTCCGTATCAGCTTCCTCGACATCCCCGAGGAAAATACCCTCCACTACCTCTCCGGCAAGGTCATCAAGCTGAAAGACCCGCAGATCGTAAAGCAGTTCGATGGGCTGGACAAGAACAAGCAGGCCCCCGCCGAGGAGAAGTAAGATGGAAAAAGTCGATAGGACCCACTGGGAGCGGGCTGAATTGTTCGAGTTTTTCTCCGCTGTTTCCCACCCTTTTTACAGCGTCACCTTCCGGGTGGATGTAACAAACCTTTACCGCTATGTTAAGGAGCGGCATTTGTCGTTTTATTACGCGATGGGGTATCTCGTGACGGACGCCGTGAACAGCGTGAAGAATTTCCACTACGCCATCCGGAACGGCGAGGTGTGGCTGCTGGATGAGCGCATTCCCAGTCTGACCGACCTGAAACCCGGCAGTGAGCAGTTTCACATCGTCACCCTGCCAAAAGTCGGTGGCATTGCGGAGTTCTGTGCCTCCGCACAGGCGAGAAGCGCTGCCCAGAAGACCCTTCTTGACCAGGACGAAGAGAACAACAACCTCATCTATATCTCCTGCACACCGTGGTTTGATTTGACCGGCTGCACCAACGAGCGGGATTTTGACCGGGACGACAACATCCCCCGCATCACATGGGGCAGATATGGCGAGGAAAATGGCCGCAAGAAATTGGGGATGTCGGTGGAGGTCAATCACCGCTTCATCGACGGTCTCCATCTGGGGAAATTCTACGAGAAACTACAGGCCGACATCAACGCACTATAAGGAGGCATTCTGATGTATCCTGACCGCAAAACCCGCAGGTAAGTCTCTCCCCTCTTTTTGCATTGGAGGTACAGCACCATGCACAAGCCCCGCATCATCTTTTTTGACATCGACGGAACCCTCATCGACATGGAGAAAAAGCGTATTACTGAGCGGACACTGGACGCTCTGCGCCGCTTACAGCAAAACGGCATCCTGCTGGCCATCGCCACCGGGCGTTCTCCGCTCATTGTGCCGAAATTCGACGGCGTGGAGTTCGATGTCTTTCTCACCTACAACGGCTCCTACTGCTACGACCGTCGCGGAGATATTTTTGTCATCCCCATCCCGCCACAGGATGTGCAGACGCTGATCCAAAACGCCGCAGCGCTTGGTCGTCCGGTGTCGGTTGCAGGACGGACGCAACTGCTCTCCAATGGAACGGATGACGATCTGACGGCATATTACGCCATCGGCGGACGAGCGCCGGTCATTTCCGATAAGTTCGATGAAGTCTCCCGAGGTGAAGTTTTCCAGCTGCTGATGGGCTGCCGCGAAAGCGACTGGCCCGCCATCCTCAAAGGCACGAGCGGTGCAAAAATCGCCGCCTGGTGGGACAGGGCGGTGGACATCATCCCCATCTCCGGCGGAAAAGGAGCCGGTATCCAGAAAGTTCTGGCCTATTACGGCCTGACGCCCGAGGATGCAATGGCTTTCGGTGACGGCAACAACGATATAGAAATGTTTCAAGCTGTCGGTCACAGCGTTGCCATGGGCAACGCTTCTGCCGATTTGAAAGCCATCGCCAGCGAGGTCTGCGGCACCTGTGCAGAGGATGGTATTTATCACTACTGCAAAGAAAATGGTTTGATTTAAGAAAACAAAAAGAGGCCGCTGTGTTCAACCTCTCCGTCACGGCTTCGCCGTGCCGCCTCCCCTATCGAGAGGGAGGCTTTGGCATGGCAGAAAGCCCAATCTCTTCGCCAGAGGCTCCCCTCGGTAGGGGGAGCTGTCGAACGAAGTGAGACTGAGAGGTTGCTTTTACAGCGGCCTCTTATTTTTTGCTATTTACTTTTCTTCTCGTTCCGCCTTTTCGGCCTCCTGCTGCCGGCGCAGTTTCTTGATGCGCTTTTTCTCGCTCTCGACGCGGGGCCAGGGCCACGAGAAGCCCTCGTTCTCCTTGCACCAGCGGGTCAGCGGGTAGAACGCAAACGCCAGCCCGAACAGGTACAACAGGACGTACAGCAGACCCGAAAGCGTTACCAGCGCGTCCAGCGCACCAATGAGCGCCATAATGAAGCCAGCTTTCAGAAAAAACAGGCCGTTCTGGCGGCAGTACTCGGGGAAATTTTCGGCCTTGACGGCCTGACGGCCCTGGTCGCCCCAGACCCGTGGATTTTTCATGACCGAATAGCCGTAAAAGACCAGCATCAGGCCACAGGTGAGTTGGAATCCAAAAAACATCTGCGTTGTTCCTCGCTTTATTCTGGTTTGATGGAGTCAGAAGCGTGCTCAGTCGTCGTTGTACTCGCCCAGCAGCGGCTTCATGAAGGGCAGGAAGTCCAGCGTTGCAAAGTAGTCGCGGGGAGTCTCGGCACGGCGGATGAGGCGGTGAGAGCCGTCCTCGCAGAGCAGGACCTCGGCGCTGCGCAGCTTGCCGTTGTAGTTGTAGCCCATGGCAGAGCCGTGCGCACCGGTGTCGTGGATATACACAATGTCGCCGATGTCGATTTTGGGCAGCATACGGTCGATGGCAAACTTGTCGTTGTTCTCGCACAGACCGCCGACCACATCGTACTTGTGGTCGTGGGGTGCGTCTTCCTTGCCCAGCACGGTGATGTGGTGGTAAGCGCCGTACATGGCGGGGCGCATCAGGTTGGCCGCGCAGGCATCCAGACCGATGTATTCCTTATAGATGTGCTTCTCGTGGATGGCAGTAGCTACCAGAGCGCCGTAGGGGCCGGTGGTGAAGCGGCCCATCTCGGTGAAGATGGAGACATCGCCCATGCCGGCGGGGACCAGAATTTCTTCAAACTTCTTGCGAACGCCCTCGCCGATGTCCATGATGTCGTTCTCCGTCTGCTCGGGGCGGTACGGGATGCCGACGCCGCCGGACAGGTTGATGTAGGCGATATGCACGCCGGTGGCCTTCTGGACGCGGACAGCCAGCTGGAAGAGGATGCCTGCCAGCTCAGGATAATAGGCGTCAGAGATGGTGTTGGAGGCGAGGAAGGCGTGGATGCCAAAGTTTTTGGCACCCTTTGCAGCCAGCTTCTTATAGCTGTCGATCATCTGCTCCTCGGTCATGCCGTACTTGGCGTCGCCGGGCTTGTCCATGACCTGGAAGCCCTCTTTGCTCTCGCCCAGCTGGAAGGTGCCGCCCGGATTGTAGCGGCAGAAGATGTTCTCCGGCACACCGGCCACACGGTCGAGGAAGTCCACCATCGTGGCGTCATCGAGGTTGATATAAGCGCCCAGCTCGTAAGCCTTCTTCATGTCCTCCACAGGGGTCTGGTTGGAGGAGAACATGATGTCGCTGCCGCTGAAGCCGCACACTTCGCTGAGCATCAGCTCGGTCAGAGAGGAGCAGTCCACGCCGCAGCCCTCTTCCTTCAGGATCTGGAGGATGACGGGGTTCGGCAGAGCCTTGACCGCAAAATACTCGCGGAAGCCCTTGTTCCAGCTGAATGCCTTGTTGATGCGTCGGGCGTTCTCGCGGATGCCCTTCTCGTCATAGACGTGGAAGGGGGTGGGTACGTCCTGAATGATGTCCTGAGCCATCGACTCAGTCAAAAACGGTTTCTTTTCCATGATTGTACATCCCTCTCATATATTTTTACACAGCAAAGGTGCCGTGCAGCCAGCGGTTTTACAGCTTGAGGTTCTCGCGGGTGGGGGTAAAGGTAGGCACCATTTTGGCCAATTGCTCCACCACGCTGTCGTCGTTGTGCTCGGCGGCGACGGCCAGCTCCTGGAGCTGCTGGTAGAACTCGCCCAGGTCGATGTTCCGGGGCGGAGCTACGAAGATCTTATTGTGGACGGTGCGGCGCATCTTGTCCTGCTCCTCGTCCATCATCAGTTCTTCGTAGAGTTTTTCGCCGGGGCGCAGACCCACGATCTTAATATCCATGTTCACGCCCGGCTCATAGCCGTAGAAGCGGATGAGCTGTTTTGCAAGGTCCATGATCTTGACCGGCTCGCCCATGTCCAGCACATAGATGCTGCCGCTCTCGGCCAGCGCACCGGCCTGCAGCACCAGCTGTGCCGCCTCCGGGATGGTCATAAAGTAGCGCTCGATGTTGGCATCGGTGAGGGTGACGGGGCCGCCCTTTTTGATCTGCGCCTCAAACAGCGGGATGACACTGCCGTGGCTGCCCAGCACATTGCCGAAGCGGACGGCGACGCACTTCATGTCGGTGTTGCCTGCGAAGGTCTGGATAAGCATCTCACACAGGCGCTTGGTGCAGCCCATGACGCTGGTGGGGTTGACGGCCTTATCGGTGGAGAGCTGCACCAGCCGCTCCACGCCGTGTTCGCTGGCACTGGTGAGCAGGTTCTTAGTGCCAAAGACATTGTTCTTGACGGCCTCGGCGGGGCTGATCTCCATCAGCGGGACGTGCTTGTGGGCGGCGGCATGGAACACCACCGTCGGGTGGTACATCTCAAATACCTCGTCCAGACGGGCCTTGTCCCGGATGGAGCCGACCAGCACCGTGACCGGCACATCACGGCCATACTTCTGCTGCAGTTCCATCAGCAGTTCATAGGCGCAGTTCTCATAAATATCGAAGATAAGCAGTTTTGCAGGCTTGAAGCGCATGACCTGACGGCAGAGCTCACTGCCGATGCTGCCGCCGCCGCCCGTCACCAGAACGGTCTTGCCGGTGAGGTAGCCGGAAATTTTCTCCGTGTCCAGTGTGACTTCCTCACGGGAGAGGAAATCGGCGGTGTTCAGCTCACGGAACGCACCCTGCTGAGGTGTGCCTGCACCCACCAGCTGGGGGTCGCTGAGCATCTGCACAGCGCAGTGGGTGGAGACGCAGAGGTCGATGACGTGGTTCAGGCGGTTTCCCTTCAGGGTCGGGATCGCCACGATGATGGTATGGATGTTGTAGCGGGTACACAGGTCGGGAATTTCTTCCAGTGTGCCGCGCACCGGGACACCATGGATGGTCTGGCCCAGCTTGTTGGGGTCATCATCCACGGCCACGATGACATGGCCGTAGCTGGTGTTGGTCTTGCAGACATTGATGGCCCACGCACCAGCCTCGCCCGCACCCACGATCATGACAGGGCGGTTGGGGTCCTTGCTGGTGTTGCCGCGCAGACGCTCGCCCAGCGGGTGGTTCAGGAAGAGCCGCCAGGCCAGACGGCTCCCGCCGATGAACAGGAAAATGAGCACCGCCGCCATGGCGTTGGCCGAGTTGAAGAGCACACCGTGGATGAAGCAGCGGTTGACCAGATAGACGACGCCCGTCGGGACGGCGATCATCCCGGCCAGACGGATGAGGTCACGCTCCCCGGCGTACTTCCAAAGGATGGTGTAGAGCCGCCCGGCCAGAAAGCTGAGCAGGTAGACCGCCACGATCCAGGGCAGATTCGCGTAGAGCAGGGCGCGGTTGTGGGGCCACCAGGAGGCCTCGACAGCGCCGTCTGCGCGCAGCAGCAGGGCGAAATAAAAGCTGAAGGCTACGATGGCTCCGTCCAGCGCCACCAGCAGAGCCCGGCGGGCCAGTACCTGCAGCAGATTTGTTTTCTTTTCCTTCACAGCATATCCTCTTTTGCATCGGGGGCCGGCATCCGAAGATGTCAGCTGCCGTTTTTCATTTCAAGGGCCTATCACCCCATAATATCTTTAGTATTATACTCGATTCTCTTCCCCGTGTCCAGCTATTTCACTTTTTGGACATTTTTCTTATGCCGCCTCTCCCCTGCCGCCACGGCCCGCAGCTCTTCGCCGAGGCCCAGCGGCCACGCCGCCGTAAAGCAGACCGCTGCCATCCCCGCGCCGCCCAGCGCTACCGCCGCCAGCTGCAAGAGGACCCCGCCGGTGAGCCAGTCCGCTAAAAGATGCCGCAGGGCCAGCCCGGCCCCGGCGCTGACGGCTCCCGCAAAGCCCGGTGCGCCCAGCCACCGCCAGAGTTGCAGCCGCAGGCCGCAGCTGGACAGCAGCCGCCCCGTGTTGGCGGTGCAGGTGTAGAAGCTGGACAGCAAGATCACAAAAAGAAAGCCCTTCATCCCGAAGCGGGGCAGCAGGAGCAGCACGCCCACAATGCGGAGGCAGGAGTCCCACATGCTGTAGCGGAAAACAGCTTTCTGTTCTCCTACCCCCTTCATGGCACCGTCCACCATGCTCTCGAGATACATCAGCGGCATGGCCGGGCCGAGGATGACGAGGTAGCTGCCCGCCTCGGCGCTGCCGTAGAGGGCTTCGGCCAGCGGCCGACCCCACACCCAGAACGCCGCTCCTGCCAGCGCCGAGAAATAGCCGGTGAGCCGGAGCATCCTGTCGATGAGAGCCGCCAGCCGCCCGCTCTGGCCCCGGAGGTGGGCCTGAGTGATCTCGGGCATCAGCAGGACGGAAAGGCTCCCCAGCAGTCCGAAGGGAAAGGTCAGCAGAGGCAGGGCCATCCCCTTGAGGTTGCCGTACTGGGCCACGGCTTCGGCACGCCCGCCGGAAAACTGCAGATAGACTGCCAGGCAGGCCGGCACCAGCATATTCTCCGCGGTGTGGAGAGCGCTGGCGAGACAACGTCCTCCCTCCACCGGCCAGAGGATGTCCCAGAGGCGCTTTCCCGGCTCCTGCGGGCGGCAGGCAGGCCGCGCACCGAAGCAGCGGCGGGCCTCTTTACGGTAAAAAAGTGCCATCAGCCCAGTGCTGACGGCCTCGCTGACCGCCGTTGCGCCCAGCACTGCCGTGCAGCGCCCGCCCACGTCCCAGCCGAGGACGTCGGCCCGCTCCAGCGCAGCCCATACGATGCCGATGCGGACGGTCTGCTCGGCCAGCTGGCTCAGGACGTTTGGCTCCACCTGCCGCCGGGCGATGAAAAAGCCCCGCAGTACCGACGACACCGCCATCCACGGCAGGCCCAGCGACGAGACACGCAGCGCCCCCGCTGCCCGGACATCGCCCAGCCACCATTTTGCGGCGAGGCCCGCCAGCCCGAACTGCGCCGCCAGCGCCAGCACGCCCAGCCCGGCCCCCGCCAGCAGGAGACAGTGAAGCATCCCCCGGGCCTCCGCCGGGCTGCGGGCCAGCTCTTCAGCCATCAGGCGGGTGGCCGCCACCGAGACGCCCGCCGTCGCCAGCGTGACGAAGAGCGAATAGACCGCCAGCACCAGCTGGTACAGCCCCATCCCCTCGCCGCCCAGAGCGTTCGCCAGCCAGATGCGCAGCCCCATGCCCGCCAGGCGGAGCAGGACGTCCGCCCCGGTCATCAGGGCTGCGTTTTTCAGATAGCTCTGCCGCACAGCGCACCCCTCCCTTTCCCCAGTGTATCTTTTTATAAATATGTAAACTGCTCTGGGAAATATGAGCGGGGCCGTGGGTTGTTTCTTTCCCAGTTTTATGATATGATATATATCGTATCTGGCGGGAATGTTCCGCCAGACCGGATCTAAGAATGCAAGGAGGAAGCGCACCCCGGTACCACGGCCGTGCGCAACGAGACAATGAGCGAAGAATGTACCCATGACTGCTCCAACTGCGGGGCAGCGTGTTCTTCCCGCAATGCTGCGCCCCAGCATGACGCACCCAACCCCAATAGCAGCGTCAAGAAGGTCATCGGCGTCGTATCCGGCAAGGGCGGCGTCGGCAAGAGCATGACCAGCGCCCTGCTGGCCTGTGCAATGGCACGCCGCGGCTACCACTGCGGCATCCTCGACGCCGACATCACCGGCCCGTCCATCCCCAAGCTGTTCGGCATCCATGGCCGCGCCATGGCTGACGACAAGGGCTGCTGGCCCATCCAGAGCCGAATGGGCATCGACGTCATGAGCATCAACCTGCTGGTAGAGAACGAGGAAGACCCCGTCGTCTGGCGCGGCCCCGTCATCGCCGGTGCGGTCAAGCAGTTCTGGACCGATGTGGTCTGGAAAGACGTCGATTTCCTGTTCGTGGATATGCCTCCGGGAACCGGTGACGTCCCCCTGACCGTCTTCCAGAGTCTGCCCGTGGACGGCATCGTCGTCGTGGCAAGCCCGCAGGAGCTGGTGAGCATGATCGTGGCCAAGGCCGTGAACATGGCCGAGATGATGAAGGTGCCGATGCTGGGCATCGTCGAGAACATGAGCTATATCGTCTGCCCCGACTGCGGCAAGCACATCAATGTGTTCGGCGACAGCCATGTGGACGAGGTGGCCGCAAAGCATCACCTGCCCGTTCTGGCCAAATGCCCCATCGACCCGCAGCTGGCTGCGCTGTCCGACGCCGGCATGATCGAGACCTACGGCGGACAGTTCCTCGAGGGTGCCGCTGACGCCTGCGAGAAGCTGCTGAAGTAAGACTTTTCCTCCCTGCACCGCCTGTTCCGAGCCGGTGCAGGGATTTTTTGTTTCTTTACAAAAGCAGGTTTTATCGCAGTTTTTTTGATGTGTCCCGTCTTTTTCGTGAAGTGCATTCATCTTTTCCATTGTTTTTTGAAAGATTTTCCGGTTTTTGCGGGGCGGGCCATCTTGTAAATCGGCAGATAAAGCTTTATAATAGCAAAGTGGTCAGAGGCTTATCAGCCCCGCCGTGGGAAACGGGAAAGACGGAGCCTCCACACAATAGAGTTAAGGGAAAAGGAGTATATCATTATGCTGACGAATGAATATCTGAAGCGTGTCTACGAGGGCCTGGAAAAGCGCAATGCCAACGAGCCCGAATTCCTGCAGGCTGTCCGCGAGGTGCTGGAGAGCATCCAGCCCGTCGTGGAGAAGCATCCCGAGTACGAGAAGGCCGCCCTCATCGAGCGTCTGGTCGAGCCTGAGCGCATCATCACCTTCCGTGTACCCTGGGTCGATGACCAGGGCAAGGTCCAGGTGAACCGCGGCTACCGCGTCCAGTTCAACAGCGCCATCGGCCCCTACAAGGGCGGCCTGCGCTTCCATCCTTCTGTCAATCAGGGCATCCTGAAGTTCCTCGGCTTCGAGCAGACTTTCAAGAACAGCCTGACCACCCTGCCCATGGGCGGCGGCAAAGGCGGCTCTGACTTCGACCCCCACGGCAAGAGCGACATGGAAGTCATGCGCTTCTGCCAGAGCTTCATGACCGAGCTGTACCGCCACATCGGCCAGTTCGTGGACTGCCCCGCCGGTGATATTGGCGTCGGCGGCCGCGAGGTCGGCTATCTGTTCGGCCAGTACAAGCGTCTGACCAACAGCTTCCAGGGCGGTATGCTCACCGGCAAGGGCCTGACCTTCGGCGGTTCTCTGGCCCGTACCGAGGCTACCGGCTACGGCCTGTGCTACTTCACCGCTGAGGCTCTGAAGTGCATGCGCAACGACAGCTTCGAGGGCAAGACCGTGGTCATCTCCGGCTCCGGCAATGTCGCTATCTACGCCTGTGAGAAGGCTACCCAGCTGGGTGCCAAGGTCGTCACCATGTCCGACTCCAACGGCTATGTCTACGACCCCAACGGCATCGACCTGGCTTACGTCAAGGATCTGAAGGAAGTCCGCCGTGGCCGTATCAAGGAATATGCTGAGACCCACAAGGATGCAACCTACGTTGCTGACTGCACCAAGGTCTGGACTGTCCCCTGCGACATCGCCCTGCCCTGCGCTACCCAGAACGAGATCAACAAGGAGTCCGCAGAGGCTCTGGTGAAGGGCGGCTGCACCGTGGTCTGCGAGGGCGCTAACATGCCCAGCACTCCCGAGGCCATCGAGGTCTACCTGTCCAACGGCATCCTGTACGGACCCGCAAAGGCTTCCAACGCCGGCGGCGTGGCTACCTCCGGTCTGGAGATGAGCCAGAACTCCGAGCGTCTGAGCTGGAGCTTCGAAGAGGTCGATGCAAAGCTGAAGGGCATCATGGAGGGCATCTTCCACGCTTCCTACGATGCATCCGTGGCCGCTGGCTCCGAGGGCAACCTGATGGTCGGTGCAAACTGCGCCGGCTTCCTGAAGGTCGCTACTGCCATGATGGCTCAGGGCATCACCTACTAAGCTTTTCCTGATCTACAAGGGCCGCATCCGCGAGGGTGCGGCTTTTTTTGGTTTGCCCCGCCTGCCTGCATAACCGTCTGCCGCCCCGCTCATACTCCTTTCATCAAACGAAAAGAGGTTTTTGCATGGACGAAATGATGTTCTGTTATCAATGCGAGCAGGCGGCAAACTGCACGGCCTGCACCGGAAAAGCGGGTGTCTGCGGCAAATCAGCCGAGACAGCCGACGCGCAGGACAAGCTCACCGGGGCACTCATCGGCTTTGCCACCCTGCTGCTGGACATCGGCAGACCCATCCGCCCCCCGCAGGCACTCCTGCTGACGGAAGGATTGTTCACCACCATCACCAATGTTGATTTCGACCCCCAAACGGTGGCGCAGCTGACCGATAAGGTCTGGAAGGCCAAGCAGGAAGCCTTTGCCTCGGCCAGCCCTGCACCTGCACCAGTGTCCGACTACGATATGCAGAAGCTGTGGCAGGAGCCGGACCCCGACCGGAAGAGCCTGTGCTCCTTTGTCCTCTTTGGGCTGCGCGGCATGGCAGCTTACTCCTACCACGCGCGGGTGCTGGGCTATACCGATGGCGAAATCGACCTGTTTTTCTGCACGGCGCTGCGGGCCATCGCACAGGAGCGGGACAAGGACAAGCTCTTCCAGCTGGTGGAGGACACCGGGCGGATGGCCTACCGGGTCATGGCTGAGCTGGACAAGGCCAACACCGGCGCGTTTGGCGACCCGGAGCCGGTGGAGGTGTCCCTGACCATCGAGAAAGGGCCTTTCATCGTCATCTCCGGCCACGACCTCTACGACGCCAAGTGCCTGTTGGAGCAGACCGAGGGCAAGGGCATCAATGTCTACACCCACTCCGAGATGCTGCCTGCCCACGGCTACCCGGAGCTGAAAAAGCGCTTTCCTCATCTGAAAGGCAACTTTGGCACCGCATGGCAGAACCAGCAGCGGGAGTTTGAGGACATCCCTGCACCGGTGCTCTTCACCACCAACTGCATCATGCCCCTCCGGCCCAGCTATGCCGACCGGGTATTCACCACCTCTGTCGTCTCCTATCCCGGCGTCGCCCACATCGGGGAGGACCGAGATTTTTCGCCGGTCATCGCCAAGGCGCTTGAGCTGGGCGGCTACCCGGAGGACACCCTCATCCCGGGCATGAACGGCGGCAGTGTGGTCGCCACCGGCTTTGCCCACCACGCCGTACTGAGCCATGCGGAGGAGATCGTCCAAGCCGTCCACGAGGGTGCCATCCGGCACTTTTTCCTCATCGGCGGCTGCGACGGCACCCGCCCCTCCCGCCGGTACTACACGGATTTTGCCAAGCTGACCCCGCCCGACACCGTCATCCTGACGCTGGCCTGCGGCAAGTTCCGGCTCAACGACCTGCCGCTGGGTACGGTGGCGGGTCTGCCCCGCATCCTCGACGTGGGCCAGTGCAACGACGCCTACAGTGCCATCCGGATCGCGCTGGGTCTGGCCGAAGCTTTTGACTGCTCGGTCAACGAGCTGCCCCTTTCCATCATCCTCTGCTGGTTCGAGCAGAAGGCGGTCTGTGTGCTGATGGCCCTGCTGGCGCTGGGCATCCGGGGCATCCGTCTCGGCCCCACCCTGCCCGCCTTCCTCTCCCCCGGGGTGGCCGCTGTTTTGCAGGAGAAGTATGACCTCCGGCCCATCACCACGCCGGAGGACGATCTTGCCGCCTGTCTGGGCCGACACTGAGCCGGAAAAGGCATACTATTTCCTACTCTGCGTGTCTGTTTTTCACAAGAAGAACCGTCGCCGTGTACCCACATTTGGTGCAGCTGTCACTTGAATCTCTTTCAGCACCTTTGTATAATATTCTTGTTATCCGGAACAAGGGCGTTCCAGATGAGTCTTTGCCGACCCATCTGGGACGCCTTTTCTTTTTACCGGCATTAAGAGGGACTCTGCGGAATGTGCCGCAGCATTGCCAGGATATTCTCCGGAAAATCGAAAAAAGGATGGGAAAGTCTATGGAAAATTTCACGGAGCAAAAAGGGCCTCTGGGCCTCTATGACCCCCAGTTCGAGCACGACGCCTGCGGCATCGGTGCCGTCGTGGACATCAAGGGCCGCAAGAGCCACCAGACCGTCAGCGACGCGCTGTCCATCGTGGAGCGCCTTGAGCACCGCGCCGGCAAGGACGCCGAGGGCAAGACCGGCGACGGCGTGGGCATCATGCTGCAGATCAGCCACCGCTTCTTTGCCAAGGTAGCCGACGAGCTGAACATCAGCCTTGGCAACGAGCGCGAATACGGCGTAGGTATGTTCTTCTTCCCCCAGAACGAACACCTGCGCGCCCAGGCCATGAAGCTTTTTGAGCTTGTCACCCGCAAAGAGGGCCTCGAGTTTCTGGCATGGCGCGAAGTGCCTGTAGACCCCGACGCCGTGGGACAGAAAGCCCGCGACTGTATGCCCGCCATCTGGCAGTGCTTCATCAAAAAGCCCGCCAAGGTGAGCAAGGGCATCGACTTTGACCGCAAGCTCTACATCGTCCGCCGGGTCTTCGAGCAGGCCAGCAACGGCACCTATGTCCCCAGTCTGTCCAGCCGCACCATCGTGTACAAGGGCATGTTCCTCGTCCACGACCTGCGCCAGTTCTACCTCGATCTGCAGGACGAGGACTATGAATCCGCCATCGGCATGGTCCACAGCCGCTTCTCCACCAACACCAACCCCAGCTGGATGCGCGCCCACCCCAACCGCTTCATCCTCCACAACGGTGAGATCAACACCATCAAGGGCAACACCGACGCCATGCTGGCCCGTGAAGAGACCATCTCCTCCCCCATCATGAAGGAGGACATGAACAAGATCCTGCCCATCATCAACACCTCCGGCTCCGACTCCGCCATGCTGGACAACGCCCTCGAGTTCATGGTGATGAACGGCATGGATCTGCCGCTGGCTGTCATGATCACCATCCCGGAACCCTGGGAGAACAACAAGAACATCAGCCAGAAAAAGCGGGATTTCTACCAGTATTACGCCACCATGCTGGAACCCTGGGACGGCCCTGCCGCCATCCTCTTCTCCGACGGCGATGTGGTGGGCGCTGTGCTGGACCGCAACGGTCTGCGCCCCAGCCGCTACTACATCACCAAAGACGGCAGGATGATCCTCTCTTCCGAGGTGGGCGTGCTGCCCTGTGAGCCGGAGAATATTCTGGTCAAAGACCGTCTCCGCCCCGGCAAGATGCTGCTGGTGGACACCGTCAAGGGCGAAGTCGTGGACGACGAGAAGCTGAAGGAATACTACGCCAGCCGTGAGCCGTACGGCGAGTGGATAGACCGCAACCTCGTCCAGCTGAAGGACCTCAAGATCCCCAACATCAAGACCCCCAGCTACACCGGCGACGACCTGCTGCGCCTGCAGAAGGTGTTCGGCTACAAGTATGAGGACATCAGCACCCTCATCCTGCCCATGGCACGTCAGGGCGCAGAGCCTTCCGGCGCAATGGGTACCGATACCCCGCTTGCCGTCCTCAGCGGCCAGCACCCGCCGCTCTTCAATTATTTCAAGCAGCGTTTTGCACAGGTCACGAATCCGCCCATCGACGCCATCCGCGAGAAGATCGTCACCTCCACCAGCGTCTATGTGGGCGCACACGGCAACCTGCTGGAAGACAAGCCCGAAAACTGCAAGGTGCTCAAGGTCAACAATCCCATCCTCACGTCCACTGACCTTCTCCGCATCAAGTACATGAACGTCCCGGGCTTCAAAGTCTCCACTGTCTCCATCAACTACTACAAGAACACCAGCCTCGAAAAGGCCATCGACCGCGTTTTCCTGGAGGTAGACCGCGCTTATAAAGAGGGTGCGAACATCATCATCCTGTCCGACCGGGACATTGACGAGTACCATGTGGCCATCCCCAGCCTGCTGGCGGTTTCTGCCGTGTCCCAGTACCTCATCCGCACCAAGAAGAGCACCGCACTGGCTCTCATCCTCGAGAGCGCAGAGCCTCATGAAGTGCATCACTTTGCCGCTCTGCTGGGCTACGGTGCCTGTGCCGTCAACCCCTATCTGGCCCATGAGACCATCGGCCAACTCATCGACGACGGTCTGCTGGACAAAGATTATTACGCCGCCGTAGACGACTACAACAAGGCTGTGCTGGGCGGCATCGTGAAGATTGCCTCCAAGATGGGCATTTCCACCATCCAGAGCTACCAGAGCAGCCAGATCTTCGAGGCCGTCGGCATCTCCAGGGACGTCATCGACAAGTATTTCACCGGCACGGTGAGCCGTGTGGGCGGCATCGGCCTCGAGGACATTCAGGCTGACGTGGAGGCCCTGCACAACGCAGCCTTCGACCCGCTGGGCCTTGACATCAACATGCAGCTGGAAGACGGCGGCGCCCACAAGTTCCGCAGCGGCAAGGAAGAGCACCTCTTCAACCCCCAGACCATCCACCTGTTCCAGAAAGCCTGCTTCACCGGTGACTACGACACCTTCAAGCAGTTCACCCACACCGTGGACAACATGGGCCAGAACGGCGTCCATCTGCGCAGTCTGCTGGACTTCAACTATGCCCCCGACGGCGGCATCCCGCTGGACGAGGTGGAGCCGGTGAGCTCCATCGTCAAGCGGTTCAAGGCCGCTGCCATGAGCTACGGCGCACTGAGCAGCGAGGCCCACGAGACCATCGCCATCGCGCTGAACCGCCTCGGCGGCCGGAGCAACACCGGCGAGGGCGGTGAGCCCGAAGAGCGCTACCACAGCGAGAGCAATTCCAAGATAAAGCAGGTGGCTTCCGCCCGCTTCGGCGTCACCAGCAAGTATCTGGTGAGCGCGGAAGAGATCCAAATCAAGCTGGCACAAGGCGCAAAGCCCGGCGAGGGCGGCAATCTGCCCGGCGCAAAAGTGTACCCGTGGATCGCCAAGACCCGCCACAGCACTACGGGTGTCGGCCTCATCTCTCCCCCGCCGCACCACGACATCTACTCCATCGAAGACCTTGCAGAGCTTATCTACGACCTCAAGAATGCCAACCGCCACGCCAACATCAACGTCAAGCTGGTCAGTGAGGCCGGCGTCGGCACGATCGCTGCCGGTGTCGCCAAGGGCGGCGCACAGGTCATCCTTGTTTCCGGCTACGACGGCGGCACGGGCGCAGCGCCCCGCAACTCCATCAAAGATGCCGGTCTGCCCTGGGAGCTTGGCATCGCCGAGACCCACCAGACCCTTATCCTCAACGGCCTGCGCACCCGTGTGCGCATCGAGAGCGATTCCAAGCTGCTCTCCGGCCGCGATGTGGCCATCAGCTGTATGCTGGGCGCTGAGGAGTTCGGCTTCGGCACCTCTCTGCTGATGACCATGGGCTGCGTCATGATGCGTGTCTGCAACCTCGACACCTGCCCCATGGGCATCTGCACCCAGAACCCCGAGCTGCGCAAGCACTTCCGCGGCAAGCCCGAGTATATCATCAACTACCTGACCTTCGTGGCGCAGGAGCTGCGCGAATACATGGCAAAGCTAGGCATCCGTACCATCGACGAGCTGGTGGGCCGCACCGACCTGCTCCATGTCAAGTCTGCCCCTGCCGACAGCCGGATGTCCAAGATGGACCTCGACTGCATCCTGCACAACCCCGCCATCGTCAACAGCAATGTCCACTTCCAGAAGGAAGACACCTACGACTTTCATCTGGAAGACACTCTGGACATGAAGGTGCTGATGAAGAAATTCAAGCTCAGCAGCAAGACCCCTCAGAGCGTGAAGCTGGATGTCTCCAACACCGACCGCGCCTTTGGTGCCATCTTCGGCAGCGAGATCACCCGCAAGTACGGCAGCGACCTGCCCGATGACGTCTACACCGTCCACTGCACCGGTGCAGGCGGCCAGAGCTTCGGCGCATTCATTCCCAAGGGCCTGACGCTGGAATTGACCGGCGACTGCAACGACTACATGGGCAAGGGCCTCTCTGGCGGCAAGCTCGTCGTCCGCCCGCCCGAGGGCATCACCTTCAAGCCCGAGGAGAACATCATCATCGGCAACGTGGCACTCTACGGTGCCACCAGCGGCAAAGCCTTTGTTTCCGGTGTGGCCGGTGAGCGCTTCTGCGTCCGCAACTCGGGCGCTGTGGCCGTCGTCGAGGGCGTGGGCGACCACGGCTGCGAGTACATGACCGGCGGCACCGTCGTCGTTCTGGGCCAGACCGGCAAGAACTTTGCAGCCGGCATGACCGGCGGCATCGCCTATGTGCTGGATGAGAACTGGGACTTCTACCAGCGGGTGAACAAGGAGACCGTCAGCCTCGAGCCGGTGGAGCACAAGTACGACGTCGCCACCCTGAAAGAGCTCATCCGGGAGCACGTCGAGCTGACCGGCTCGCCCCGCGGCAAGGAGATCCTGGACGATTTCAGCGAGTTCCTGCCCAAATTTAAGAAAGTCCTCCCCTACGATTACGACCATATGCTGCGGGTCATCGCCTCCATGGAAGAGCGCGGCCTCGACGGCGAGCAGGCGCAGATCGAAGCATTCTACGCCGTGCAGAAGAACAAGTAAGGAGGGGAACATCATGGCAAAACTCACTGGTTTTATGGATTACACGCGCAAGACCAGCACGGATGTTCCGCCGCTGGAGCGCATTGAAAACTTTAACGAATTTCACATCTGGCTCTCCCGGGAGGAGCAGCAGACCCAGGCAGCGCGCTGCATGGACTGCGGCGTCCCCTTCTGCCAGGCGGGCATGATGATCGGCGGCATGGCCTCCGGCTGCCCGCTGAACAACCTCATCCCCGAGTGGAACGATTTGGTCTATCAGGGCAAATGGGAGCTGGCGCTCCGCCGCCTGCGCACCACCAACCGTTTCCCGGAGTTCACGAGCCGGGTCTGCCCTGCCCTGTGTGAGGCCGCCTGCACCTGCGGCGACGTCACCGGCAGCAGCGTCACTGTCCGGGAGAACGAACACGCCATCGTGGAGACGGGCTACGCCAAGGGCTGGCTCCATGCCGCCCCGCCTCCGGCCCGCACCGGCAAGAGCGTGGCCGTCATCGGCAGCGGCCCTTCGGGCCTGTCGGTGGCCGAATACCTCAACATCCGGGGCCATGCCGTCACCGTCTTCGAGCGTGCTGACCGTGTGGGCGGTCTGCTGATGTACGGCATCCCCAACATGAAGCTGGACAAATCCGTCATCGAGCGCCGCATCAAAATTATGCAGGCTGAGGGCGTCGAGTTCCGCACCAACATGGATGTGGGCGGGGCTGTGGATACCGCTGAGATTTTGAACAGCTATGACGCCATCGTGCTCTGCTGCGGTGCCAAGAAAGCCCGCGATTTGAACGTCCCCGGCCGCGACGCGAAGGGAGTTTACCTCGCAGTGGACTACCTCACCAGCGTGACCAGGAGTCTGCTGGACAGCAAGTTTGCCGACGGCAGGGCCATCAACACGGCAGGCAAGAATGTCCTCGTCATCGGCGGCGGCGACACCGGCAACGACTGTCAGGGTACCGCCCTGCGGCAGGGCTGCACCGACCTCGTGGCACTGGAAATGATGCCACAGCCCCCGAAAGAACGGGCCGCGAATAACCCCTGGCCCGAGTGGCCCAAGGTGCTGAAGGTGGACTACGGCCAGACTGAGTGCCTTGCCAAGTTCGGCAAAGACCCCCGCGTCTACCAGACCACCGTCAAAGAGTTTCTGAAGGACGACGCCGGCAACCTGACCGGCGCGGTCATCTCCTATCTCAAGCCCCAGCGTGACCCCGACACCGGCCGTACCAGCATGGAATCCACCGGCGAAGAGTTCACCTACGACTGCCAACTGGCCTTTATCGCCGCCGGTTTCGTGGGCTGCGAGGACTATGTGGCCGAGGCGTTCGGCGTGGAGCGGAACGCTCGGGGCAATGTGGCCGACCATGGCTTCCGCACCAATGTAGACAAGGTCTTTGTCTGCGGCGATATGCGCCGGGGCCAGAGCCTCGTGGTCTGGGGCCTGCGGGAGGGCCGCGACTGCGCCGCCGAGGTGGACCGCTATCTGATGGGTTACACCAATCTGTGACCCCCCTATTTATGACATTCTCTTTCCTATCCTAAACAGAAACGGGAGCTTTCCTTCACCGGGAGGCTCCCGTTTCTGCATTTCGGGAGCTTTTATTTTCACAAAGTTTTCACAGTTAGCGTTTCCTACCCACTTGAAACAGATACCCCTAAGTGGTAAAATCAGAGTGTCGGGAGATTTACCCCCACAGGGTACATTTCCTCTTCACACCGATACACCCGGAAAGGAGTTATCTGCTATGACTGATGCTGAAAAAAAGCCCTGCTGCTGCGCCGCTAAGCCTGCCGAAAAGGACACTGCCCCCTCCTGCTGCCGCCACAAGGACCGTACCCCTGAGGAGTACCGCGCCCTTGCCAACCGGCTGAGCCGCATTGAGGGCCAGGTGCGCGGCATCCGCGCGATGCTGGACAAGGACGTCTACTGCGCCGATATTCTGGTGCAGGTGGCTGCGGTGAACGCTGCACTGAACGGCTTTTCCAAAGAGCTGCTGGGCCAGCACATCCGCACCTGCGTGGCCGACGATTTGAAAGCCGGCGAGACGCAGAAGCTGGACGAACTGCTGCAGCTGCTGCCCCGGCTCATGAAATGACCCCGTTCCGGGCATCCTATAAGAGGGAAAGGAATCCGCAATGGAACAATACAATGTCACAGGCATGAGCTGCGCGGCCTGCTCTGCCCGGGTGGAAAAGGCCGTGAAGAAGGTGCCGGGCGTCACGAGCTGCTCGGTGAGCCTTCTGACAAACTCCATGGGCGTGGAAGGCACAGCCTCCCCTGCCGCCATCCTCTCGGCTGTGCAGGAAGCAGGCTACGGCGCAAGCCCGAAGAATGCCTCTGCCAGTAAGACTTCGGACGCCAGCGCCGACCTCGATGCACTGGCTGACCGCGAGACACCGAAGCTCAAGCGCCGTCTCATCGCCTCGCTGGGCTTCCTGCTGGTGCTGATGTACTTCTCCATGGGCCACATGATGTGGGGCTGGCCCCTGCCCCACTGGTTCGACGGCAACCACGTCGCCATGGGCCTTGTCCAGCTGCTGCTGGCGGGCATCGTCATGGTCATCAACCAGAAGTTCTTCATCAACGGATTTAAGGGCCTCATCCACGGCGCACCCAACATGGATACGCTGGTGGCCCTCGGCTCCATGGCAAGCTTCGTGTGGAGCACTTACGCCCTCTTCGCCATGACCCGCGCCCAGGTGGACGGAAACGACGAGCTCGTCATGCACTATATGATGGAGTTCTACTTCGAGTCTGCCGCCATGATCCTGACCCTCATCACGGTGGGCAAGATGCTGGAAGCCCGCTCCAAGGGCAAGACCACCGACGCCCTCAAGAGCCTGATGAAGCTGGCCCCCAAGACCGCCACGCTGGTGCGGGACGGCGCGGAAGTGACCGTGGCCATCGCCGACGTGCAGAAGGGCGACGTCTTTGTGGTCCGCCCCGGCGAGAATATCCCGGTGGACGGCGTGGTGCTGGAAGGCACCAGCGCAGTCAATGAGAGCGCCCTGACCGGCGAGAGCATCCCGGTGGACAAGGCCGTCGGCGACAAAGTCAGCGCCGCCACCACCAATCAGTCGGGCTTCCTCCGCTGTGAGGCTACCCGCGTGGGCGAGGATACCACGCTGGCTCAGATCATCAAGATGGTCAGCGATGCCGCCGCCACCAAAGCTCCTATCGCAAAAATCGCTGACACCGTGTCGGGCTTCTTCGTCCCGGCGGTCATCTCCATCGCCGTCGTCACCACCATCGTCTGGCTGCTGCTGGGCCATGAGCTGGGCTATGCACTGGCACGCGGCATCTCCGTTCTGGTCATCAGCTGCCCCTGCGCACTGGGCCTTGCAACACCTGTGGCTATTATGGTCGGCAATGGTCTCGGCGCAAAAAACGGCATCCTCTTCAAGACTGCTGCCTCGTTGGAAGCCGCAGGCCGCACCCAGATCGTGGCGCTGGACAAGACCGGCACCATCACCGAGGGCGCACCCCGCGTCACCGACCTGCTGCCCGCTGAGGGTGTCTCCGAGACGGAGCTTCTGACACTGGCCGCAGCGCTGGAAAGCCGCAGCGAGCACCCTCTGGCAAAGGCAGTTCTGGCCGACGCCGAGGCAAAGGCCATCACTCCCCCGGAAGTCACTGACTTCGCGGCCCTGCCGGGCAATGGTCTGGCGGCTAAACTGAACGGCATGGGCATCTATGCCGGCAATGCCGCCTTCATCCAGACCAAGCTCACCCTGCCCGCCGCACTGGCACAGCAGGCTGAAAAGCTGGCCTCTGAGGGCAAGACTCCCCTCTTCTTCGGCGGCGCAGGCCGTCTGCTGGGCGTTATCGCCGTGGCCGACACCATCAAGGAGGACAGCCCCGAAGCCATCCGTCAGCTGCAGAACATGGGCATCCGGGTCGTGATGCTCACCGGCGACAACCAGCGCACCGCCGACGCCATCGGCAGGCAGGCGGGCGTGGACGAGGTCATCGCGGGCGTCCTGCCCGACGGCAAGGAGGCCGTCATCCGCCAGCTGCAGGCCAGCGGCAAGGTGGCCATGGTGGGTGACGGCATCAACGACGCTCCCGCCCTCACCCGTGCCGACACCGGCATTGCCATCGGCGCAGGCACCGACGTGGCCATTGACGCCGCCGACGTCGTGCTGATGAACTCGAAGCTCTCGGACGTGCCTGCGGCCATCCGCCTCAGCCGCGCCACCCTGCGGAACATCCACGAGAACCTGTTCTGGGCGTTCATCTACAATATCATCGGCATCCCGCTGGCGGCTGGTCTGTTCATCCCCTTCGGCCTGACGCTGAACCCCATGTTCGGTGCTGCTGCCATGAGCCTGTCCAGCTTCTGCGTCGTGAGCAACGCCCTGCGGCTGAACCTGTTCGATTTGCACAGCACCAGGCACGACCACAAAACCGCTTCTCCCGCTGCTGCCCCGGTGCAGTCTGCGGCTGAAAATAACAAAAAATCGGACGCCGAAGCGCCCGAAGTCAAAACGGAGGATAATACCATGAAGAAGACCCTGAAAGTGGAAGGCATGATGTGCGGCCACTGCGAAGCCCGCGTGAAGAAGGCTCTGGAAGCCCTGCCCGAGGTGGACGAGGCTGTCGTGAGCCACGAGGCCGGCACCGCCATCGTCACCCTGAACGCCGAGGTCGCCGACGACGTGCTCAAGAACGCCGTCGAGGCACAGGACTACAAGGTCACCGGCATCCAGTAAGCTGTAAAATGCAGAAAAGCCAGCGCACGAGAAATGTGCGCTGGCTTTTGTTATAGGTCATAACCTCTCAGTCTCGCTATCGCTCAACAAGGCCGGGTTGCGGCACCCAGCATCCGCTGCGCATTGCGCGCGTCTTACTGGCCGCTGCCCCAACAACAACTCCCTGTTTCCGCCACTGGCGGCGGTCGTCGTTGTTGCCCCTACCGAGGGGAGCCTCTGGCAAAGAGACAAAGCTTTGCGAAATGCCAAGGCCTCTCCTCGATAGGAGAGGTGGCAATGCGAAGCATTGACGGAGAGGTTTCATTCCTTACGGAGTCAGACGGTTGGGGCCGCGGAACAGGAACTCGGCGTCCTTGATGGACTGGCCGCAGAGCAGCATGGTCAGACGGTCGATGCCCAGACCGAAGCCGCCGTGCGGAGGGCAGCCATACTGGAAGAACTCCAGATAGAACTTGACGTCATCGGCCAGGCCCTTCTCCTCTGCCTGCTTCTTCAGCACGTCGTAGCGATGCTCACGCTGTGCGCCGGTGGTGATCTCCACGCCGCGCCAGATGAGGTCGTAGCCCTGCGGCACGCCGTTCTCGTCGCGCATGTGGTAGAAAGCACGCTTCTCAGCGGAGTAGTCGGTGATAAACAGGAACTCGTGGCCGTAGTGCTTCTTGACCCAGTCGTAGCTCAGGCGCTCGGCCTCGGTGGTCAGGTCGCCCTTCTCGCTCTCATCGACAGTGTAGCCGAACTCCTCTTCCAGACCCTTGTACAGGTCGGCCAGCTTGACCACAGGGAACGGCGTGGTGGGGACGACGACTTCCAGACCAAACAGCTCCTTGATCTGCTCGCCGTACTGCTCCTTGACGGCCTTCAGACCGGCAGTCAGAAGCTCTTCCTCCATCTTCATGACGTCCTTGTAAGAGGTGATGTAGCTAAACTCGAGGTCGAAGCCGGAGAACTCGGTGGAGTGCTTATTGGTGTAGCTCTTCTCCGCGCGGAAGACGGGGCCAGTCTCAAAGATGCGCTCGAAGCCGGCGGCCATGGCCATCTGCTTATAGAACTGAGGACTCTGGGCCAGATAGGCGTTGCGGTCGAAGTAGTCCACCTTGAACACCTCAGAGCCGCTCTCGCTGGCAGCAGCGATGAGCTTCGGGGTGTGGATCTCGATGAAGCTGCGCTCGAGCAGGAACTGACGCATGGCGTTGACGAAGCAGCTCTGTGCCTTGAACATCAGCTGGTTCTCATCGGTGCGCAGGTCGATCCAGCGGTAGTCGATGCGCTGGTCGATGCTGGAACGCTCCACAGCCTTCTTCTTCTTGGTGGCGGCGATCTCCTTGCGGACGATGGGCAGCGCGTCGGCGATGCTCTCGATCTCGATGGTCTCGGGGATCATCTCGATGCCGCCCATCTTGACGTAGTCATTCTCCATCACCTTGCCGGTGACGGTGATGACAGAGTCCGGGGTCAGCTTGTCGATGATGTCCACCAGCTCGGGATGGTCCTCCTTCTCGACGGTGATCTGAAGTTTGCCGGTAATATCCTTCAGCACGATGAAGGCCATATATTTGCTGTTGCGCAGGTTCTCGATAAAGCCCTGCACCTTGACCGTGCTGCCAATTTCCTTTTGTACCTCATTGATATAGGTGCGTTCCATGGAAATCCTCCTTCTGTGTCTTGTATACTATTTTATTATATAACATTTCCGACATAAATCAAGACAAAACCACTTCGTTTCTCAAGATGCTCCGGCTCATCCCTGTTTCAGCTTTTTTCCCAGCCTCCACATCCAGCGTCCCGCCGCCGGGCAACAGATCAGCATCCAGAGCTTGCTCTTTTCACGCTTCTTGCTGTTCGGGACTCGCAAGGCCGCCCGCCAGTGCTCTCGCGCCATCCGCACGATCTTGGCTTGCAGCTCCGGATCGGCATGGTCGCTGCCCGCCATCCGGTAATATACATGGGCGCAGGCCACCACGAACCGCTCTTCCGCTGTACGGCTCATACTGCCCGGCTGTCTTTCCACCAAGGCACAAATTTTTTCCCAAGTAGTTATTTCGCTGTATTGTTTTGGTGAAAAGTCGCTCTGATGAATCGCTGAATCCGGCCGGATGTAATAGGCATAAAGTGCACAGGGCACACAAACGTACCCCTTCGTCCGCAGCAAGGCCTGCACCATAAATAGAGCATCTTCTCCGATAGCAATCTGTTCGTCATATCGAATATCTCGAACCAAATCCGCTCTCATCATTCCTCGAACGCACCGGGTACACACATTTTCATCCCAAAATGTATAATTTTCAATTTTATGTGTTTTCAGCGCAGGCATTTCTGTCGGAAGGTCACAGAATGGATCCGTCTCTTTCTCCTCAAAATCCACCTGTTTGCAAATTGCAAGAGGAAGTCTGCTTTCTTGTATTGCCCGGCAAAGCCATTCCAGATAACACGAAGCCACCACATCGTCCGCATCCACAAAGCACACATATTCGCCTTTTGCCTGTTCCAGCCCCCTGTTGCGTGCTGAGGACACCCCGCCATTTTTCTTATGCAGGGTGCGGATGCGCGGGTCCTTCTCCGCGTATCTCTCCATGATCTCAGGGCTGCCATCCGATGAGCCATCGTTTATCAGGAGCAGCTCAAAATTCGAATGCGTCTGTGTCAGGAGGCTCTCGATGCAGCGGGGAAGTTCTTTTTCTACATTGTAGACCGGTACGATCACGCTGATCTTCACATCTGTTCTGCCCGCCATCTTTTATCCTTTGCCTTTCTGCTCTGTTGATGTGCCGCCCAGCATCTCCGCTGTAACGTGATAATATTCCATCAGGTTCTGAAGTGCTTCATCGTTCCGCATCCTTCCGGCGGTGTTGACCGACATCAGGCACTGGCGCTGGCTGTTCCGGATGGTGAACCACTCCTTCGAGTTGGTGCTCACCTTTACTGCCGGGATCCTTTTCTGCGCTCCCACGATCTTGAGCCACATATCGTCCGCCGTCGGGCACAGCTTCATAATCTTCCCGCTGTCGAACTCGATGCCGCTGAAATAGCCTGCAGGATACAACACCCCTCCAACGCCCACCGGAAAAAGTGCTTTCGAAGGTCCTTTTTTGTCTGGCGACAAGCCGTACCACTCCTGATAAGGCGCCACCCTTCCGCCTTCAAACGTGATCTCATGCGCGCGGTAACAGCACACGCAGCCCGGATACTTTTCGTGGGTATCCCACAGCCCCTCCAGCCAGTTTTCCGGGTAGAGCGCATCATCATCCGCCGTAACGATCACATCATTTTCAAATTCCTGCGCGGTGTAGAACACCTTTTTAAAGGAGCGGATATTGTCGCAGAAGCGGATGTCCAGTCCCTTTTCTTTCAGGCGGAGCAGGTTTGCCGGGAGCTGTGCTTCCTCCGGAAATTCCTCCTTGGACAGCCAGAGCAGGATACGGTCCGCCGGACGGCTCTGCCGCAGGATGCTCTGGATCGTCAGATGGACTTTCCCGATTCGGAGCGGGAAGGTGGTCAGAGACACCACCATCCTTTCGCCCTGCGCTGTTCTCTGCTTCGGGAGCGGACTCCATGCACAATATATCGGATAAAGAGCATTCGCCGCCACTCCAAGCATCCGGTTCACGTTGATCTGGCGTTTCGTTGCCTTTGCCCATGGAGTCGCAAAGTGATACAGTTCATTCAGCATGTTATGTTTTCCTTATTTATGGTCATTTTTCTCTTCTTCGTGCAGCGTCCCGGTGCCGCCCTCCACCACGCCGTCGTGGTCGGCCACAGCCTTGATGGTGCCGAAGAAGCATTTGATGTCCAGCCAGAAGCTCATATGCTCCACATACCAGCCGTCGAGCTTCGCTTTCTCCGTGATCTCCAGCTCGTCGCGGCCATGGATCTGCGCCCAGCCGGTCAGGCCGGGACGGACGTCGTTTGCGCCGTACTTGTCCCGTTCGGCCAACAGGTCGTACTGGTTCCAGAGGGCCGGGCGCGGACCGATGACTGCCATATCGCCCACAAGGATATTCCACAGCTGGGGCAGCTCGTCCAGGCTGGTCTTGCGCAGGAAACGGCCCACCCGGGTGATATACTGCTCCGGGTCGTGGAGCAGATGGGTGGGCATGTCATGGGGGGTGTCGATGCGCATGGTGCGGAATTTCAGGATGTTGAAATAGCTTTTATGGATGCCCACCCGCTTCTGCTTGAAGAACACCGGCCCCGGCGAGTCCAGCTTGATGGCAAGGCAGAGCAAAAGCAGCAGCGGCGACAGCACCAGCAAGCCGCAGGCCGACAGTACCACGTCCAGCAGCCGCTTGATTCCTTTTTGATACATGATGGTTCTCCCTTTTATTCCTAGAATATACTTATTATATACCATTTTCCCCTGCCCAAACAAGCCCCGGGCCGCCTGTTCTGCCGAAAATGCCGGTTTTGTTGTATCGGCTATACCCGCCACGACACCCTCCGCTTCGCCACGGCAGAGCCGAACTATGCGCTCTACCTCATCACAGCCCCTACAGCGGCAGAGGTCGCAAAGGAATTCCGGCAGCTCATCGGCCCCAGCTATATCCCGCCCAAGTGGGCGTTTGGTCTGGCCCAAAGCCGCTTCGGCTACAAGACGGAGGCCGACATCCGGGAGGTGGCACAGCCCGCCGCCAACACCGCCCAGCTGAACGATACGGCCCTCACCTTCTGGCGCTTCGCGCCCGACGGCCTGCCTGCGCCCTACCGGATGTATACCGACGACGGCGTGACCACCGATCACAACAAGCCCGAACACTGGCGTATCGTCGGACAATAACGCAAAAACACCCGGAAGCATCTCCGGGTGTTTTTTGGTATTACAGGTATGCGACCGTCGCGGACAAGGGCTTTCTCGAGCCGTGGTTTGCCAGCGGCCCTGCGCCTTCTGCGGCATAGCCGAGGTCGAGGATCATCAGGACCTCTTCATTTTCCGGCAGGCCCAGCTCCTTGGCCAGCTCATCCGGGTCGAAGAAGTTGAGCCAACAGCTGTCCACACCTGCGTTGGCAGCGGCCAGCATCAGGTGGGTCGCCACGATGGCGGCATCCTCCACGCCGGAGTCCCGCTTTCCGCCGGGATAAGTAAAGACGCTGTTTTTATCGAAGGCCACGACGAGGCAGGTAGGCGCGCCATAGCGGCAGGGCGTCACCTTGTCGAGCTTTGCCAGGCTTTCTTCCGACTGCAGCACATAGATGCGCTGCTCCTGAAAATTCTTGGCGGTCGGGGCCAGCCTCCCCGCTTCCAGGATCTCCGTCAACTTCTCGGCTTCTACCTTACGTGTGCTGAAATTCTTGCAGGAATAACGCTCTGCAACGACCTTAGTAAATTCCATAACCGTTGTCCTCCTGACTTTGGGTGATAGACTTTTCATGTACAGAAGTCTCAGCATTATTGTAGCACGCTTTTTCTCTGAGAGCCACTGTTATTTTTACTAAAGGATCTGTCGTTTTTTAAGAAACGGCGCGTCCGATTCAGCCGGACATTCCCCGCAGGCCGCCCGGGTGAAAAGTCCTTGACAAATCCTTCTAAAAGAGTTACACTGTTCTCGTTCTGAAAAACAAATATGGGCCTATAGCTCAGCTGGGAGTGCAAGCGTATCGCTTTTGTGCCCCACAGAGTTGTGGGCATTCAAATGGGGAGTATGTCGGTTGGTCGCCCAACCGCGTCACGCCCCTAAATATGGGCCTATAGCTCAGCTGGGAGTGCAAGCGTATCGCTTTTGTGCCCCACAGAGTTGTGGGCATTCAAATGGGGAGTATGTCGGTTGGTCGCCCAACCGAGTCACGCCCCTAAATATGGGCCTATAGCTCAGTTGGGAGAGCGTTCGGTTCGCATCCGAGAGGTCAAGGGTTCGAATCCCTCTAGGTCCACCAATTCGCCGCATCGTTTTGTACGATGCGGCGTTTTTTATGTTCAAAAAACCTTGGCAGACCGTGCCGGGTTCCGAACCCTGAAGTCGGATGCGAACCGGGCGGGGGCATCAATGTACTTTTTGAAAATCCATCGGTTTCACGCTTCTTTCTTTGCATTTTGCAGAGTGCTGCGGGCAAGCGCATCGCTTTTATGCCCCCTTTTCGGAAATTTCTTCAAAAATTTCCGCACCATCGTAGGTTGATACCGCCTTGAGCTGCTCCACTTGGTCAAAGCTGGCGTTCAGAGTGATCGAGATTTCATAGTCCTTTCGGACGCGAATCTCCTTGATGAACTGCTGCAAGATGGCGCGGCGTTCATCGTGGCTGGCAGTGTCATACACATCCGCCCATGTAAACAACTCGTTGCAGATGTAGTTACTGCGCTTTGCCGTTTTGGTGGCTTCTTCGTATTCTTCCTGCGCCTGAACAAGCTGCTTTTCCAGAGTTTCCAAAGCCTCTCTTGCCTCGGCTACCAGTGTGCCGAGCAGTTCTTTGTCCAAGGCACTCACACCCCGGATGACGAGGATGGTTTCGGCTTTCAGGTCATCCAGTTCTTTCTGCTTAGCTTCCAAGTCTTTCTGGATTTTCTTGACCTTCTTCTGGATGCGGGCGGCATCGTTTGTCTTGACCGATTCCAGCAGCTTCTTCCGGGAGACCTCGCGGAACTGTGCAAAGATCTGCCGGACAACTTCTTCCACGATGGAATCCAGCTTGGAAACGCCGTAGCCGGACTGCCCATCGCAGTCACCCGGATGCCGAATCTTGTAGAAGCAGCTATACCGGGGGCGGACTTCTTTCACCGTATGCCCATCGGCGTAGGTGTGCGTCCGTCCGCTGCTGGTCAGGCTCAGGCGGTTGCCGCAGTGGGCGCAATAGACCAGCCCGGTCAGCAAGGCTTTAGAACTGGTGCCCAGCGAGGTGCCGCCGCGTTCACAGGTACGCGCTTGCCGCAGCTCCTGCGCCCGCTCAAACAAATCCGGGTCGATGATACGGAGCTGTGGGCACTCGGCTTCCACTGCACCATTGATGAGGTAGCCCGTGTAGCACTTGTTCTTTATCATCCGAACGATGCTGGTGTTAGGGATGTTCTTGCTGTTCCGGCCTACAACGCCCTGTTCATAAAGGTAGTGGCTCAACTTCTGTGCGCCGTAGCCCTCATAAACGTACTTGTGGAAGATCAGCCGGACGATTTCAGCTTCTGCTTCGTCAATCACAAGGTCACAGACCTCCTGATTTTTCTTGTTCACTCGGCCAAGACGGACACGCTTGTAGCCGTAAGGCACAGTACCGCCTGTGTAGTGGCCCTCCCCGGTGAGCTGTTCCAGCCTTGTCCGGGTACGGACGGAGGTTTTCAGGCTCTCGCCGGATGCCTGCCAGTAGCGGATGTAGTTCATCAGCTTGTCCACATGAGTGTCGAACCGCTGCTGTCCTTCGTTCACGCTCCAGACCTCGATGCCCTGCTTCGTGAACCATTCCACAATAAAGGGCGTTTCATCATCACGGCGGCCTAGACGGTCAAACATGAACACCAGCAGGATGTCGAATTTGCCTTCCATTGCAGCCTGTTGGATTTTCTGGAGTTCATCACGCTCTTTGGCAGACTTCTTGAAGCCGGAAACGCCTTTCTCGGAAAATTCCTTGACGATTTCCCAACCTTGACTTTCTGCGAAGTCGCGGCAGGATTCTTTCTGCATGGGGATGTCGTCTTTCTCGACCTGTCCCTTTGTTGAAACACGGTATAGGGTATAAACACGTTTTTTCATTTCAATCTCTCTTTCTTTAAGTGAGAAAGGAAAAATCAAACGTGTCTCGTCCATATTTTGTTTTCAAGGTTCAGTTCGATTTTATCTTATCTCACGCATTCAAGGAACACAAGGATGTCAGGCAGCGGTGTGTCCTGCCGTGCGCAGGATGGTAGTTTGCAGCAGCTTCTGGATCGCATCCAGACAGTCCGTATCCGCAGGCGCATAGGTGATTTTGACCTTGCAGCCTTTGACGGAAAGAGTTTCCGATTTAGCGGCGGTATCGCAGATAGCGTTCATAGGCCTCCTTTCTCCATACCCATTCGTTCAGATCGAGCTGATAGAGCAGCGCATAATTAAGCCGAATGAGTTCCGGGATGCTCAACCGCCCCATTGGGCGGATCAGCCGTCCCTTGCTGATGGTCTGAATGGATTCTCCCAAGATCATAGAAGGCTGCACAAAAGCCCGATTACCGCCCACAAGAACGTGGGCTTGGTGATCGGGCTTCTTTGCAGTATTGGATGTGACAGGCGCAATAATGAGGTTGGGCGAATAGCAGTTTGCGGTGTTGTTCTGCACCACGACCACAGGGCGAATGCCGCCCTGTTCGGAGCCGAGGTGCGGCTCCAGATTGGCGTAGTAAATATCACCACGCAGAAACTTTCGGTTGACTGGGATCATGTTCATCACCGCTTGCAGGGCAGACTGTGGGCACGACCAGCACCGTTGTAAATGGACAGGATCTGTTTCATGTGGCGGTCCGCCACATTGCCAGTGTCGTTCTGTGCCAGCCGGGTGATGGTCTTGGGGTGCACCGTGCGCAGCCGAAGAATCAGCCGTTCCCGGCTGTATTCGCCCTGATACAGAGCCAGAAAACGAGCCATGCCATGCAGGATGCCCGACAGGAAGGAATCAGAATCGCCACCCCAAGCATCTACAAGGATACTCAGCATTTCACGGTAAAGTGCTGCACCGTAGCTCTTGTAGATGTAGTAGGCCGAGCGGATGCAGTAGATTTTCCACGGGGCACGAATCCCATCCAGTGCAAACCGAACGCCCGTGTCCTCCGTTACCGAAACGAAGTCACAGGCGTTTTCTTCATGAGCTACCAGTTTGGCACGGAGCCGTTCACCAGCGGTCAGTTCGCTGGAAATGCCTGTCTGCACGGCGAACAGCAGAGCCTCATGTTCTTTGGAAAGGCCATAGAAGACCTTGCAGCGAATCGGGAGGTCACGCCCACCGTTGCACGTTTTCCGTGCCTCGATGGTGTTCTGTCCGTCAAAGACGAAGTAGCGGCCATCCCGGTAGCTGACTTTCGGCTCATTGGCGATGTACTCCGAAAAGTTGGCTGCAATTTTTGCAACTTTACCCATGCGGAGCAGCCGCTGATACTCGGCGCAGGGATTCAGCAGAACGCTGTCAACGTACCGCACTTCAAAGTTGCACTCCGGCAGGCTGGAAAGGTTCAGGTTGGAAAGCATCATAGCGTTTTCTCCTTTATTTTCAGAAGATACTGTACGGCATCTTCAGTCAAGTCGTGAATGATCTTGCGGCAGTCCGAATCTTCAAAAACATCCGGGTATTCTTTGAAAATCGTATTCCAGCGGCGAATGAAGTCCTCTTTGGCACCCTGCACCTCGCACATCATCAGGGAACCGTTTGCAACGGCTCGTTCCTGATAGCGATTATCAATGGATGCCTTCAGAGAGGTTCTTTCTTCGGTAGTAAGCTGGCGTTGATGCCCTTGGATGCTTTTGCTGATTTCAGAGGATACCTGTTTTGAAGAAGATGTTTCCGCTTTTCGGGGCTGACGTTCTTGCTTTGGCTTTCGCAACTCTGCAAGAGCAGCAGGAATTTCCGCTTTCGGCTTCTTTGCCAAGGCGGTAATCTCCGCATCCGTTGCTTTGATGCGCCCGGTCAGGATTTCCTCTCTTGCACCGGGGACTGCATCTTCCGCTGCGTCCACGCCTTTGGCATATTTTTCTGCTCGCTTTACGGTAGCCGCCCCAACGCCGTTTTGTGCGGCAATGCGCTCACAGGTGGAGAGCTGCTTTGCCCTCAATGGATCATTTTGAACCATTGAGGTGAACCGTCCGTTCTCATCGTGTGCCCGCTCTTTGGAGCCGCCCCGTGCCAGCTTTTCGGATTCATACAGCTTGCCCATCAGAAACTTCTTCCGTTCCGGGTCGAGATTTCTGCGTCCAAGCTGGTTCTGGCAGATCCATGAAAGAGCCGCGTAACGGTTATCCAGTTCGATCTCCTGTGTCTGGTAGGCGATGAACGGATGCTTCCGCAGGATGCGGTAGCGGGTATGTCCGTCCAGAATAAAGCCATTCCAGATGATAATGGGATTCAGCAGCCGCCCTTCGTGGAGAATGTTCTGCTCAAGCTGTTGTTCTTCTTCAAAATTCAGGGGCGGGATCTTGCCCTGAAACTCCGGGTCGATTTTAAGCGCATTCAGATTCATCATCGAAATGGCCTCGCTTCACATACTGCCCAGCGTTCTTATCGGGCTGTACATAATAATCGAAACCATAGCGAATCTGGCAGTAGGTGCAGACATCCTTGATCTTCTGCTTAGGGTCTGCGCGCCGGACGCGAACGCCCTTTGCCCCCTGAAAGGAATCCAGGCAAATCGGGCAGAGGGTAGTCAAGCTGGCTTCGTCTACGCAGTTGTTATAAAATCGACTCATATAGATTTCCTCCATATCGGTATTTTGATGGGAAATGTAAAACCACCAGCCGAGAAATCCTCAACTGGTGGTTTGAAAAATACTGTTTTTCTCCTATTTGTCCTCGACACCCCGGAGGTGGGAACTTTTCGGCGGCGGATTTGCACCGCTCCATTGGCATCTCAGCCACCCCGTCTGCTTTCTGACCGGGCCGCGAATTACGGAAGTATCATTGTCTGGAAGTACCGAAAAGCTGCTTCTTCAATTTTCAAGGTACACGGTACAGTTTCGGGTTTGTCGTCCCCTGTTAGGGGGGCTGCCCTTACTGTGACCATAGTGTACTTGAAAACTGAAGTTCTCGTTAGGAACCAGTAGTTCCGGTTTTGCCATTTTCACCGGAACCAATCGTTCCGGTTTACAACAGTAAAGCGTTTGATCAAGCAGATTCGCCCAGCATTTCCAGCATAACAAGAATCCGCCGCTGCATTTCTTTCAGTTCTTTGCGGAGCATTTGCAGCTGATCTTGCAGTTTCTGCTCCCGCTGGGACGCAGACACACCTAAGACGATGTAGTCCAGCGAGGAGCCAAATCGCTCCCGCAGCTCCACAAAGAGGTCGACAGACGGAACTTTCTCACCCTTCTCCAGATTTCTCATGTAGCGGTCACTGATGTTCAGGTCGATGGCAAGCTGTTCTTGTGTCACTTCACGGTCTTTTCGGAGGTTTTGGATTCGTTCACCCGTTGCAGCAGGATCATAATACATCACTCCCTCCGTTTCTTCCGCCGGGAGTGGGCGGAGCTTCATCTCCCATGCCGGATACGGCCAGCACATGATTTTTCACCAACATGAAAATACGGTCGGCATCAGCACTATGATTTTTGGTGCGCTTTTTGACGTTGGAAACTTCCAGCAATCGAGACAGTCGGAAGTACCATGTGGTCATCTTGAACCACGGAAGCAAATAGGTCGATTTCATTATCAATAATCCTCCAGTTATTTTACGGAATGTGAGCATTCGGACAAAAAGGATCGTGGTGGCCCACGACACCTTGCCCTTAAAAGCGCAAAAACGCCAGCCTCCCATTGAGGGAAGCTGGCGCAGTACAGCATATCGGCACGATTGTGGGTGGCAGAACGGAACGATTGTGCCTGTTTCGGAGCGGTCTGGTCTACGGCAGCAGACAGGCTTTTTTTGATGCGTTACCCCAATAAAAAATCACAGTTACCTCCACAAACGGCAACTGTGATCGAATAGCGCGTGAAATCGCCCGGACGAGTTACCGTTTTTTTTTTATAACTCGACCGGGAAACGCAAAAATCGGCACTATACTTCCTACTCACAGGAAATACAAGGTTATACCGCGTCATTCACCAGAACGATACAATACTATTGAGGTGAACGATGATGCCGAATTCTGACTTGAAGGTACTTGGAGAAAAGGTTCGCACGGAGCGCAAGCTGGCAGGTTTAACACAAGAACAACTTGCTGAACGCTGCCATGTTTCAACGAAGCATATCGCCAACATTGAAAAAGGCAGCATGAATCCATCTTACGAAATTCTTTTGGCGATTGCTCGTGTTTTGCCGGTTTCGCTTGATGCGCTGATTACTCCGGGGATGGGTAAAACGGAAATAGAGTTAAAAGAGTTCAATCGAATCTATCTTTCCTGTCCAGAAGCAGTGCGGGAAACCTTAATGGACTCGACCCGCACACTGGCAAAGCATCTGACAGAGTTTTACAGTAAAATTGAAAATCCTTGAAAATGTTTTGCTTGTGGTACAGTATAGCATATTTTTCAAAGTCACTATACCAAAACGAACCCAAAAGCAAACCAATTTTATACCAATTCAGTCGATTCCCAAGCTGACCTGAATCTCTGTTTCCAAATCATTTTCCAATGCCGTATATAGTTCTTGTGGTGTACGGCAAAGAATTGCATTGAAATTGATGGGATTGCCTTCATTAAAAAGCCTTACATATCCCCAGCGGCATGGAACAACGTCCAAATAGGTCGCAGACTCTAAAAAGCTATGGAAGTGAGTCAATACTTCTTCAAATGTTCGCATGGTTCGACCTCCTGAATTAAGTTATCTCTATCTTAGAATATTCTTGGTCATCTATGCAAGGATGCCGATTTTGTACAGCACAGAAAACGATAAAAGCCATACCGAAGAGTCCTACTAGGATCTCACGGTATGGCTTTTATTACAGATTGCGATTCAATCGCACCGATTCCGATGATGGGACAAATTGATATCCAATGTTGGAAACCGTTTTAATATAACGGGGGTGATCTTTGTCATCCTCTATTTTCTGGCGGATTCGACCGATCGTGCTGGTGACGGCTCTCAAATAGCTTTCGCTGTCCTTATGCCAGACTGCTTCAAAGATCTGCTCCTTTGTAAACAGTTTGCCCGGATGCTGTGCCATCAAACTCAAAACACCGTATTCATAACGACTCATGTACACCTCTGTTCCGTGTTTGAAAACACGGTGGTGTTCCAAGTTGATTTCCAGATCGGGACTGCTCAGAGCGTCTGTGGGATTCCGCATCAAATCGAACCATTCAAAAATCGTCTGCTCTTGCGGTGGGCAGTGATCCTTCGTGATGCGAACAACAACTTCAATTTTTTGCATACAACAGACAATCCTCCCCCAAAGCCAAATCTATATCACTCGATATGGAAAATCGGGTGTAGCTCGCATTTCCGCATTGACCGTGCACTACGATGCCGTGTGCTTTAGCCGCCGTCGTTTTTGGAATCCCGAAAGTTCAGAGCCGCCAGCAGGCATCCAAACGCGCCTGCCCAGAGAAGGTCGGTATAGAGCCATACTTGGAGAATGGCAAAAATCACCCCTGCGATCAGCAGCAGGATGCCAGCCGTTAACAGCAGACGTGCCGATAACTGCTCCATCTTAGGTATCCCTTTCTGTGCGAAGATAGTGCTGCACCCGGTGGACGTCCCCGGAACGAACTGCAATGTACCACAAGGATTGAGTCACTGCCCCGGTAGGCATTGGTGTATTCAGCGGCACCAGAAGCAGTGCCGCCCGCACCTTGTAGGGAATATTGTTTTCCGCCATACGACGGCTTTTTTCTTTTGCCATCGCTCGACAGATACTTCTTATTTAATACTTTTCTTAAACAATAACCATGTGCTGATGAAGTAGCAAATCAATAGCAAAGCAAGAATGCTTACCGTCGTACCGATTTGTGACATCAATGCGCCGAAACCAATATAGGCAGAGATTTCTGCGGAGATCGTTTGAATAAAATAAATTATGACCATTGTGGACACGATGATGGCGACAACGATTGGCAGTCCAAACCAGATGCCTAATTGTTTCAATACCAGTTTACCTATGTGAGTATCCTCCACACCCAATTTGCGAAGTACCGAGAAGCGATATTTATATTGGCTTGCATCCAAAAGTTGCTGCAAAGATAACACCGTAAGACAAATTACCATCAGCACAACAGCTGCATAGAGCATAGACGCCTGCAAAACAAAATTACTTGCTTTTGTGGTATTGACTTGTAGGGTACTCAAGCGAATGGCATAACTGACGCCGGTATCGGTTATTTCTGGATACTCGGCTGAAAAAGCCTGTTCTAAGGTGCGGGCATTTTCATAGGAAATGCTTTCCGTCGTCATGATATAACGGTTCCGAATCACCGAGAGTAAGTTTTCGCAGATACTATCTGGAAATACATAGAGTACATCCGTATAAGAGTTATAGGCCGTTTCTCCAATTGCTTCCTCGTAAAAAGAATGTTCAGAAAGTGTAAGTTCCCCTGCGTCTGTCAGAATGCTGCTATGCTCTTTCAAAAAGCTATCCCGTTCTTCGTTCGTTGCAATAGATTGCCACTGTGTTGTGAACTCGTCCTCTGATAAAGTGATCGGTTCATATCCCAGCATTTTGCGAATGGTGTTGTAATCACTTAAAGAAATTGCCACAACAGGAAAGTCGTATTTCATCCGGTTATGAAAATCGTCCTTGCTCGGCAGATAAAGAGAAAAGGTGCAATCATAGTCAGTTTCAATCCCATGTTCTGATAGAAAATCCGTTACAAGTTCGTAATTGTCATCGGGCAGGTTTTCTTCGTCGTATACATCGTTATAACGAGAGGAAATCTGCACATCGTACATAGAACGTATATCAAGATAGCCGGAAGCCCATCCCACCAGAATGGGGGCTGCAATAAACATAAAAATTGCAAGCACTAAGGTTACACAGATCAGCGTCATAGTCTTGCTGGTAGTATTCAGTTTGGATGTAATCTGCCCAAAAAAGAACAGATTTTCGCCCTTGTATCTGTGTTCCGGGGCCTTTGCTTTCCATGCAACAATAAAGCTGCTGCTAAGATAAATGACACAACAAATGAAGAAAAGAAGATCAATCAGGAGAAATAACAAGTATTGATTGATTGCCCCGGCCCCCAAAGCCAGATAGTATCGACTGGTCAAAGCCGGCACACTGGCGGCCATAACCGTGTTCAGAACTGTGCATACCAGCAGTCCCGGAAGCAGGGTAGAAACGCCGGTTTTTCTCTTTCTAATCAGCCAGAATCCAGACCAAAGTAATGTAATGGCCGGAAATAGAATGTTTCCCCAGAACATGAGTTTGGCAGGGATAGCAAAACGGCCATCATAGTAGAATACTATTTTTTGCACGCCAGTGAGAAGCATCCACACTGTGAATCCTTCAAACAGCAGAACCACAGCAGCAATCCAGCGGCTCTTTTTTAGCTCAGGATCATTTTCTTTCTCCGCTGCCAACATATCAATGATTTTGGTTTTGCGAATAGTGCGAGTATTGAATATCCCAACAATCAAGAAGCTGAATATAAAGAAGCCGATTGTCAGCAAGACTGTATCCGGAAATAGTGTCCACGACAATTCATAGCTTTTTCCATAGGTAGTCAACAGCATGGCTGTGATAAACTGGGAGCAGAATACACCGAGAAAAATTCCAATGGCAATCGAGAGGATCCCCATCATAAAAGTTTCTGCAAAGAAAAGTCTGCCGACGGTCTTTTGTTCCATTCCCATAATGGACTGGACCGCAAACTCTTTTTGTTTACGCCGCAGCATATAGTGATTGACAAAACGAATCAAGAAAAGTAAGAACAGAGTAATGACGCAGATCGCGGCCTTCATGCCATCACTCAAGATTGTGAAATTGTACTCGCTTCCAATATCGGGTTGGTAGTAGCGGCTGGAAATAGACAGAAAGGAATAAAACAAGGTGACACAGATCGTCATGGTCACGATATAAATCAAATAGTCTTTGACGGAGCGCTTTGCATTGCGGAAAACAAGTTTAGCATACATGACTTTGTCCTCCTCCAATCATGGTAAGGACATTGAGGATTTTCTCAAAGAAGGCACTCCTGCTGTCGTTGCCTTTGCGCAGTTCGGTAAAAATGGCTCCGTCTTGCAGAAAAAGAATTCTGCTGGCGTAACTGGCGGTAAAGGCATCATGCGTCACCATAAGAATCGTCGCACTAAGTTGTTCGTTGATGCTCTGGATCGTAGACAGAAGCATTTGCGCCGAATGGCTATCCAACGCACCGGTTGGTTCATCTGCCAAAAGCAGTTTGGGATTGTTGATAATTGCCCTGGCACACGCACAACGCTGCTTCTGGCCGCCGGAAACCTGATAGGGATACTTGTTTAAAATATCCGTGATATTGAGCTTTTGGGCAATGTCTTGGATACGCAGCTCCACATCTCTGGCGGGCGTTTTATTGATGGAAAGAGCCAATGCAATGTTTTCAGAAATCGTCAGGGTATCCAGCAGATTAAAGTCTTGAAACACAAAGCCAAGATTCTCCCTGCGAAACCGGGCAATGGCCTTGGGCTTTATCTCCGTAACATCCGTTCCTCCCAAATAGATGTGTCCTGCGCTCACGGTATCAATCGTGGAAATACAGTTGAGCAAAGTCGTCTTTCCAGAGCCGGAAGCGCCCATAATGCCCAGAAACTCACCAGCTTCTACCGAAAAGCTAATATCTCGGATTGCTTTTGTGATATTTCCCTCATTGCCATAGTATTTCTGGATATGTTCTAATTTTAAAATGGGTTCCATTGTCTTACCTCCATGAATCATCCATGCCTCTATTGTAGCGGGTACGCAGAGTTGTTTGTATCAAGTTTTCTTACACACTTCTTACAAAAATGAAAGAAGTGCAGAGCGTGTCAGCCCTGCACTCCAGCGACAAAGTCGTTGATTGGGAAGATAAGAGAAACGCTTGTCCCGTTGCCCTGGGAACAGACTGACAATCCAATCCCCAGTTTATCGCAGAGCCGTTTACAAAGGTACAGGCCAATCCCGGTGGAACTATGAACCGTTCGGCCATTCTGTCCGGTAAATCCCTTCTCGAAAACGCGGGGCAAATCGCTCTGTGGGATTCCGATTCCATTATCTTCTACAGATAAAATCACCTGATTATGTTTCTGCGCCGTAGAAAAGCGCAACGATGGTTGCTCCGTCCGATACTTTACCGCATTGCTGATAATTTGATTCAGAATGAATCGTACCCACTTATCATCCATATAGGCGATTTTTCCATCATCCTCCACCTCAACCGTCACATGGTTTTTGCGTAGTAGGTATTTACTGTCTGCGATTGCATCATGGACCACATCTCTAATCCGTATCTCACGGACGGTATAATCTTTTTCCGTATGCTCACTTCGGGCATAGTAAAGGGCTTGTTCTGTAAAGTGGTTTATATTTTCAACCTCTACCAGTAGCTCTCTGGTAAATTCTGAACGATTATTTTCACAGATCAGCTTCATGGCGGTAATCGGAGTTTTGACCTCATGAATCCATTGCTCTATATATTCCTTGTATTCTTGCCGTTCGCTCTGGATTTCGCCGATCTTTTCCAGCATAGACTTTTCGGCCATTTTCAAAATCTGATAAAAGACCTGTTCATCGGCTCTTTCCGGCATGGCCATCACTTCGGGCATCAGATATTTTTCCCCCAACTGCTCGGCCATTACCAACAGCGTTTCACAATGTCTTTTTTGTATGAAAAAAGAGACCGTCAGATAGCAAACTACAACCACAATCCAGACCAAAGCGATAAAGGAAATGGCTTGGCGGGAGGTCCCGGTGGCGATCAAAAATAGTGCAAGTGCCAATACCCCCAAAAGGTTCAGCAGGAGCACGGGCAGTTGATTTTTCAGATATTGTTTGCCGCTCATAGTGTATATCCCTGCCTGTGTTTTGTTTTAATGAAGTCGTGCAGGCCAATGTAATCCAATTTATTCCGAATGCGAGTGATATTGACACTGAGGGCATTGTCATCAATGTAGAGTTGATTATCCCAAAGAAAATCTACCATATCATTTCTGGAACAGATTTTTCCGGCGTTCTTAAAAAGGTAGTAGAGGATTTTCAATTCGTTTTTTGTCAATTCTGCTTTCTGACCTTTATATTCAATCATGCTGCTTTCCAGGTGTAGCGTTGCATCATTCCATGTCAATATCTCGGATTGTTCAGAAGCGTATACACGCCGCAAGAGGGCGGCAATTTTGGCAAGTAAAATTGCTGTATTGTATGGTTTTGTGATAAAGGCATCACCGCCAAGCATGATGCTGTTCAGCTCGTCCATATCGGTATTGCAGCTTGTCACAAAAATAATTGGAACATTAGAAATGCTGCGGATTTTAGAGCAGATAGAAAAGCCGCTCTCATTGGGCAATTTAATATCCAGTAATATGAGGTGAGGTTCTTCTGCTTTGAAAGTGTCGGTGACCTTTGAAAAATCCTTTACTGAAACAGCAGTATATCCATTGCCTCGCAAAAGGGTTTCCATTTCACCTTGTATGACAGGATCGTCCTCAATAATCAATATTTTATATGGTTTCATGTTTTAGTGCCTTCCCTTGCTTTGTTCTTCCGTCAATCGGTTTGTCTGCATCCTTTGGTACCAACCAGACACCGGCCATTTTCACAGCGCCGGGAATACGGTCGGCGGTGCAATAGTAATTTACTCTACGAGGTGTCACGCCCCACTTCTCGGCGGCCTCTTTCAATGTCATATAGTCCATTTCGCACCTCCACAGAGTACATTATAGTTCCTCATCTCGAATAATGCAAGAAACATAATATGAATTATAAAGTTTAATCTTACTGCATTCTCTGAACTTAGGATACTCATTAGAATGGGGGTTAAGATAACGATATAGATGTACTTCACCTTGCCCTCATACTGCGGCAACAGGGCTTTCAGTGCTTCAAGATTATCGCCGTGGATGATCATGTTCTCACTGTCGTTGTTCTCGGTGTGCTGCCCCTGCTCATCAAAACTGTATTGCCGCTCCAGCACCCGGAAGGGAACTTCCTGATGATGGTTCATGACTTTATTTTTACCGGTCCATTCCAAGGTTAGCATGGCGTTTTTCTCCAATCTAAAAATTTCAAACTGCGGACAAAAAGGACGCATTGTTGTAGACCAATTAAGCAAAGTCAATAGCACAGGTAGCCAATAAGAACGAAATCG
>NZ_JAFREF010000016.1:0-56097 GCF_017377665.1 Faecalibacterium sp. Marseille-P9590
ATTGTACCAGCAAGCAGTGTCTTCGTATATACAAAGACCATTTTGCGTTGCAAAAGGCTTGTTGGGAAATCCCAAACCCTTTCAAATCTGCGCCGTCCCGGCGCAGGCTGCACGATGGAATCGCTGAATAGCACAAAGGCATGTTGGAGTCCAGATGTGAAGAAAAAACGGCAAAGCAGACAAAATCAACTTTACCGTTTTGAAGAAAAGCACTTCCGCTAAACACTCTACATTGAAAATGCAATCGTACACTGCTATAATAAAATTGTGATATTATCACCAAAAATCCAAGATACAAAGCGTTTGCGATTGGCAAACATTCAGGAGGAACGCATGGTGACAGGAGCCATTAAAAATAAGGTAGACAAGATCTGGACGGACATCTGGGCAGGCGGCATCACCAATCCGCTGACCGTCATTGAACAGCTGACCTATCTCATGTTCATCCGGTCACTGGACGAGAAAGAGCTTGCCACCGAAGATTTTGAGAACATGGCAGGCGAAAAGATGGAGCACATCTTCCCGGCCAGCGAAGCAGGACAGTCTATGCGGTGGAGCCGCTTCAAGGACAAGGACTCCCGCGAAATTTTCCTGACCATGCAGCAGCGGGTGTTCCCGGCCATCAAAAAGATGAAGTATGGCCGTCTGCCGGACTTTGACGCAAACGGCGAGCTGGTGGAGATCGAGGACGACCCCACCCGCCCGGATGAGGGCAACACCGCCTTTGCGCGGTACATGGACGATGCCATGTTCCTGATCCCCACGCCGCAGGTGCTGCAAAAGATCATCACCGGGCTGGAGGATCTCTACACCCACGACATCGCCGACCTTGATATGCAGGGCGACCTGTATGAGTATATGCTGGGCAAGCTGGCAACAGCAGGGCAGAACGGCCAGTTCCGCACGCCCAAGCACATCCGCGACATGATGGTGGAACTGGTGCAGCCCACGCCAGACGACTTTATCTGCGACCCCGCCTGCGGCACGGCGGGCTTTCTGGTGTCCAGCGCGCAGTACCTCCGCGCCCACTACGAGGACAGCATGACCCCGGAGCAGTGGCAGCATTTTGCCGGCCCGATGTTCACCGGCTTTGACACAGACCGCACCATGCTGCGCATTTCGGCCATGAACCTGATGCTCCACTCCATCACGAACCCGGAAATCGACTACAAGGACAGCGTGTCGAAGCAAAACTCCATTTGCAGCAAGTACACCATTTGCCTTGCAAACCCGCCGTTCAAGGGCACTGTGGATGCCGAGAGCATCAACGACGACCTGAAAGCCGTCACCAACACCAAAAAGACGGAACTTCTGTTCCTTGCGCTCTTCCTGCGGATGCTCAAAACCGGCGGGCGCTGCGCCTGCATCGTACCGGACGGCGTTTTGTTCGGTTCCAGCAAAGCGCACCAGAGCATCCGAAAAGAACTGATTGAAAACCACCAGCTGCGGGCGGTCATTTCCATGCCCTCCGGCGTGTTCAAGCCCTACGCAGGCGTGTCCACAGCGGTGCTGATGTTTACCAAGACCGGCGCGGGCGGCACCGACAGGGTGTGGTTCTACGATATGAAAGCCGACGGCTTCTCGCTGGACGACAAGCGCACCGAGGTGAAGGAAAACGACATCCCGGACATCATCGCCCGGTTCCATAACCTCAACGCCGAAACTGACCGCAAGCGCACCGAGCAGAGCTTCTTTGTGCCCAAAGAAGAAATTGCCGCCAACGGGTATGATCTGTCCATCAATAAGTACAAAGAGACCGAGTATGTGCCGGTGGAGTATCCCTCGACTACGGAGATCCTTGCCGACCTGCATGAGCTGGAAATGGAGATCACCAAGGGTCTGGCAGAGTTGGAGGAGATGGTGTGATGGCGAAGTTGGGAGAGGTTTGTGATTTTTATGCAGGAACAGGTTTCCCAAATGAATATCAGGGGAGAGTGACTGGGAAGTATCCGTTTTATAAAGTTGGAGATATTTCAAAAAATGTTTTGGAAGGCAATCGAGAACTTAAAATATGTGCAAACTATGTTGACGAAGAGGTAGTTCAAAAATTAAAAGGAAGTATACTTCCCCCTAAGACCATTGTATTTGCTAAAATAGGAGAAGCGCTAAAACTAAATAGACGAGCTATTACTAGTTGCGAATGCTTGGTTGATAACAATGTGATGGGAATAAAAGCACAAAATAGTCGATTAAATGATGAATATTTGTTTTATTGGCTACAAAATCTGAATTTAAGCGACTATTCAGAATCAACAACTGTTCCATCAGTAAAAAAATCGAGATTGCAAAATATAGAAATCAAGGTTAGCCCATTAGAAGAACAAGAAAAGGTCGTAAGTACATTAAATAAACTTTCGGATTTAATTCTAGCTCGAAAAAAACAACTTTCCAAACTGGACGAGCTGGTAAAGGCACGATTTGTGGAGATGTTTGGAGATTTTGAGTTTAATCCCAAAGAATTTCAGGTGTATCACTTATGTGAACTTTGCGATGTTGGGTCGAGTAAACGAATTTATCAAGAAGAACAAAGTATAAGTGGTATTCCTTTCTTAAAAGTGGCGGACTTGAACGAGCTGATTGATACGGGAAAATATTCATGTTCGACATTTATTCCTCTTGAACGATACGAACAGCTTTTGTATAAAGAGCTAACACCCACAGAAAATGATATTCTTATAACTTCAAGAGGAACTCTTGGAAAGTGTTATATCGTTCAATCGGATGATGAATTCTATTTTCAAGATGGCATGATTAGCTGGCTCTCCAATTTTAGTCCGAAAGTTTCAAGTATTTATATTTCATATTTGTTTGCGCAACCATATATCCAAAAACAAATTGAAAGTCTGCAAGCTGGCTCGACAGTGGCATACTTATCGATTACGATGTTGAAGAAAATAAATGTTATTTTGCCGCCTAAAAAACTTCAAGATGATTTTGCCACTTTTGTAAAGCACGTAGACCAGCAGAAGCAGACCGTACAGCAGAGCCTTGAAAAGCTGGAACTGATGAAAAAGGCGCTGATGCAGGAATATTTTGGGTAAAAGTGTGTGCAACAGCGGATTTTAGCGGTATAATGAAAGAAAAAGATGTGAGGTGATCCGTATGGCATTTCCAAAACAGATAAAAGACATCGTTTATAAATTGCTTCAAGAACCGACATTAGATAATTTCAGAGAGTTTTTACAAAATCAAACAGGTGAACATAATGCAATCGACTTTAAGAGAGAATGGATTTGTAAAGACAAGCTAGCAAAGCTTATGCTTGCGCTTGCCAATTACGGCGGTGGCGTTGTGGTTTTTGGCGTGCAAGAGAACGATGACAAAACATTTTCTTGTGAAGGATTGCAATCTTTACACGCAAAAGAACAAGTCGAAGCCGAGGTGAAGGCATATATCTCAACCAATCTTAAATATGAGATATATGATTTTACTTATCAATCCTCTGAATATGAGGCACTCAACGGGAAAAATTTCCAGATGTTAGTTGTGGAAGACACCCCGGAATTCTTGCCGTTTATTTCTCACAAAGAAGGTACATCGATAAAAAAAGCAGCTATTTATATTAGAAGAGGAACTTCCGATGAACTAGTTGATGAACAAGAACTCAGTGGTATTCTTAAGCGGAGAAATCAACATATGTTTCCTGCAACGGGTGAGCCACTTAAGTTGCAGGAGCACCTCAATCAACTAAATACGCTCTATAAAAATATAAAACCGACAATAACAACATATAAGACTGCATCTGGAATCGGAGAAGCTGTTCGTGGCCTTGCAGAGATTATATCCGTAATTGTTCCTCAACGAGAGGAAAAAGTTAATCCTCTTTACCCGGATGAGACATACGAAGAATTTATTGCAAATATGATTGAAAAGAAAAAACAAAAAATCGAAAGAGTTCTTGATTTGAGATGAATATGAATATAATTTTATTGGAGTATTGAAGTGGAAACAAAAGAAGTATGCTTTAACTGGGCATTATTTTGGCAAGCGGCTAGCGCAATAGCAACAACGGCGGCGGTAGTTGTTGCATTGTGGCAAACAAGATATAGCAATAAAAAAAGACTTAAAATAAAATTTCGAGATAATGTGATTTTGACAAACAAGACTTCAAAAGAATCGTATGTGGAACTTGAGATTTCCAATGTTGGAAATCGTAAAATTATAATAAATCGATATGGGATGAGTTTTAACGAGGGCTTTTTTGTGGTTTCGTTTCCGGATGAAACAGAAATGATAAACACGAGGAGACCGGTGGTTTTGGACATAGAAGAATCTAAAATCATAACATGGAAAAAAGAAGAATTTATTCAGGTACTAAAAGACCAGTGTAAAACGTCAGGTAATTCAAAAATTACGCTTTTTGTTCAAGATACAGCAGGAAATTTTTACACAACAAGAACTCCGAAAAAACGAATGCAATATTTGAATGAGAATTATTCTAAATAGAAAGGAGCCCTCCCATGTCCAACTTCTCCTATCTCTCCACCCGACCCGCATACTCCCTCTTCGCTAATTCTGCCATCGAGGCCGAGAAAGTGTTCTCCACCTCTCCGGCGATGTGCGCGGTGGGGTGCCGGAAGGCGTTGGAGCTGGCGGTGAAGTGGGTGTATGCGGCAGATAAAACCATCACGATGCCCTACAAGGACAACCTGCAATCCCTTCTGCACGAGCCGAGCTTCCGGTTCGCGGTGGACCGGGATGTGTGGAGCGTGCTGCCCAGCATCGTGAAGGCGGGCAATCTGGCGGTACATACGGGGCATAGTGTGTCGGCAGCGGATGCAGTGTTCAGCCTGCGGGGGCTGTTTGATTTTATCCAGTGGGTGGATTACTGCTACGGCACGGACTATGTGGAGCGCTCCTTTGACGAAACAGCCATCCCCGGCGAAAAGGTAGCACTGGACGAAAAGAAGATCCGGGAGCAGGAAAGTTTACTGTCCCAGAAGGATGCCGAACTGGAAGCCTTGCGCAAGCAGGTGGAGAGCCTTTCGGCGGCGTACACAGCCAGTAAACAGCAGAACCAGCAGAGCCGCAGCTTCACCGCCGCCGACCTGACCGAGGCCGAGACGCGGCAGAAGATCATCGACATCGACCTCAAGGCCATGGGCTGGAAATTCACCGGGCCGGCCGCTGATGTGCGCACCGAGTACGAAGTGGACAACATGAACGGTGTGCTGGGGCAGAAGGGTTATGCAGACTATGTGCTGATGGGCAAGGACGGCTTGCCGCTGGCGGTCATTGAAGCCAAGCGCAGCACCAAAGACCCCAACATCGGGCGCAAGCAGGCTCAGCTTTATGCAGACTGTCTGGAGCAGAAGTTTGGCCGCCGTCCGATGCTGTTTACCACCAACGGCTACACCACCTATTTCTGGGATGAGCAGAGCGGCCCGCAGCGTGCCGTGAGCGGGGTGTTCTGCAAGGACGACTTGCAGAAGCTGATGAACCGCCGCACCGAGAAAAAGTCGCTGGACACCATCGAAATTGACGACAAAATCACCGACCGCTACTACCAGAAAAACGCCATCCGGGCTGTCTGCGCCCATATTACGCAGGGCTTCCGGCGCAATCTGCTGGTCATGGCAACAGGCACAGGCAAGACTCGCACCGCATCCAGCCTGACCGATGTGCTGAGCCGGGGCGGTCATGTGACCAACGTGCTTTTTCTGGCCGACCGCACCGCGCTGGTCAAGCAGGCAAAGGACGACTTCAAAAAGTATCTGCCGGACCAGTCGCTGTGCAACCTCTGCTCCTCCAAGGACGATAAGGCCGCGCGCATCGTGTTTTCCACCTATCCCACCATGCTCAACGCCATCGACAACGCCAAGACCAAGGACGGCGTACCGCTGTTTTCGCCTGCCCACTTTGACCTTATCATCGTGGACGAAAGCCACCGCAGCATTTTCAAGAAATACCGCGCCATTTTTGATTATTTCGATGCGATTCTGGTGGGTCTGACCGCCACCCCGAAAACCGACGTGGACCGCAACACCTACGACTTTTTCGAGATGGAACACGGCATCCCCACCTACGCCTACGATTACGATACGGCGGTCTACACCGACCATGTGCTGGTGCCTTACTACAACTACGAGGTCAAGACGAAATTCACAGAAGAGGGCATCCACTACGACCAGCTTTCACCGGAGGATAAGGCCCGCTACGAGGACGATTTTGCCGAGGACGACACCCTGCCCACCTTTATCCCATCCGAAAAGCTGAATAAGTTCATCTTCAACGCCAACACCGTGGACACGGTGCTGCAAGACCTGATGGAACGCGGCATCCAGACGGCGGGCGGCGACCGCATCGGCAAGACCATCATCTTTGCCCAGAACAAGCGCCACGCGGAGTTTATCCGGGAACGCTTTGGCAAGCTCTACCCGCAGCTGGAGACCCAGTACCCGGGATTCATCCAGCGGGTGGTCTGCGACGACACCTATGCGCAGTCCATCATTGACGATTTCAAACAGCCGGATAAGCCGCCGTTTATTGCGGTCTCGGTGGATATGATGGATACGGGCATCGATGTACCGGAGTGCGTGAATCTGGTGTTTTTCAAAAAAGTGCGCAGCAAAACGAAGTTCTGGCAGATGATCGGCCGTGGTACACGGCTCTGCCCATCCCTTGCCTGCGTGGATGCCATCGACGGCGAATATACGGGCAAACGGCGGTTTCTGATCTTCGACTACTGCGGCAACTTTGAGTTTTTCCGTCAGAAACCCAACGGCTACGAGGGCGCGGACACCAAAAGCCTGTCCGAGAGCATTTTCTGCAAGCAGGTGCGCATTGCCGCCGCGCTGCAGGATGGAGCCTATGGGGACGAAAAATACCAGAACTGGCGCAAAATTTTAACAGAGACCTGCCGTGCCGAAGTAGGAGCGCTGAACCCGGAGCTGGTATCCGTACGGCTGCACCGACAGGCCGTGGAACACTATCAAAAGCCGGAAGCCTTTGTCAGCCTGACCGAAACGGACAAGGGTACTCTGATGAAAGAGGTGGCACCGCTCATCTCGCTGGACGATAAGGACGAGGCCGCCAAGCGGTTCGATAACTTTGTGTATGGCTTGCTGCTCTGTGAGCTGGAGGGTCTGCCGGGGCTGGGCCGCGCCCAGAAACAGCTGCGCAGCACAGTGGCAATGCTGGAAGGGAAAGCTACCATCCCGCAGGTGCAGGCAAAGCTGCCCTTCATCCGGGAGGTGCAGACGGACGAATTTTTGACCTCGCATGATCTGCTCCGCTTTGAGGAAATGCGGCAGGAGCTGCGGGAGCTTATCAAGTTTCTGGTGGACGGTGTAGAAGGGCAAAAGCCTGTCTACACCGCCCTTGCCGACCCGGTACTGGAACAGACCCAGGGAAAAACGCTGGATTCCGGCTATGATTTCGGCGAGTACCGGGAACGTGTGAACCGATACATCATGGAGCACCGCATCGACACGCTGGCTATCCACAAACTGACCCAGAACATTCCGCTTTCCCGGGGTGACTACACCGAGCTGGAACATATCTTAACCTGTGAGCTGGGCAGCAAAGAGGACTACGCACGGGAGTTTCGGGATACACCCTTTGGTCTGCTGGTGCGCAAAGTGGCAAAGCTGGATCACGACGCTGCCATGAAGGCATTTTCTAAATTTATCAACGACGAATCACTGAATGCAAAGCAGATCGCATTCGTGCAGAAGGTCATTCATTACATCGAGCAGAACGGTTATGTGGAGAGCAAAGCGGTTCTGATGAAACCTCCCTTTGACCAGCCCATTCTGTTTACCCGCCTGTTTGATGGCAAAACAGGCAGTGAACTGATGGAAACCATTGATGCCGTCCGGGAAAATGCTGTCCATGTGACGGCATAAAATGGTGGGGTCAGAGCTTTGAATGAGGTATCATAATCTCTGATCCAACGATACAGAAAAGTAGGTGATACCATCTTTACGCAGTCACGCATTTTCTGCACCCGCTGGAAAGGCAACTACAAAGGCAGCATTGAAGAAGATGCTCTGGATGACAAGAAATTTCAGGGTGCAAGTCTGATCACGCTGCTGCAAAATGCGGAAGATTTTGTTCGCAACAACAGCAAAAATCCGTGGTATGACCCGTGAAGAACGCAGTGATTACCCTTATAAAGCCGTTCGTGAGGTGCTGGTCAATGCGCTGATTCATCGGAATTATCAGATTCTTGGTTCGGAGATTCATGTAGAAGTGTTCGATGATCGGCTGGAAATCACTTCGCCGGGCGGCATGATGAATGGCCGCAGGGTGCAGGATATGGATATCCGGCACATTCCGTCTATGCGGCGAAATCAGGTGATCTCGGATGTGTTCTCGCGGCTTGGCTTTATGGAGCGCCGTGGCAGCGGCATTGACCGCATCCTGAACTCTTATGTGGAAGCGGCTCAGAAGCCGACTTTCTACTCGGATTCAGATTTCTTTATCGTTACGCTGCCGAATAGAAGTGTGGCGACTCCGGCACAGGTCAGTATGGAAAGTGTGGAGGCTCAGCCTGCAAAAGTATCGACTTCTGAGAAAAAAGTATCGACCTCACCACTTGATGTATCGACTTCCAAGGAAAAAGTATCGACTTTGATGCAGGCAGAAGCTAAACGAGATAAAGAAATTGCGGATTTCAGTAAAATGGTTGATACACTCCCACTAGCTAATAGCACAAAAGTGAAAATTACAAAATTGTTCAAAAAATATGGCTACCGATATACATTCAACACAAATAATGTTGAAAATGTATTTGAAGTAAAAGAGGCAAGGGCACGTGTGGTAGTTCGTCAAATGAGAGAGTACGGATTTGTAAAAAAAGAACAATTTGGTGTTTACAGGTTTGTGAAAGAATAGAAAAGTTCGCTTTTATGTTTTTTATGGTTTAGTTAATATAATTTGAATTATCATAATCGAAATTATATTAACCACCTGCGCAGAAATGCCCACTCCCCTGAGAACTCCTCAGACGAGTGGGCATTCTTCTTCCTATATATCAAATATACCTTTGTGGTCACTCAAATCGCCACCAAGTCATGGATCAAAAATCATCTGATTTTTTCAAAAATTTTAGAGGTCAGAGGTACAAAAATGAAGAAGATTCATGAAGAATTATGAGCTGAACGCAGGCGAGAGCTTCCGCCTCGACAAGAACGGTCTCCACGGCGTCACGGCGCAGGGCCGCATCAAGATGAGCCTGCTGCTGGTGCTCGAGTAAAAACATCTGTAGAACGCAGAAGACCGACGGCTTTCCGGGATGGAGGGCTGACGGTCTTTTTGTTCAAAACAGGAAAATACTGGAACGGAAAAGGGCGCAATATACCTTATAAATGGCGTTTCAAAAGCAGAAATTTGGCTCAACGTCCAAAATTAAGGTTTGGATGCTTGACAAAGCGGAGATAGGATAGTACACTCAAAAAGAAAATTGATGCAAGACATCCTCAAGGTGAAAAAGATTCACAGAAGAACGGGCGTCTCCGAACTGAAAAACGGAAGGAGGCTAGGGACATGACGCTGTTTTCTTACGAAATTTTCGATGCAGTCGCGCGTCAGGGCAGCTTTAACAAAGCGGCTCAGCAGCTGCATCTGACCCCCTCTGCCATCAGCCATGCCATCGCGGTGATGGAGGCTGAGCTTGGTTTTACCTTATTCAACCGCGGCAAAAACGGCGTGACCATGACCAGCTATGGCGCTTCGCTCTACCCGTCCATCCGGGCGGTGCTCAACAGCGACGAGGCCCTGCAGCAGAGCATCGCCCGCCTCAACGGCCTGGAAAAGGGCAAGGTGAAGCTGGGTGCATTCAACTCGGTCTGCGCCGGCCTGCTGCCCCAGATCCTCAAGAGCTTCATGGCAAGCTACCCCCAGATCGAAGTCGAGGTCTATCAGGGTACTTACGACGATGTGAAGGAGTGGCTGCGCACCGGTCAGGTGGACCTGGCCTTCCTGTCCGCCACCTGCCGCGAAGAGTTCAACCTGACCGAGCTGTTCCGTGAGCCGCTGCTCTGCATCGTACCGCAGGACTGGCCCGAACCGCCAAACGGCATTATGACGCCGGAGCTGATGAACGGCCAGAGCTTTGTCGTCCAGTGCGACGCTACCGACGCCGAGATGCGCCAGTTCCTCAAGAAATACTCCATCTCCACCGAGCGCCGCTGCCACGTCATCGACGACCAGTCCAACATCGCCATGGTGGAGGCGGGCCTCGGCATCTCCATCATGCCCCGGATGCTGCTGCGCAGCTGCACGGCGGCGGTCAAGATCTACCCTATCGAGCCGGAAGAGTACCGGGTGGTGGGTCTGGCTGTCCAGCGCCCCACGGCGATGGCTCCGGCGGTCGAGCAGATGTTCCGCCACATCGTGGACTTTTGCCGCCAGATGGACCCGCAGCTTCTCTGAGAATACGAAAATGACCGGGCAGCAGTGATGCTGTCCGGTTTTTACATACCCAATCGGCAGAGTTGATGATTGAATCCGCTGGAAAAATACGGTATACTATAGCAAACCACCTATACGATAGAAATGTCAGAGGTTTATGAAAGCAGCAAGGGGGAAAGACCATGAAACGACGTGATTTCTGTAAAGCGCTGGTTTGCAGTGCAGCTCTTGCGCCCGGGCTGGCACTGCCCCGGGCTGAGGCAGCGGCAAAAAGCCAGACGGTGGGCCGGGCAGTCCCGGCGGGCAATTATACAATGTCCTTCCGCAGCGAGCTGAGCCAGATGGACATCGAGCACGAATATTACTACAGCGACAGTTTTTTTGCGCACACCTCCATCCAGTACGACCACCAGCTGGCACTGGCGACGCTGGGCATGGTGACGGCTGCTTTCAATACATGGGCCAGCGATGCGAAATACTGGGCCAACGGGGACGTGGGCCGCGAGAACAGCCTCGATGCAGCCTATACCAAGCTGGGATTCGGCGACGTGAAATACCGCTATTATGATGTCGATGTGGGCAAGGCGGGCGACTTCGTGGGCTGGTCCACGGCCCGCAAGACCATCACCCTGAACGGGAAGCGCACCACCATCGTGGCGCTCATCCTGCGCGGCGGCGGCTACGGCGGCGAGTGGGTGAGCAATCTGCACACCGGCGCGGGCCACGCCCACAGCGGCTTCATCATCCCGGTGCATGAGGTGTTTGCCGATTTGAAGAACTATCTGGCGGCAGCTCAGCAAAAGGGAGAGCTGGGCGTCGTCAAGCTCTGGATGGGCGGCTACAGCCGCGGTGCGGCAGTGGCGAACCTTCTCGCTGCCCGTGTCAACAAGGAGCTGCCCGGACTGGAACGGGAGAATGTCTTCGTCTACACCTTTGCGACACCGGTAGCCCTCGGCCCGCAGGACTACCCCGACTTGCAGCAGGACTACGACAACAACCACAACGCCGACGGCAGCCTGAAAGAGAGCTGGGGCGAGAGCAACATCTTCAACATCATCTCCAGCGGCGACATCGTGCCGCATCTTCTGCCCGAAGAGTGGAGCTTCCACCGGAACGGCAACGACCGCTTCCTTCCCTCCACCCGGAACGAGGAAGAGCTGGAAGACCTGAACGAGATGGGCAAGAATGATTTCGGCCCGACGCCGCTGGACTTCAGCTGGCTGGCGACCGACAAAGAGACGAACGAAGTCATGCTCAGCATGGAGGAGTACTTTATCTCCCGCGAGAACTACCATGAGAAGTACGAAGCCGCCCTGATGGACATGATACAGTGCGCCTTCATCCGCTCGGAGAAGGAGGTCACGCAGAACAAAGTTCTGGACGATGGCGAGGTCATCCAGCGGCTGCGCACCCTCACCCATCTGAAGAATATGGATTACTGGAAGATCTCCCGCGCCGTCTGGGCGGCATCCACCATGAGCCGTGCCGTGCTCAAGCGGGTCGATGCGGAGAATATCCCCATCCGTGCGCAGCAGATCGTCGTGCCGATCCTGGCGGTGGGTCTTTGCTATGACCTCGAGAGCGAGGCTGTGAGCCTCATTGCAAAGTACATCCTGATGTTCGTGGCAATGAAGAGCGCGCCCGACGACGCCATCCGGGCGGCGTTCTGCCACCACTGCGAGAATTACATTGCTCTGATGGAATATTACGCCCCCTCAGAGCACTGCATGGAAGCCACCACCCGCACCTGAAAACCGAAAATTCGGAGACAGCAGACCGCTGCCGGAGTCGAAAGACCCCGGCGGCGGTTTTTTCATGCGCAAAATTTTTTTGCACTGGCACGCAATGACATCCTTCGTGTCCGGTAAACGGTATCCTGATAACGCAAAGGGCGGCATCCCCGCCGGGAGCGAGAATGAAGGAGGGCTGTTGTATGCGGAATCGACTGGAACGGAGGCGGCTGACACTGCGCGCCGCAGCACTGTGCATCGTGCTGGTGCTGCTGTGCGGCTGTCTGCTGCCCGCATTTGCCGAGGGGCCGGAGCGGACGGACAGCGTGCCGGACCAGACATGGGACGAGGAAATAGAGGACGAGCCTGCCGGGGACGAAGAAGATGACATCCGGACAGACGAGCCGGTGCTTCTGCCCGCGGAAGGCGGCATCCCCGTCGTGGTGGACGGGCTCGACGACATCGGGCTGCCCGACGAGACGCCGACTCCGGACAGCGGGGCCGTCAAAGCGGACGAGCATTTTGAGAGGACCTATCTCTTCTGGCTCAGCGAGTCGGACGAGGCCGACGGCGGCCTGCCCTACGCGGAACAGATCGTGGGCAGCGGCGAAGAGCTTCTGATGCCCGAAGAGCCGGAGGTGGAGGGAAAGAGCTTCCGCTTCTGGTACAGCCGGGGCGACGAAGGGACGGCGATCCGCTTCATGCCGGATGAAGGACCGCTCTGGCCGGAAGCGGACAGCGAGTGCAGCCTCTACGCCTGTTTCACCGACGATGAGGCCCAGCAGGAGGAGCCCGTTTTAGACGAGGAGGAAGACATCGCCGTTCTGCCGGAGCTGTCGGAAGAACGGCCCGCCGTCGAGGAGGAAACGCCTCTGGATGAGGCAGAACAGCCCGAAAAAGACAGATTCTCTGAGGAAGATGCCGACTTGGCTGACGACAGCGTAGCCGAGGATAAAAATGCCCTGCCTGCGGACGAACTTGATGAGGATGCACCGGGCTGGGGCGATTGGACTCAGGAGGAATTGGCGGCAGTCTTCCTGCTCAAGACCCCCACCAGTCTGCCCGGCAGCAATGACCCCAGCCAGTGGGCGCCGGACAACAGCGAGTGCAAGTGGGTCGGCAAGGTGAAGACCTACGGCGCGGCATGGGAAGATAACGGCAAGAACATCCTGACAAATGTGTCAGACTATGTTGTATCGTGGCCGGGCGGCGCGACTGGCGACGCATGGTCGCTGAAACCGGGCGATGACTACTGGGACGAGGTCGTCGATGAGATATGGGACGAGTATAAGGACACCATCGAGAAGCAGACCGGCATCACGGGGCTGACGCAGGAAGATTTGGAGAGCATCGTGGTGACGCCGTACAAGATCTCGCGCAACAACGGGACAGAACCGGATAAGCACATCGACTGCATCATCAGCGTCAAGAGCAGGAAAAACTTCACGGCCCGGTTCAACGTCCGCGCCCCGGGCGAGGACGACTACAGCATCCGGGAAAGCCGCGAGTACCAGAGCGGCGAGCGGGTGGAAGAGACGACGGCGGACATCGAAAAAGAGCTCGACATCGGCGGTGCGCGCTACGTTTTCGACGGCTGGTACAAAGAGCTCCCCGGTTCGGTGACGGATGAGCCGGACCCGAAGGAAAAGGTATCGCAGGACGAGTGGGAAAAGGGCTATGAGCCCACCGACGAAGAGCTGGAAAACGGCGTCGTCAATTTCTATGCCCACTACGTTCTGGCCGATATAGACCCGGACACCGGCGTGGAGACAGACTTCTTCGGGCTGCCGCTGATGCTGTGTGCCGGTGCGGCCGTTCTGGGCTGCAAAAACAGAAAAAAGGAGGAAGATGAGTGAAGGAACCAAACGAGGCGCTTGCCCCGGAGGCCCCGCCCGGGACGCCGGAAGCGAACCTGTCTGGACCGGCGAAGCCGGAAAAAAGCCCCCTGCTGCGGGAAGTGCGCAGTCTGGCGGTGCGGCTGGCGGTGTTCGCCGCCGTGCTCTGGGTGCTTCTGACGCAGGTGTATCTGGTGACGCAGGCGTCCGGCAGCGAGATGTTTCCCGCCGTGAAGGACGGCGACCTCGTGCTGGGCTGCCGGCTGGAAAAAGACTATGCCAAGAATGATGTCGTGGTATATGAGCGCTCGGGAACGCTGCGGGTGGGCCGCGTGCTGGCCCGGGGCGGGGACATCGTGACCCTGAGCGAGAGCGGCGTTGTGGAGGTCAACGGCTCGGCACAGGGCGGCGGCATCCTCTACCCCACCTACCCCAAATCTCTGCTCAGCTACCCCTACGCTGTGCCGGAGGACAGCGTCTTCATTCTGGGCGACTGCCGCACACAGGCCGAGGACAGCCGTGACTTCGGCCCGGTGCAGTGCAGTGCGGTCAAGGCAAAAGTCATCACCCTCATCCGGCGGCGGGGGCTCTGAGCCGCCAAAAACCATACAAGACAAGATAGGAGGAACTCTAGGATGAAACAGAACAAGGTAGAAAAGCTTCTCGCAGGTGTGCTTTCCATCTCTCTGGCCATGGGCGTCAACGTCATGCCCGCCTTTGCGGCACAGGTGCAAGGCCCTCCGTATGAGGATATGTCCCGGGTGTATCTCACCAAAAACTATGAGCTGGCCAACACGGGTACGCTCTCCCCGAAAGAGACCTTTACGTTTACGATCGACCCGGATACCGTGACCGACGCATCGGAGGGCATTGAAGCCGCAGATTATATGCCGTCTGTCGGCGACGTGACCTACGCACAGGGCGAAGCAGGCAGCGCGAACAAGACCAGGCAGATCGAAATTCAGCTGCCCAAGTACGACAGCGTGGGCGTCTACACCTACATCATCCATGAGGCGGCGGGCGACAGCGCAGGCGTGACCTACTACGACGACGCCATCCTGCTGCGGGTGACGGTCATCGAGCAGGACGGCAAGCTCCGAATTGCCGCTGTCCACACCGAGGATCCGGAGTCCACCGGCGAGGGCAAGAAGGACGACTTCGACGACCTCTACTCTGCCGGTAAGCTGGAAGTCCACAAGGACGTCGAGGGCATCATGGGCAATAAGGACAAATACTTCGAGTTCACGGTGCAGCTGACCGGCGAGGAGGGCAAGACCTATCAGGACAGCTACGCCATCACCGGCGGCAGCTATGACGCAAACCCCGCCTCGATCGAGATCAGGCCCGGCGAGACGACGGAAGCGACTTTCTATCTGAAAGACGGCGATACCATCCACATCGAGAACCTGCCCTACGGCGTCGAGTACAAGGTGTCTGAGACGCCGGTCGCAGACTATGTGACGACGGAGACTGGAACCGAGGGCGAAGTGGATGAGGCGGTCGAGCAGGCGAACTTCACCAACACCAAGGGCGGCACCGTGGATGCCGGTGTGGTGCTGGACAGCGCACCCTATCTCTTCACCCTGACGGGTGCTGCGGGCGTCGGGCTGCTGCTGACCCTGCGCCGCCGCCATCAGAAGTAAGCGCGGAGGAAATAAGGCAAGGGAGGTGAGGAACATCCGGTGGCAGAAGATGGCCCTGCGGGCGGCGAACGGCCTGCTGGACGGGGTGACGGCCCTGCTGGTGCTGCTGGCGGTGGTCTGGTCGGGCTATGCGCTGTGGGACAACAGCCGGGTGTACGCCGCTGCCGACAATGTGCAGGCCGGGCTGTTGGCCTTCAAGCCCCAGCCGCAGGAGGACAACAGCCTCTCCTTCGGCCAGCTGCGGGACATCAACCCCGATGTCTGCGGGTGGCTGACGCTGGACGGCACGGCTATCGACTACCCGGTGGTGCAGGGCGAGAGCAATTTCACCTATCTGAACACCGACGTCTACGGCAGCTTTGCGCTGGCGGGCAGCATCTTTCTGGATGTTGACTGCGACGCGGACTTCAGCGGGCGGTATTCCCTGCTCTACGGCCACCATATGGAGAACGGGCGGATGTTCGGCGACCTCGACAAATACAAGGACGGAGCATTCTTCCGCCAGAACACCACCGGCACCCTGACGCTGCCCGGCGGGAGCTATCGGCTGGAAGTGCTGGCCTGCCTTGTGGTGCCTGCGTCGGAACAGGCCATCTTTGCCCCGGGCAAGTGGCGCTCGGACGCAGGCGGGCTGCTCCCCTTTGTGGAGGAGAATGCCCTTCAGATGGATGCACAGGCCCTCCGTGCGCTGGAAAAGGAGCCGGAAGGAGCGCAGTTCCTGGCGATGGCTACCTGCTCGGGGGAGTACACCGACGCGCGGACGGTGGTGCTGGCCCGGATGGAACCAATGTCAGACCTGCAAAACGGAAAGGAGGAGAGCTTATCATGAGAAGGCTCCCGAAAATGGCAGCGGCCCTGCTGGCAGCAGCGCTTGCGGTAAGTGCTGCCCTGCCTGCTCTGGCCGCAGACCAGCGGGCGGAGCTGGAACTGGAGGCGTCCGTCCGCTGCACCGGAGAGGCAGCTGACGAGACGCTGACGGTGCGGCTGACCGCGTTGGACGGCGCGCCGATGCCGGAAGGCTGTGACGACGAGGCTGAGTTGGATTTTCCGGCCCGGGACTGCCGCGACGCCGACGACAAGACCCTGACGAAGACTTTTGATACCATCGTCTACACCGCGCCCGGCATATACGAGTATACGGTCACTCAGGATGCGGGCGGACGGAAACGGGCCGACTACGACGACACCGTCTTTTACCTGAAAGTCATGGTGGCGTGGGACACCGACGGTGAACTGAAAGGACACGTGTCCGTCCGGCGGGATGGGGACGACGGGGCGAAGACGGAACTGCTCTTCAAGAACAGCTACCGCAGCACCGACCCTCTTCCACCACCGGTGACGCCGCCCTATGTGCCGGATAAGCCGACGCCGACCCCGAAGCCGGTGGACCAGCCGGGCGAGATAACGGTCATCCGCCCGCCGACACCCTCGGCAGAGATGCCGGATGAAGTCATCCCGGCTGCGGAGCCGGAACCGGTGGGGACCCTCATCCAGACCGGCCAGCTGCTCTGGCCCGTGCCGGTGCTGGCAGGCGGGGGCATCGCCCTCGTGGCGGTGGGCCTCTGGCTGAGCCGGAAGCGCAGACACGATGCGTAGGCTGGTGCCGGAGCGGCTCTGCCTGATGCTGGGCAGTGCCTTGGTGCTGGCAGCGGTCTGCCTCTACGTCTACGACCGGCTCGAGGATGCAAGGGCAGGCGCTCAGGCCGCTTCGGCGGTGAGCCAGCTGCGCCAGAGCCAGAGCATTGCGGCAGTGTCGGAGGCAGAACGGCCCGCAGACAGCGCGGAAAGCCTGCCCACGGAAGATGCAGAGTCCGAATCGGAATCGGCTTCGGAAACCCCGGCGTCAAGCGTCGAGCGGGAGTATCTGGGGGTGCTGACGATTCCCGCTTTGGGCTTGGAGCTGCCGGTGCAGACCGAGTGGAGCAAAGCGAACCTCAAGGTCTCGCCCTGCCGTCAATGCGGCAGTACGGCGGGCGGAGACCTTGTCATCGCGGCTCACAATTACAAATCGCACTTCGGGCGGCTGAGCAGCCTTTCCGAGGGCGACGAGGTGCGTTTCACTTCACAGGACGGCGCTGAGGCAGTGTACACTGTGGAGCGGACTGCGCAGGTCTCGCCCGAAGAACCCGAAGCCCTGCGGGAGGGCGGCTGTCCTCTCGTGCTCTACACCTGTACTCCCGGCGGAAAAGCGAGGGTGGTGGTGTACTGCCAGAGAGAAAATGCGGCATGAAAAAACAGGAGCGGAAAGCCTGCGGCTTTCCGCTCCTGTTTTTGGTCGTTGTTTAATCTACACAGAAATAGAAGTTCTCCGGAACAGGGAAAGACTCTTCGGTGGAGCTGACGCTTACGCGGTAGAGGTAACCTTTACGGAGGTGATAAATTGCAGAAGTGTCGGTATATTCAACATCGGTCTCGAAGGGGTCGTAATCGTCCTCAGTGTCAATGAGGGTATTGGGGTCCTGACCGGCTTCCACTACGGCTTTTACATCTGCAATAGTCTTGCCCTTATAAAGGTCCATGTCATAACTCCAGGAAGGAGTAGTGACGACGGTGCCTTCGGGAACATGGAATACAAAATAACTCTCGTTTGTGCGGGCTGTGTCGCCGTAAGGAACGCTTACAGTGATCTGTTCCACACTGTTCAGCGGCTGAGAGAGGGTATAGGTGCCATCGGTGATCCAATCAGAAGTAAAGGCACCATAAAGAGACCACATGTCCTTTGATACACCGATGACCTCATCCTTTTCTACAGTATAAGCCCGGATAGAGGTGGAGCCGATCTGATATTCGACGGTCACAGCCAGATCTTCCTTTTTCTGTGCGCCATCGACAGTGGTAACAGTGGAACGCTTTTCTTCATACTTTACGGGAGCTGCTGCGGCACTGGCACTTAAAGTGACCGCGCTCAGAATCAGTGAGGCAGCTGCCAGAACTGCGAATCTTTTCAGAAAATGCGGACAGGGCTTCATGTTCTTTCCTCCTGTATTACACGATGCAATAAATTGAATCCAACTCGATTATAGGCGTCGAAGAAAAAAACATCAAGAGAGAAATACGATTTTGGAAGAAAAGACAAAATGTCGGCAGCTTTATTGTGCAGTTGCATCTTCGGTATCGGTCATGATGAACCAGAACACAGTGCCTTTGCCCACAGTGCTGTGGACGCCGAAGCGGAAACCGTGCTGCTGGAAAATAGCTTTGGTGATGGAGAGGCCGAGGCCGGTCCCCTGCTTGCCTGCGTCGGAGCGGGAGCGGTAGTAGCGGTCGAAGATATAGGGCAGGTCCTCGGCAGAGATGCCGGGGCCGTGGTCTTCTACCTCCACCCGGACGCCCTCGGGGCAGCGGAGCGCCCGCAGCACGAAGATGCCGTCTTCGCCGATGTGGTGCATGGCGTTGCCCAAAAGGTTATGCAGAGCGCGCTGCATCATGTCGGGGTCGGCACAGACGGGCAGTTCTTCGTCGGGGATTTCCAGCTTGAGCTGCCAGCCGTTCTGGGCGCAGACGGCGTCGTAACGCTCGCTCACCTCGTCGCAGAGCTGGCCCATGTCGAAGTGGACCTTCTCGCACTTGAGTGCGCCGCTCGTGACCTTGCTCAGCTCCATGACGCTGGAAACAAGGGCCGTCAGGCGGTCGGTCTCGTCCACGATGATGTTCATCTGCTCGTCGCGGTGCTTCTTGTTGTCGCCGGTCAAATCGCGCACCGTCTCGGCATAGCCCTTGATGAGGGTGAGCGGGGTGCGCAGGTCGTGGGAGACGTTGGCCAGCAGGTCGCGCTGCATCTGGGAGGCGTGCTGGACCTCTTTTGCCATGTGGTTGAACTCCTGAGCAAGGTCGCCCAGCTCGTCGTTCCGCACCGAGTCCACATGGACGGCGTAGTTGCCCTGTGCCACCTGCCGCGCAGCCCCGGAGAGAGCCCGCAGAGGCTTTGTGAACCACTCGCTGAACAACCATGCCGCCGACATCGAGAACGCGAAAATGAGGGCCGCAGCCAGCGGCAGGACGGTGCTGAGCACCTTGCCGGCCTCGGCCACATGCATCAGGCTGGTAGTCACCAGCACAGTGTAATTTCCGTCGGAGGTCATCCGGCCCACCATCAGCTGGACGGAGCCGGAGGGCGTGGGCGGGTTGATCTTCCGCACCACTGTGCCGCCGCTCTCCCGGCAGAGCTGCCGCATGGCGCGGGCCGTGGTGTAGGCGGTCTGCTCGTCGGCAGTGTCGGTGGGGCGGGTGCGGTGAAGGTTGCAGTAGGACAGGTTATCCACCTTGAAGATCTGCCGCAGGGTGGTGTCGGAGATGTCGATGCAGAAACTGCTCATCCCGCCCAGCTCGAAGATGTCGTCCTGCAGCGCGTTGAAGAAGGTGTTGTTGACGTACAGCCGGCTGCCGAAGGCCCAGTAGGAGAGGGTCTCGCCCTTCCCGATGGCCTCGTCCATCCGGGCCACGATGGCCTCAGCCTGCTCGGTGAGCTGCTTCTGGATATGGGTGGTGTAGAGGGGCTCCAGCAGCTGGGTGCTCAGAAACCAGAACAGTCCCACCAGCAAAAGGCAGATGAAGCACAGAAAGCCCATGAGCTGGCCCCGGATGCCGATGGTGCGCCGTGTTTTGCTCGTTTGCCGCATGAAGAGCAGAGCCTCCGCTTAACGCGCCGCGTCGGGGTCGAACTTGTAGCCGATGCCCCAGACAGTGGCGATGTAGCCGCGGCACTTGCCCAGATGGCCGCGCAGCATCTTGACGTGGGTGTCTACGGTGCGGTCCTCGCCGAAGTAGTCGTAGTTCCACACCTTCTGCAGGATCTTCTCGCGGCTGAGGGCGATTCCCTTGTTGGAGGCCAGAAAGACCAGCAGGTCGAACTCCTTGGGCGTGAGGCTCACTTCCTCGCCCGAGACCTTGACGGTGTGGCTGGCCGTGTCGATGGACAGCTCCCCAAAGGTCATGGTGCTGTCAGAAGCCTCGGTGCGGGGCATGGTGCGGTTGAGCACAGCCTTGACACGGGCCACCAGTTCCCGGGGGGAGAAGGGTTTGACCACATAGTCGTCAGCGCCGCCCTCGAGGCCGGCCAGCTTGTCGTACTCCTCGCCGCGGGCCGTCAGGATGATGACGGGGGTATTGATGCGGCGGGTGCGCATCTCCCGCAGGCAGGTCATGCCGTCCATAAAGGGCATCATCAAATCGAGGATGACCAAATCGTAGCCGCCGCCGGTGAGCAGCGACAGGGCGGCGGAGCCGTCCCCTGCCTCCTCGCAGGTGTAGCCCGAATACTGTAAATTCTCCCGGATGAGCTCCCGGATGCGGGGCTCGTCGTCAACGATAAGAATTTTTGCCATAAGGCATTCCTCCTAAAAGCTTCTATCTCCCAAGCGCCGGAGGCTGCTCAGAGTCAGCCCGGCGGAACTGTATACTGCGTTTAAGTCTATCATACCCTATCAATTAGGAATTTTTGTGAAGTTTGAGTAGATTTTTTGGGAAAACATCCCAGTGGGTGCGTTTCGTGTCTGCACTGATTATAAGAGGCCGCTTCGGGAGCTGTCAAGCTCGGCCTCATCTTGCGCAGAAAAGCCGAAGTGTGCTATACTACAATGATAAAAGACTTCCCCGAAATCTGACAAATACAAAGGAAAAACTGTTCATGCGCATTGGATTCGTAGAGCTGGTACTGCTCCTCTTCATTGCATCCATCACGGTGGGGCCGAACGTGGCCCTCTTTGTGGACCGGTGGCTCCGCCGCGCCCAGCGCACGTCTGCCGCCGCTGCCCGCCGGAAGGCCCAGCTGGAAGCACAGGCCGCCATCGAGCGGGAAGCTCTGATGACCCGCTTCCGGGTGGCCAGCAACATCTTTGCCCTGCTGATGCTGGCGGCGCTGGCGTACGGCCTGCTGCTGCGGCCCATCGACACGCCGCCGAAAGCCTACACCGCCCCGGATGTGCGGCAGGACACCGGCGCCGCGCAGACGGCCCTCTCCGCCGACAGCAAGGACAGCTGGAAGCTGGGCGGCTATCTGGGCGTGGACTGCGTCCGTACCCAGGACGGCCTTGTCTACGCTGCTGCCTACAACGGTGCAACCATGAAAAAGCGTCAGAGCGACCTTGTCCGCACCGACGGCGGACACTACGCGGCCATCCTGTCGGTGGAGGGCGAGTTGACCAGCTTTGCCTTCGACGCCGACGGCGACTTGTGGCTGACGGTGGTGACGTCCTCCGGCGGGGCGCTCTGCCGTGCCCGGCATGACAGCTGGGGAACCTCAGTGGAACAGGTGGTGACCCAAATCGACGGCGCACCGCTGGGTGTGCTGTCGGCGGTGGAGACCGGCCCGGACGGGAAGGTCTATTTCGCCGTGTCCACCGAAGCCGCTGCGAAAAACGGGCTGGAAAGCGCTCTCCGCACCGAGCTCATCGCCCACACCGGCACGGGCTGCGTCTATGTGTATGACCCGTCGGCCCGGACGGTGGAACAGGTGCTGGGCGGCGTGGCCGGTGCGGCTGGTCTGGCCCTCTCGGAGGATGGCCGAACGCTGTACGTTTCCGACCTCGGGAATCGCTGCGTCTGGAGTGTGGACGCCGACGCCCGGGAGCTGACCGCCGGCGGCAAAAACTGCGGGAGCTTTGTGTCCGGCCTGCCGGGATACCCCGGCGCATTGGCGCTGGACGAGGACGGCATCCTCTATATCAGCTACCGCTGGACCCGCAGCGGCTGGCTGGAAAAGCACGCGGACAGCACCCTTCTGCGGGGCATCGCCCTGCGGGCCGGTGAGAACATCCAGAAGAAGCTGTTCAAGCTGCCTGCGGACGCCCCCTGCGCCGAGGCTGTGGACACCGCCGACGGAAGCTGGAAGCAGACATTCTCAGGCAGAGAGCTGGACGGCTGCACGGCGGTGTGCCCGGCGGGAAGCAAAGTGTATTTCGGCGCGGCAGGCTCTGCCAGCCTGCTGTCTGCAAGAGTATAAAACGAGGTGTTTTTTATGACGGAAGAGTTCAAAAAGCAAATCGAGACCGAAGCGCGGCAGGCCGTGACGGAGCTGCTGGCCCAGGCAAAGCTGAAAAAGGGCGATGTCTTTGTGGTGGGCTGCTCGTCCAGCGAGATCGTCGGCGGCCACATCGGCAAGGACTCGAGCCTTGAGGCTGCACAGGCTGTCTACGCCGGCGTCGCACCGGTGCTGGCCGAAAACGGCATCTGGCTGGCCGCACAGTGCTGTGAGCACCTCAACCGGGCCATCATTATTGAGCGGGAAGCCGCTGAGAAATACGGCTGGGAGGAAGTCTGCGTTGTGCCGCGTCCCCATGCGGGCGGCAGCTGGGCCACCACCTGCTGGAAGCAGTTCAAAGACCCCATCGCGGTGGAGGAGATCCGCGCCCACGCAGGCATCGACATCGGAGGCACCCTCATCGGAATGCATCTGCGCCGGGTGGCTGTGCCGGTGCGGCTGAGCCTTTCGAAGATCGGCGAGGCCAACATTCTCTGCGCCCGCACCCGCCCGAAGCTCATCGGCGGCGAGCGCGCAAAATATACCGAGGAGGACTGAGCTCTATGGCAGAAAAGAATCTGGAAGAGATGCGGGAGGCAGTGGAGGCTATCCGCGAAAAGATGGCCGCAGCGGCCCGGGAAGCAGGCCGCGACCCCGCCGAAGTGCAGCTCTGCGCGGCCTGCAAGACCCGCACCGCAGACACCGTCGCCGCCAGCGCGGCTCTTGCCATCGATGTGTTCGGCGAGAACCATGTGCAGGAGCTTTGCGCCAACTACGACGCCGGTGCTTACTGCGGCAAGCCCAGTCACTTCATCGGCCATTTGCAGACCAACAAAATCAAGAAGGTGCTGGGCCGCGCAAGCCTCATCCAGAGCGTGGACAGCGAGCATCTGCTGGCCGCGATCGAAAAGGAAGCCGCCAAGGCCGGCATCGTGCAGGACGTCCTGCTGGAAGTGAACATCGGCGGCGAGGAGTCGAAGTCGGGCGTCTCGCCGGAACAGCTCTGGCCCCTGCTGGACGCTGCCGCCGCAGAAGAGCACATCTGGGTCAAGGGTCTGATGGCCATCCCGCCCGTCAACGACGATGACGCCCAGAACCGCCGGTATCTGGCCCAGGTGTACAAGCTGTTCGTGCAGGCCGGGGAGCGGGGGTACCAGAACGTGAAGATGGAGACCCTCTCCATGGGCATGAGCGGCGACTTTGAGAACGCCATCCGCGAAGGTGCGACCCTCGTGCGCATTGGGACGGCCATCTACGGCGAGAGAGATTATAGTAAGAAATAAGCGGCCTGAGAGGGCAAGCCAGCTTGAAAAATGGAGGAACCATGCAAAAAGTCAACGACCCCGCAGTGCGGCACACCAGCAGCGGCGCCCTCATCCGGCGCTTTCTGCCCTATCTGGCAAAATACAAAAAGACTCTGTTCATCGACCTGTTCTGTGCGGCGATGACCACCCTGTGCGACATCATCCTGCCCAAGATCATGAGCACCATCACCAACTCCGCCATGGGCGTGGGCATCACCCTCACGGCGGGCATCGTGCTCAAGCTGGCGGCAGTGTACTTTGTGCTCCGCATCATCGACGGTGCTGCGCAGTATTTCATGTCGGGCATCGGCCACATCATGGGCGTCCACATCGAGACGGACATGCGCCGGGACGCCTTCGACCACCTGCTCAAGCTCGACCACACCTACTACAACAACACCAAGGTCGGCACCATCATGGGCCGCATCACCAATGACCTGTTCGACGTGACCGAGTTCGCCCACCACTGCCCCGAGGAATTTTTCATCGCGGGCATCAAGATCCTGGCGTCCTTCCTCATCCTGTGTCAGGCCAGTGTGCCGCTGACGCTGGCCGTGTTCGCCTGCGTGCCGCTGATGGGCGTCGTGTCCGTCAAGCTGAACCAGCGCCTGCGCGCCCGGTTCCGCCAGCAGCGCGTCCAGATCGGTGAGCTGAATGCCACCATCGAGGACAGCCTGCTGGGTCAGGGCGTGGTGAAGGCCTTCGCCGCCGAGGACGAAGAGCGCGAGAAATTCGCCAGGGGCAACAAGGATTTCGAGCACATCAAGACGCTGGGCTACTACGCCATGGCTGCGTTCAACACCTCCACCCGCCTCTTCGACGGCCTGATGTATCTGGTGGTCATCCTTGCGGGCGGTCTGTCGCTGGTGTACGGCAAGATAACCGCCGGTGACCTGGTGGCTTATATGCTCTACGTCACCACTCTCATCGCCACCATCCGCCGCATCGTCGAGTTCGCCGAGCAGTTCCAGCGCGGCATGACCGGCATCGAGCGCTTTGCGGAGATCATGGACACCCCCGTGACCATCAAGGATGCCGAAGACGCAAAGCCTCTGCAGCCCGGTCCGGGTGACATCCGCTTCGAGGACGTCAGCTTCGAGTACCCCGACGACCATAACAAGGTGCTCCACCATGTAAGCCTTGACATCAAGGCCGGTGAGCGTCTGGCGCTGGTCGGCCCGTCCGGCGGCGGCAAGACGACGCTCTGCAACCTCATCCCCCGCTTCTACGAGGTGACGGGAGGCCGTATCCTCATCGACGGGCAGGACATCCAGCACGTCACCCTCAAGAGCCTGCGGGAGGACATCGGCATCGTCCAGCAGGACGTCTATCTGTTCAGCGGTTCGGTGGCGGATAACATCGCCTACGGCAAGCCCGGCGCGACCCGGGAGGAGATCATTGAAGCGGCCCGTCTGGCGGGCGCAGAGCGCTTTATCAGCGCCTTGAAGGACGGTTTTGATACCTATGTGGGTGAGCGCGGCGTCAAGCTCTCGGGCGGTCAGAAGCAGCGCATTGCGATCGCGCGGGTCTTCCTGAAGAACCCGCCCATCCTCATTCTGGACGAGGCCACCAGCGCCCTCGACAACGAGAGCGAGATCCTTGTGGGCCAGAGCCTCGAAAAGCTGGCCCATGGCCGCACGACCCTGACCATCGCCCACCGACTGACCACCATCAAGGACTACGACCGTATCCTTGTGCTGGGCGCAGAGGGTATCGAGGAGTCTGGCACCCACGATGAGCTGCTGGCGAAAAAGGGCGTCTACTACCGCCTGTGGAATCAGCTGCCCGGGGAAGATACGTTATAAGCTTGATCACAAAAATAAAAGAGGCTGCTGCAAGTAACCTCTCCGTCACGGCTTCGCCGTGCCACCTCCCCTACCGAGGGGAGGCTTTGGCATGGCGGAAAGCCTCATCTCTTCGCCAGAGGCTCCCCTCGATAGGGGCAACAACGACGACCGCCGCCAGTGGCGGAAACAGGGAGTCGTTGTTGGGGCAGCGGCCAGCAAGACGTGCGCAATGCGCAACGGATGCTGGGTGCCGCAACCCGGCCTTGTCGAGCGACAGCGAGACTGAGAGGTTGTACTTTGCAGGCAGCCTCTTATTTTTATATCAAAAAGAAACGATCACTCTCCGACAATGAGCCGCACGGCACCGTAAATACCGGCGTCGTTGCCGAGGCTTGCGGCCTTGATGGGCGTCTCGCGGCAGGACTTGAAGGCGTAGGTCTTGAAGTGCTCCACCAGCGGGTCGAAGAGGACGTCGCCTGCGCGGGCCACGCCGCCGCCGATGAGGAACATCTCGGGGTCGGTGGTGCTGGCAATGGAGGCCAGAGCCATACCGAGGGTGTCGGTCATCTCGTCCACCTCGCGGGCAGCGAGGGCGTCGCCGCTGCGGGCGGCATCAAAGACGTCCTTGGCCTCAAAATCCTTGCCGCGCAGGACGCAGTCTGCGTCGGGGTTTTCGTCCAGCAGCTTCTTCATGCAGCGGACGACGCCGGTGGCGCTGGAATACTGCTCGAGGCAGCCGTGCTTGCCGCAGCCGCAGGTGGCCGTCTCGTGACGGTTGACGGTGATGTGGCCGATCTCGCCGCCGGCACCGTGTGCGCCGTCGATGACCTTGCCGTTGACGATGACGCCGCCGCCGACGCCGGTACCCAGCGTGACCATGACTGCGCTGCGGCAGCCCTTGGCGGTACCCATCCAGATCTCACCCAGAGCAGCCACGTTGGCGTCGTTGCCCACCAGCACTTTCATGCCGTCCAGCAGGCCGGACAGCTGGGCCGAGACGTTCCGTTCGCCCCAGCCGCCAAGGTTGGCGCAGATGATGGGGACGACGCGGCTGTCCAGCACGGGGCCGGGGACGCCGATGCCGACGCCCTCCACCTGCTCGGAGGTGATCTCCTTCTCGGCCATCTTGGCGTGGATGGCGTCGGCCAGATTCTCGAGGATGTGCTCACCGGCGTTGGAGGTATCGGTGGGGACTTCCCACTTTTCCAGCAGAGCGCCCGAGGTGGTGAACAGGCCGACCTTGGCCGTGGTGCCGCCGAGGTCGATGCCGAATGCGTATTCTTTCATAACTCATTTACCCCTTTTTTCTGCGGCGGTCGCCCGCCGGTTATCATTTGACATCAGTATAACATACTCCGGGCCAAAAGAGCAGGGGGCGGGCCGGTTTTTATGCAATCAGACGGAAATAACACCGCCTTTTTGGCAGAATGGCATAAAACAGGCCGGAAAAAAGCGCACCCTGCAAGCAGCAGAGTGCGCTTTCGTGACGGATGAAAAAGCCTTAGTCCTCGTCTTCCTCTTCCGCGTCCTCTTCGTCATCGCCGTCTTCAGAGCGGGGCTTGTAGAAGATGCCGCTCAGGAAGATGCTGACAAAGTAGAGCAGCACCATGGGGATAGCTACCATGCACTGGGACACGATGTCCGGCGGGGTGACGACAGCTGCGATGAAGAAGATGAGCACGATGGCAACGCCCCGGCCCTTTTTCAAGATCTCGGGGTTGGCGATGCCCATCTTGGAGAGGATGATGGTGACCAGAGGCATCTCAAACACACAGCCAAAGATGATGAACATGGTCAGGCAGAGGCTGACATAGCTCTCGATACTGGTAGTGGTCTGGATGTAGTCGGCGCCCTCGATGCCGGTGCTGAGGAACCGGAGCATGAAGGGCATCATGAGCTTGTAGGCGAACATCACGCCCACCACAAAGAGGGCCAGACCCAGCAGGATGACCAGCTTGAGGAAGAACGTCTCGCTCTTTTTCAGGCCGGGCTTTGCAAAGGCGTACACCTGATACAGCGCCACAGGCACTGTGACGACCACAGCCGCCAGCAGGGAGACGCGGAAATACTGCATCAGCTTTTCCTGCGGGGCGATGGACACGAAGGTGTAGAAACCCTGGCCCATGGCGGTCAGCAGGTCGATGAGGCGGTCGGCGTAAGCCAGCGTGACCACGACCGCCGCCACGAACACCACGGCGCAGACGATCAGCCGGTTGCGCAGCTCTTTCAGGTGGCCCGTCAGCGTCATGTTGCCGTCGTCAGGCATGACTTCGGCTTTCTTTTTGCGCTTTACGTTCGTAGCCACAGATTACTCCTCGTCGTCCTTCTTCTCAGTCTTGGTCTCGGCCTTGGCAGTGGTCGCGTCCTCCTCTTCGGACTCTTCCATGCCCTTCTTGAAGTTGTTCATGGTCTTGCCGAACATCTTGCCCAGCTTCGGCAGGTTCTTGGGTCCAAAGATGAGCAGGACGACGACCAGGATGATAAGCAGCTCGTTAGTACCAATACGCATAATAATGATCTCCTTTTTACTTTGCCGCGCCGCGAGGCGGGCTGATTACAATGTATAAGGCAACCGCAGGCGCGGGTGCATCGGTGGGGGGATTAAGACTTTGCCTCTTCGGCAGGTGCGGCTTCGGCAGCGGGTGCGGCTTCTTCGGCCACGGGTGCTGCCTCTGCGGGGGCGTCGGTCTTTTCCTCGGCCTTCACAGGCTCAGCAGCAGGGGTCTTCTCTGCCTTGGGAGCTTCGGCTGCGGGCGCCTCAGCAGGAGTCTCCTCGGGCAGCTCCTCGACTTCTTCCAGCTCGGTGACTTCCTCAGCCTGTTCGGCCTTGGCGGCCTCTTCCTTGCTGGTCTTGCCGATGCCGGTGAAGCTCTTGGTGACATCCTTCACGCTGTTGTCGATGTCCTTCTTGATGTCGGTCAGGGGGGCAACGGCTTCCTTGAGGGGGGCCTGGATCTCGTTCAGAGGCTCCACGACGTTCTTCTGGATCTCCTCGGAGGCAGCGCCGGTGTACTTCTTCAGCTCGCGCAGCATCTTGCCCAGCTTCTTTGCGTAGACGGGCAGCTGGTCGGGGCCGATGAAGACGAACGCGATGACCACGATGACCACGAGTTCCCAAAAACCAATTTTCATATTCTTCCGATTCCTTTCCTCAGCCGCCCGGGAGAGCGGCGATATGGAGTGTGCTGTCAGGGACTTTCGGCGCGCACCGCGCCTTTGATGCCATACATATACCGAAGATGCATGAACGGAATATGAATTTAATATGAATTGTTCGTGAACAAAAGAGCAATTCAGACGAAAATGCATCGAATGAGTAGAAATTCAGAAAAATAATACAAAATGGAATGCAAACCTACTCAGCGGACTGTGTTCGTCAGGGTGCCGATGCCCTCGATCTCGCAGCGAACTTCGTCGCCCGGTTTGAGGAAGCAGGGCGGCTCCATGCCCATGCCGACGCCCGCCGGGGTGCCGGTGGCGATGATAGTACCGGCCTTGAGGGTCATGCCCTGCGAAAGCTCTGCAATGACATGGTCAATGTCGAAGATCTGCAGGCCGGTGTTGGAGTCCTGCCGCTTTTCGCCGTTGACGAAGCACCGGATGGGCAGCTTGGGCGGGTAGGTGTCGAACTCGTCTGCCGTGACGATGCAGGGGCCGATGGGAGTGAAGCCGTCGAGGCTCTTGCCGAAATACCACTGCTTGTGGGAGGTCTGGACATCCCGTGCGGAGACATCGTTCAGGATGGTGTAGCCGAAGACGTAGTCTTTCGTCTGCCCTGCGGGAACGTCCTTCGCGTCCTTTCCCAGAACGACGGCCAGTTCACATTCGTAGTCCAGCTTTTTCACGAGGTCGGTATGGGCCTCGATGAAGCCGCCGTCCGGCACGGCCCGGGTGACCCGCTTGGAAAAGTAGATGGCGTCCTGATGTTTGGTCGCAAAGGCGTCGGCGGAGTATTTCTCGGCCTCGTCGGAGTGGGCCATGTAGTTGATGCCCAGACAGATGACGTCCTGCGCCGGAGACGGGATGGGGCTTTCCGGCGTGACGGCCTCAATAGGCAGCGCCGGGATGCCTGCGATGGCCAGCGAAAGCCCGGCCCGCACCTGCGGGGTCAGAAACGGGATGGCGTCGGACAATGTCTCGTAAGAAAGGCCCAGCCAGCTCAGGGGCCAGACCTGACGGCCATCGGCAGAGAGGATGGCAGGGTCTTCCACGCCGTCAGGCAGACGACAGGTGATGAAACGCATAGAAAAGCCTCCTTCTCAGTGCCGATACGCGATAGCCTTCTGGATGCGGTCGGCTTCGGCGGGGCCGGCCAGCTGGCGCACCAGCTCGAGGGCAAACGGGATAGCGCCGCCGAGGCCGTAGCTGGTGATGATGCTGCCGTCTACGACGACTTCCTCATCGTGGACGATGGCACCGGCCAGCTTGTCCTGAAATCCGGCGTGGGCGGTGGCGTTCCTGCCTTCCAGCAGGCCGAGGCTGGCGAGGACGCTGGGCGCGGCGCAGATGGCGGCGACCTTCTTGCCTGCCTTGGCAAAAGAAACGCAGGTGTCGGTGACGGTCTTGTTCTCGGCGAGGTTGGGCGTACCCGGGATGCCGCCGGGCAGGATGACCATGTCTACGTCGCTGTAATCCACATCCTCGGCCAGCGCGTCGGCGTTCAGGTGGATGCCGTGGCTGCTGACGAGGGCGCGGCGGCCCATGGCGGACGCAATGATGACTTCGACCCTGGCGCGGCGGAGAAGGTCGGCCACCAGCAGGGCCTCGCACTCCTCGGTGCCGTCGGCAAAAAACAGAACAGCTTTGCTCATAATCAGATACTCCTTTTATAAATCAAAGAAAAAGCGCACCGCAGGCGGGGCATCTCCGGCCCGCAGTGCGCCAGCGGTCAGTAGAAATTCAGTCTTCGGTGTCAGCGGAGACGCCGTTCTTTTCCAGAATGCGGCGCAGGACGCTGTCATCCCGGCCCAGCACACGGCTCACGCGGCTGATGATGGCGCTGGATGCGCCGATGTTGCCCATGATGCTGGTGTAGCTCTGCTTGCGCATGAGCTTTTCGGCGATGTTGTAGCGCTGCTCCATCGCGCTCAGCTCTGCGTAGCTGCATACATCCTGCAAGAAGCGGTAGCACTCCTCGGGCGTCTCAAGCTCCAGAAAAGCGGCATACAGGCCGGATTTTCCGGTCGGATGGTCCTTTGCCATATACAGTTCCTCCCCGGTCATTCAATGATGTTGGACCCGCAGACGGGTACTTCAATACACTACTTTAGTGTAGTACAAATGAGAAGAAAATGCAATGGTCTTTGCAGGAAATTTACAACATCCGCTCAAAGATAAGCTCGTTGCGCTCGATGCTGCCCTCACTCTCGGCAGGGCCGAGGGAGCGGTAGCCCCGGGTCTTGAAGAACTGCTGCACCGGCAGGGCCTTGGCGTTGACGCCGCACCAGACGCGGCCCCGGCCTTCGCCCCGGGCCAGACGCTCGCAGGACGCCACGATGTCCCGGCCGATGGCCTTGCCGCGGTATTCGGGCTTGAGGTAGAGGTGGAGCAGATGGAGCGAAGTGTTCTCCATCTTCCATGCAAAGTAGCCGATGAGGCTGCTGCCGAGGAAGACGAGGAAGTAGTTCACATCGTTGTCGATGTCCTCTTCAATAGCGTCGGCGCTCTGCAAGTTCTCGATGAGGGCGTCCAGCTGCTTTGCGGGAAAATAGCGTTTGTAGACCTCGTGCCAGACCTCGCTGGCAAGGTCGGCGGTCATGTGGATATATTTGGCCTTGGCGACCAGCTTGTAATCGGGTTTCATAGTCCTCCTGAAAAATAGCGCGGAACTGCGCACGATAAGATTCGGCGGGAAATCGCTTTACAATATACAGTGTACCACATCCGGCCCCCGGGTGTAAAGCAAAAAGGCTGCCGTACCCGCAAAGAGTACGGCAGCCTTGATGGCTTTTTCAACATCCTCAGACGTGATGCGTTTTACAGCGCAGCCTTGAAGTTGTGATGAGTGGAGCTGTAACGGACAACTGCTTCCATCAGGGTGACAGGCCACAGCAGGACCTTGCCAACCATCTCAGCCGGCTTGACGCATACCGTCTCCATGCTGTAGATGCCGAACAGAACCAAACAAGCGATACCGCAGCCCAGAATGTAGTAATACATAGTCAAACCTCCTATATTTTTCTCACAGGCCCGCAGTGTGCGGAGCCTGAAGCTCGTTGTTACGGGGGCGCTTTCCGCTCCCTGCAAGCTTACTATACACCGGTTTTGAAATAAAGTCAATAGCAAAAAACGTGAAACAAATTAAAGCTCTTTCTGAAATGTAATATCTATCATTAAAGTAAAGCACCGAAGTGAGCTTTGATTTATAAAACTGAAGTCACTGCACTGAATTGGCCTTGCGGCAGGGACAGTTCGACCCGTTTTGAAGCTGAAACGGGCCGAAAACAGGGGTGCTGTTCTTGGAGCAAAAACAGGGTGGAAAACGACAGCTGTGGGGTCGTTTTTGAGATGTATACAAGCGTGCTCCGGCGGTGGAATTTGGGCCGGAGGGTAAAGTGAGGAAATCTCAGCAAAACGAGCAGAATGCATAAAGAAATTCGCAAAAATTATGGAAAACTATTCTTGCTGCCCAAACCAAAATGCGTTATAATAAGAGCATCAAAAGTCTACGCTGAAAGGAGAACGCAGTTATGGCAAAGGCATCGCAGGTCGTATTATCAGAAAATGAATTTTACCTCATCAAGGCCCCCAATGGAAAGGTGCTGGAAGTAAAGAACTTCAACACGGAGAACGGCGCTGCGATCCGTCTGTGGGACTACGCAGGTCATCCGTGGCAGCAGTGGAAATTCGTGGATGCAGGCGAAGGACGCTGGCGCATCCAGAACCGTTTTACCGGCAAAATGATGGACCTTGCCCTCGGCGGTGTGGTGGAAGGCACCTGGCTCCATCAGTGGGGCCGCACCAGCGGACTGAGCCAGTGCTGGGCGCTCGAGCCTACCCGCAATGGCCGGACCCGCATCCGCAACGTGCTGGCCGACAAGTACATCGATCTTGTGGGCATGAACACCTCCAACGGTGCGCAGGCTCAGATCTGGAACTTCGTCTCGGGCGGCAATCAGGAGTGGAACCTTGAGCGTGTGGACTCCACCGTCCAGCAGACCCGGGCCAAGGCCGAAGAGGCCCATGATCCGGAGCCGACGCCCTCCCAGCGCAAACATCAGAACGATCTCGTCCGTAAACTGAACAATGCGGGCAAGGGCCGCGCAGGCCGCAAGGCATAAACGCATAAAAACAGCGCCCCGCAGGGGTCATCTGCGGGGCGCTTTGCTGTTAAAAGAAAGGGAAAGTAAGATGAATCTTGGGGCCTTTATGAATCCCGAATACCCGATCTTCAGCACGACGCTGTGCTATCTGGAGCGGGACGACGCCTATCTGATGCTCCACCGCGTGAAGAAGGAGGACGACTACAACCACGACAAATGGGTGGGCGTCGGCGGAAAATTCGAGCGGTTCGAGAGTCCGGAGGACTGCCTTCTCCGTGAAGTGAAGGAAGAGACGGGCCTGACGCTGACCCACTGGCGCAGCCGGGGCCTGCTGACCTTCATCTGGGGCAATATGACCGAGTTCATCCACCTCTACACTGCCGACGCATGGACGGGCGAGATGATACAGGGCGATGCCTGCCGGGAAGGCGTGCTGGAATGGGTGCCGAAGGAAAAGGTGGAGCAGCTGCCCATCTGGGAGGGCGATAAAATTTTCTTCAAGCTGCTCAACGAGGAACATCCGTGGTTCTCCCTCAAGCTGGTGTATGAGGGGGATGTCCTCCGGCAGGCGGTGCTGGATGGGGAAAGAATCGTGGATTAATCTGCCAAAGGCGAAAGCATTTCACGGAAAAGCTGGCGCAGCATAGTATCCACGCCCTGCGCCGACCAGATGGTGGCGACCATCAGCTCGTCGGGGTCGATGCAGGAAAAATCCAACTGATACCCAACGTGCTGTGCGAGCTGCGCCAGAAAGACGCGCTGTGTCCGCCCATTGCCCTCGCGGAACGGGTGAAGCTCGTTGGTGCGGATGTAAAAATCAACGAAGGCGTCTACAAAATCGTCGAAGGAAAGGCTTTGGAAGAAATTCTGCTCGGCCAGCCGCCGGAAAATAGCAGAGCTGACGCGTGGGATCTCATCTGCGGGGCAGAACTGCGTACCCTTTTTGGAGATGTTGATGCTGCGGGGTACACCGGCCCATTCGTAGAGGTCGCAGAAAAGATGGCGGTGGATGGCCTTGTAATGCTCAAAGTCGAAGGTAGAGCACAAGGGAGATTCTTCCCACTGTGCTGCTTTCGCGGTGACGAGCACGGCTTCCACACGGTCAAGCTCCTGCTGACTGCGGAGGTCGAATTTATTGATAAGGACGGAAGTGCAGGGATAGCAGTCGGCAGAAGATGGGTCGATCGTGTAGGGCATAAGCGTTACCTCTGGGCCGCAGTGTCCTGTGGCTGCCGCAGAACCTCACGGACGAGGGTGGCGGCGTCAAGATGACCGTCCAGATAGCGCAGACAGTCCTGCTCCGATTTTTTGGAAAAAGAGAGGCCCTCCATCCGTGTGGATGCAATGGCGTTGCGGAATGCCTTTTCGCGTTTTACGGTCATGATGAACCCTCCGGTCTTGAATTGTGTAACAGTATTATAGCAGAGAAAAAGTGCGGAATGCAATAAAATAAGATAAAAAAGCCTCTGTGCAGAAATGTTTTGACGACATTTTTGCACAGAGGCGATTTTTACGGGATCAGTTCAGCTTCAAATCGCCGTCCTTGATCCAGCCAAGCTTGCGCTCGATCTCGCAGAAGAGAACGCTGAGCACGGCGGGCAGGACGAAGCAGATGAGGACGAGGGCAGCCCAGTCCATCGGGGTGATGGCGGCCTTGGTGCCGGCGGCAATGTCGCTGACCCAGCCGGTGTAGACGCCGATCTGGCCCACGAGGCCGCAGGTACCCATGCCGGAAGAGACGGCGGCACCGTTCATCTCCATGTGGAAGACGCAGGTGGCCAGAGGGCCGGTGATGGCGCTGGCCAGCGTGGGGGCGATCCAGATACGGGGATTCTTTACGATGTTGCCCATCTGGAGCATACTGGTGCCGAGGCCCTGGCTGATGAGGCCGCCGACGCCGTTTTCCTTATAGCTCATGACGGCAAAGCCGATCATCTGGGCGCAGCAGCCCGCCACGGCAGCGCCGCCGGCGAGGCCCGTCAGGCCGAGGGCCGCACAGATGGCGGCAGAGGAAATGGGCAGGGTCAGGGCGACGCCCACGATGACCGAGACGAGGATGCCCATGAGGAAGGGTGCCTGTTCGGTGGCCCACATGATGAGGGTGCCCACCTGGCTTGCGGCTGCGCCGATGGGGGCGGCGATGAGCATCGAGAGGCCGACGCCGGCAAAGATGGTCACCAGCGGGGTGACAAGGATGTCGACGCGGGTCTCCTTGCTGACGGCTTTGCCCAGCTCAGCGGCCACAATGGCGATGATGAGGACGGCCAGAGGGCCGCCTGCGCCGCCGAGGGCGTTGGAGGAGTAGCCCACCGTCACGAGGCTGAACAGTACCAGCGGCGGGCAGTGGAGCGCCCAGCCGATGGCCACGGCCATAGCCGGGCCGCTCATGGCCGTGGCGTAACCGCCCAGGTCCACCAGCGTCTCAAGCCCGGTCTGCTGGCCCAGCGTCTTGATGATGGTGCCGATGAGCAGGCTGGCGAACAGGCCCTGTGCCATCGCGCCCAGCGCCTCGATGAGGTAGCGCTGGGGGGTGATGACGATGTCCTTGCGTTTTAAGAAATCTTTTACATTTGACATAAAGAATCTGCCTTTCCGTCTTAACACGTTCAGAGTGCAGCAAAAGCTGCATGACCATCATGATACCATACACGTGTCAAGACAGCAAGAGGAAAACGCAAAAATCCCGTTCGGAACTCATCTTTTTTTCTTTTGAGTGCAATAATACGGCAGCCCGATCCGTTTTCCACATGAAGCGTCGGCTGTGGTGGAAAACTTCCACGAAACGCCCCGCATGAGACACCGAAGGACATTGACGGGAGCTTGGGGTTGGGTGTATACTATAGACGTATAAATGGCATTTGAAGCACTTTTGGCGGCGAGAGGCCGCGTTAGAATACAGCTTGGAGGCAGAGCAAGCGGAATGAGACAGAAAGATACAGGAACACCAAAAAAGAAGACGCGCCGTGCGGCGGGCCAGATGGTGGCCTCGGCGGTGATGGCTCTTGCCATCGCGGTGGGCGGTTTTGGCACCACAGCCCTGCTGGCGTCCCAGCCTGCGGGTCTGACGGTGGAGCCGTCGGCTCTGCTGTGGGAGGGCGAGACCGATGCGGCCCACAGCACCAAAAAGGAAACGAAGAAAAATAATACGGAAACTCCGAAAAATAACTCTGCATCCTCTGAGGCGGAGAGCACTGCTGCGTCTGCCGCGCAGCCGTCTGCTCCCAGCCAGAGCGTGAAAGAAGAGCCCGCTGCCTCGGCGGCTCCGGCTGCACCCGCAGAGGAGACTGCCGCAGAGCCAGCAGCCCCGGAAACAGCTCCTTCTGCCCCCATGATGGGCGGCATCGACGAGCTGGAACAGGAGAACGGCTTCCCCCGCTTACAGCAGGAGACCGAGGCACTGGCCGCCGAAGACCCCCTGAGCGCTCCGGTGGAGCAGGATGCAGTGTCTCAGCCCGCCGAGCCGGAGACGAACTCCGAAGAGCAGAGCACTCTGCCGGTGAAGACCGAGGAAGGCACCATCCTGCTGACGCCGGAAGAGATACGCGCGGCGCTGGATGCGGGTACGCTGGATGCGAGCAACATTGATACTGCCTGTCTTACCGACGAGAACGGCCTGCTGAGCTGGCTGTGGAGCCTCCTGTTCGGGAAAAGAGACGATGACAGCAGCACCCCGGCTCCGGTCTATTCCGGCTGGCGCACCGTGGGCGGCAAGACCTACTATTATGACCAGTACACCAACCAGCCGGTCACGGGCATCCAGTCCATCGACAACAAGCTCTATTACTTCGACGCCAACGGTGTCCAGCAGGACGCCACCTTCGGCATCGACGTCTCCAAATATCAGTCGAACATCAACTGGGAGCAGGTCAAGACGGCGGGCGTCAAGTTCGTCATCATCCGCATCGGCTACCGCGGCTACGGCAGCGGCGCACTGGTGCTGGACCCCATGTTCGAGCAGCACTTCACCAACGCCCGGAACGCGGGCCTCAAGGTGGGCGTCTACTTCTTCAGCCAGGCAGTCAACGAGAACGAGGCCCGGGAGGAAGCGCAGGGCTGTGCCTATGTCCTGAACGGCCGCAAGCTGGACTACCCCATCTACTTCGATACTGAGGCCTCCGGCGGCAAGAATGGCCGTGCCGATGGTCTGGGCGTCGAAGACCGCACCAAGTGTGCCATCGCCTTCTGCGAGGAAGTCAAGGCCCAGGGCTATCAGCCGGGCGTCTACGCCTCCACCCTGTGGTTCCGCAAGCGCATCGACCTGAACCAGCTGAAGAGCTACAGCATCTGGAACGCCCATTATAATGTGGCCGGCAGCCCCATCGCCTGCGATATGTGGCAGGGTACCTGCACCGCCCGCATCCCCGGTTATGGCGGACAGATCGACGTGAACATCAGCTACGTCGGCTAAGGAGACGAGAATGGACGTCATCCGCCTCATTGCCTCCGACCTTGACGCCACCCTGCTGGACGACCAGAGCCAGCTCCCGCCGGACTTTGCGGAGACTGTCCGCGCTCTGGCAGAACGGGGCATCCGGTTTGCTGCCACCAGCGGACGGCCCATCTATACCTTAGAGGAGATGTTCGCGCCCCTGCAGGACGACATCATCCTTGTGGGTGACAACGGCGGTGCCATCTGCTGGAAGGGCGAGAGCCTGTATCTCTCCGAGATGGACGTTGCCGACTGGCACACGCTGGCCGGGCAGGCCCGGAGCGCGGGCCACGCCGCCGTCCTCTGCGGGCTGGAAACGGCCTATGTGGAGGAGCAGTTCCGGCCATACGACAGGGTCTTCAAGAGATTCTACACCAAGGTGGAATATGTCCCTCATCTGGAGGACGTGACCGCCCAGGTGGATAAATTCACCATCTACTTCCCCGAGGGAGATGCCCAGAAGGGCTACGACGCGCTTTATGGCCCGGTCTGGGGCGGGCGCTTCTCGGTGGCGGTGGCCGGTGCAGACTGGGTGGACATCATGAACCCCGGCGTCCACAAGGGCGCGGCCTTGCTTCGGCTGGGGGAGCGTCTGGGCGTCCTGCCCGAGGGCATGATGGCGTTCGGCGACACTTTCAACGACGCGGAGATGCTGAAGGCGGCAAAATACGGTTTCCTTGTAGAGAACGGCTCGTCCGCCCTCCGGGAGGAGGTGCCCTTCCTCGCGCCGCCCAACACTAGCTCCGGCGTGATGCAGGTCCTGCGCCGCGTTCTGGCCCAGAATGGCCGGGTCTGTGAATCGGATTTCAGAAGAGCAAAATAGAGAACGGCATCGGAGAAAAGCTCAGATGCCGTTCTTTTTTATTGGTATAAAAGTGCGCCCAGCACTGCCGAGAGCAGGATCATCCCGATGGGCGAAGGGGCCTTGCCTCTGGCTTTCTGCCAGATGAGCCGCACCCCGGCCAGAATTGCAAGGATGCCAATGCCCCGCCATGCGGGCGAGGGCGTTTCAGCGGCGGTGGAGATGCCCAGCAGAGTGCTCAGCCCCATGGTGAAGGCTGTGGAGAGGATGAGGGCCACGACGCAGGGCCGGACGCCGGAGAGGAAAGCTTCGACCCCGGCGTACTTGAGCAGGTCGTGGATGAGGGCCGCGATGAGCAGGATGATGAAAAAGGACGGCAGAACGACGCCCAGCGTGGCGCAGAACGCCCCCAGCACCCCGCCCTGCGACGCGCCGATGAAGGTAGCCATGTTGACGGCCAGCGGGCCGGGTGTGGACTCCGACACCGCGATGAAGCTCAAAAACTCGGCCTCAGAGAGCCAGCCGTTGAGCAGGACTTTCTCCCGGATGAGGGAGATCATGCCGTAGCCGCCGCCGAAGGAGACGGCACCGATCTCCAGAAAAGTGAGGAATAATTTCAGAAACATCTTACTTCCCTTCCTTTCTGCGGCCGATGAGCCATGCAGCCACGCCTGCCGCACCGCTGAGAAGGATGAGCAGGATGGACGAGACGCTGACACCGGCCAGCGAGAGGCCCACCATCACCAGCATGACGGCGGCGAGAACGCCAGTGGCAAAGGGCGACTTGTCCAGCGCTTTGAGCATCCGCACGCCTGCCGAGAAGATGAGGTAGATGACGCAGACCTGAATGCCCTTGAAGGCGTTGGCGATGACGGTGAGCTGGGTGAACTGCTCGAAAAACAGCGAGATGGCGTAGATGATGAGGAAGGACGGCAGGCAGACAGCTACCGTGGCCGTAGCCGCGCCGGGGACTCCGGCCAGCTTGTAGCCGAGGTAGGTGGCGCTGTTGATGGCCACCGGTCCGGGGGTGGATTCTGCAATGGCGGCCATGTCGAGGAATTCGTCTTTGTCCAGCCATTTGCGGCGCTGGATGAACTCTTCTTCCAGCAGGGCAATCATGGCGTAGCCGCCGCCGAAGGTGAACAGACCGATTTTGAAAAAGGTGAAAAACAGCGTCCCGAGGCTTTTGGCCTCCTGTGCTGGAGTGTTATGTTTCATGGGCAGAGCCTCCTTTCTTTTATCTTACACGCGGGAAAGCACGGCGTCAATAGCGGAGAAAAAGCGGGATTTTGCTTCCAGCGGCTTTACAATCCGGCCAAAAGGCGGTATTCTTTACCCATACCACTCTAAGATTCAGGAGGAAACGATGGACATCCGCCAGCTGCATTATTTTCTGGTCCTCTGCGAGGAGATGAACTACACCCGCGCGGCCCAGCGCCTGTTTTTATCCCGACAGGCTCTGCGTCAGAGCATCTCGGCCCTCGAGGCTGAACTGTGCGGGCCGCTCTTCCTCAGCGCCCACCACAAGCTCAGCCTCACCGACCGGGGCGTGAGCCTGCAGCGCCATGCCGCGCCGGTGGTGGAGCAGTTCCAGCAGATGCAGGCGGCGCTCCACGCCGAGATACAGTCGGCCCAGCCGGTGCGCATCGGCATCAGCGTCTCGCTGGTGCCGGACTATCTGCCTGGCCTTGAGACCCAGCTGGACAAGTTCCGCCAGCAGTACCCCCACATCGAGATGCGGTTCCGCCTGCTGGACAACGACGCCGTGGCCGAGGGCGTGGAGCAGGGCGAGCTGGATGCGGGCCTTGTGATGGACCTGGGCTGTGCCGCACCGGTGCTGGCCCGCACCACCCTGCGGGCCGACCCGGCCTGTCTGCTGGTGCCGCGCGGCCACCCCTTCTGGGAAAAGGAGAGTGTGCCGCTGGCCGAGCTGCGGAACCAGAGGGTCCTTCTGCCCAGTCTGCGGCAAGACCTGTTCGCCCCGCTGTGGGAGGCCTGCGCCCGGGCGGGCTTTGCGCCCAACGCTGAGATAGGCCCCAGCTTTTATCAGGCGTACTACCTCGTGCAGGAGCAGCTCTGCACCTGCCTGACCCGGTACGAGCCGGGCGCGCGGCGGGAGCTGGACCGGGTGCGGGATGTCCTGCTGGAAGACCTGCCGCCCCTCTGCGTCTCACTTTTGCAGCGGCGCGACCATGCTTCGGCTTATATCGACCTGCTGCGCAGCTACCTGATGGAGGTGCTGGGCGGTGCGGTCAGTCTGCCGCCCCGGCGCGGACGGTCGGCGAAGCCCTTCTATAACCTGCCTGTCCTGTCCAGCGCGGCGGCAAAGCCCGCCGTGGTACATCCTGCCCCCGGCACTCAGCTGCCCTTTGAGGGCGGACACAACTTCCGCGAGCTGGGCGGCTACGAGGCCGATGAGGGCAAGCACATCAAGTGGGGCCAGATCTACCGGGGCATCCCAACGTGGAAACTCACCAGCGAGGCTGACCGGAAGCTGCTGGATTCTCTGGGCCTGCGCCTCATCCTCGATCTGCGCAGCGAGGCCGAAGCTGCCGAGACGCCCGACTACGTGCCGGACGGCGCGCGGCTGGTGCGCATCTGCGGTCTCTGCCTCGAGAACGGCAAAGAGGTGGACTTTTCGCCCGAAGACCGGGAGAATCTGCTGAAGGGAATGCCCGACGAGGGCCGTCGGATGGCGGACGCCATGTACGAGCGGATGCTCTTCGGCAACAAGGCGTACAAGGAGCTGTTCCGTGCGCTGGAAGCCGGTGAGACGCCGGTGCTTTTCCACTGCTCGGCGGGCAAAGACCGCACCGGCGTGGCCGCCATGCTCATCCTGCTGGCGCTGGGCGCGTCGGACAAGACCATCGCCGAAGATTTTGAGAAGACGAACATCTGGCGCAGGCCGGAGCTGGAAGCCGTCTGGGCCGAGCACGCTGAGGAGATCGCCGCTGACCCTGCCCGGAAGGACTTCTACCTCGGCGTGTTCGGCGTCCACCCGGAGTCTGCTCCCTTCGTGCTGAGCATCATCCGGGAGCGCTATGGCAGTGCCGACGCCTATCTGGAAGCCGAATACGGCCTCACGCCGGCCCGCCTGATGCGCCTGCGCCGGATGTATCTCGAATAAATAAAAAAATAATTTCCGCTTTCGGCCTTACTTCTCCTTGACATTGTGCAAAATGTTTCGTAATATAAGAAGTAGTATGGAATCTAAGACGCTGCAGGCGGAACATTCCGCGACCAGATATTTCAATGGGGCTTCATCTGCCCGTTTTTATAAGCACATCTTGTAAATCGAAAAGCTGCACCAGACCTACCGCACAGGAAGATTTTTCTCTGCGTCTGTTCTTGTTGGCCTCTTTTGCGTTGAAAATTTGATTGATGTCTGGCCCGCGTTCGGCCGCACAGCGTCTCCTGCCTGTTAAAGCAAAATTTGACTGTTAAGGAGAGTGAAGAACAATGACCGTGATCGGAGTGATCGTGGCATTGATCGTTGCTGTCGCTGCCGCAGCTGCGGGCTATTTTATTGGTTACAACAACCGTAAAAAGACCGCAGAGGCCCAGATCGGCAGCGCCGAGGCCGAGGCGACCCGGCTGGTGAACGAAGCGATCAAGACCGCCGACCAGAAGCGCAAGGAAGCCATTCTGGAAGCAAAGGATGAGGCTTTCCGCCTGAAAGCCGAGGTCGATGCCCAGAAGGCAGAGGCCGATAAAGAGATCAAGCAGCGCCGTGCGGAGATCAGCCGCCAGGAGAACCGCATCGACCAGAAGGAAACTGCCCTCGACCGCAAGACCGAGGCTCTGGAAAAGCGCGAGGAAGAGCTGAAAAAGAAGCACGAGGAGGCCGAGGCCCATCTGGCCGAGGTCGATGCCCTGCGCGCCAAGGAGATGGAGCGTCTGGAAACGCTGGCCGGCCTGAGCCAGGAGGACGCCCGCGAAGTGCTGCTGCACAAGGTGGACGAGGAGCTGACCCACGAGAAGGCCATCCGCGTCGCCGCCTACGAGACCGATTTGAAGGAGAACTGCGACGGCATCGCCCGCAACCTCATCGGCCAGGCCATCAGCCGCTGTGCTGCTGACCACTGCAGCGAGACCACCGTCAGCGTCGTCCCGCTGCCCAGCGACGAGATGAAGGGCCGCATCATCGGCCGTGAGGGCCGCAATATCCGCGCCCTTGAGACGGCCACCGGCGTTGACCTTATCATTGATGATACCCCGGAGGCCATTACCCTGTCCTCCTTCGACCAGACCCGCCGCGAGGTGGCCCGCATGACGCTGGAGCGCCTTATCGGCGATGGCCGCATCCACCCCGCCCGCATCGAGGAGACGGTGGAAAAGTGCCGCCACGACCTCGAGCTGCAGATGAAGCGGGAGGGCGAGCGCGCTGTTATGGAGCTGGGCATCCACGGCCTGCACCCCGACCTCATCAAGCTCATCGGCCGCCTGAAGTACCGCACCAGCTTTGGCCAGAACGCTCTGACCCACAGCATGGAAGTGGCCTGGCTGGCTGGCCTGCTGGCAGGCGAGATGGGTGTGAACGTCACGCTGGCACGCCGTGCCGGTCTGCTGCATGACATCGGCAAGGCTCTTGACCATGAGATCGAGGGCAGCCATGTCCAGATCGGTGTGGACATCTGCCGCAAGTACAAGGAAAATACCCAGATCATCCACGCTATCGAGGCCCATCACGGCGATGTGGAGCCCAAGACTCCGCTGGCCTTCATCATTCAGGCCTGCGACGCCATCAGCGCTGCCCGTCCGGGCGCCCGCCGCGAGAATGTCGAGAGCTATGTGAAGCGTCTGGAGAATCTGGAGGAGATCTCTTCCAGCTTTGAGGGCGTCGAGCAGGCATTCGCCGTGCAGGCTGGCCGCGAAGTGCGCATCATGGTCAAGCCCGACGTCATCAGCGACGATCAGGTCATCCTGCTGGCCCGCTCCATCGCAAAGAAGATCGAGGACACGCTGGATTACCCCGGCCAGATCAAGGTCAATGTCATCCGCGAGAGCCGTGCCGTCGAGTACGCAAAATAAAATATCGAAAGATAGCAAGAGCCGCTGTGCGTATGCACGGCGGCTCTTTTGGCATCTGGTTCAAAATTTTTTCATAATTCACTTGACAACAGGGTTTGTATGTAGTATACTCCACAGCAACCGAACAAACATACATACAAAGTAGGTTTGTGCAAAATGGGAGGAACATCATGAGAGAGCGAATGTGTTGACAGACAAAAACGACATCACACTCAAAAATAAAGGAGAATCCGTTTTATGTCTGTAGAAATTCTGGATCTGGCCGCACTGGCTCTGACTGCCGTATTTTTTGCCCTGCTGTACTACCTGCACAGGAAAAAGCACGTTGACTTCGGCGTGCGCACCATTCTGGCTGTGGGCCTCGGCCTCATTGTGGGCCTCGTGTTCAAGGGCCACCACACCTATGTCGCCGCTGTGGGTACCATCTATGCCCACGTCGTTTCGGCTGTGGTCATCCCGCTGCTGATCTTCAGCATCATTTCCAGCATCACCAATCTGGGCAATTCCGTCCGCCTGAAGAACATCGGCCTCAAGACTGTTTTCTTCCTCGTCCTGAACACCTTCTTCGCCAGCCTCATCACCCTGATCGCTGGTGTCGTGACCAACATCGGCCACGGTGTGAAGTATGAGCTGGCCACCGACTACACCGCCAAGGAAGTCCCTACCTTTGTGGACACGGTTATCAGCCTCTTCCCCCAGAACCTCGCTTCCCACTGGGCAAACGGCGAGGTGGTGCCTATCGTGGTCTTCTGCATTCTGGTCGCCATCAGCTACAACAAGATAGCCGCCAAGAAGCCCGAAGAGGTCGCCCCTTTCAAGAAGTTTATCGACGCCGGTGACGTTGTGATGGGCCGCGTGGTCAGCTATGTCATCTCCTTCACTCCGTATGCCGTCCTGTCCCTCATCGCCCGTGCCGTCAGCCGCTCTTCTCCGGCCGACCTCGTCCCCCTGCTGAGCGTTCTGGTGCTGGCTTATGTCCTCTGCGCGATTCAGGCCTTCGTGGTCGAGGGCGCGCTCATCAAGATCGTCGGCAAGCTGGATCCTGTCCAGTTCTTCAAGGGCGTCTGGCCCGCCGGCACTGTCGCCTTCACTTCTCAGAGCAGCGTGGGTACCATCCCCGTCACGGTCAACCAGCTGACCAAGAAGCTGGGCGTCAACGAGGACATCGCCGCCTTTGGTGCAAGTCTGGGTGCAAACCTCGGTATGCCGGGCTGCGCCGGTGTCTGGCCCACCCTGCTGGCTGTCTTTACCATCCACCTGCTGGGCATTGATTACACCCCGGTGCAGTACGCCTTCCTCGTTGTGCTGGCTGTGGTCGTCTCCATCGGTACCGTCGGCGTGCCTGGCACGGCCACCATCACTGCTACCGCTCTGTTTGCTGCTGCCGGTCTGCCGGTGGAAGCCATCATCCTGCTTTCGCCCATTTCCAGCATTGCTGATATGGCTCGTACTGCTACCAACGTCGTCGGCGCTGCCGCCGCTACCACCCTTGTGGCTGCCACCGAAGGCCAGCTGGACAAGGCTGTGTACAATGGCAAGGTCGAAGCACCTGCTGCCGAGGCAGTCTGAGCACTTTTCAAAGTGCTTTTGAGACAAAACTTCAGGCACATAAAGTAAAATAAAGCCCGGACAGCCCGCTATGCCGAGAAAGCATAATGGGTTGTTTTCTTTATAAAAGAAAGATACAGCACGAAACTGTACGCGGCAAAAGCACAAGTAATACTTATTTCACCTGAACTGTACTTCATATGAATACACATCAAGGGCAAAACTATACAAAATTCAAATCAAAATTTTGGTGTGCAGTTGGGCAAACTACAGAAATCGTTGGGTCGAGGAGATAAATTTGGCAAAAAGTCTTTTCTTTCGGCGGTGGACGATGTATAATGCGGCCAAGGCACAAGGGTGTGCAGAAAGCTCCAGAGGGGGAGCGGAACACCTTGTGCATTTTTCAGAAACAGTCGCTTTAATGCGTTAAAGCGGTGTTAGAGAGGGGAAAAGATATTATGAGATTCGATCGTCGTATTTCGCGCCGCAGCTTTCTGGCAGCAGCAGGCGTATCCGCAGCAGCTCTGGCCCTGACGGCCTGCGGAGGCTCCAGCTCCACGGCAGCGTCTACCGCTGCCTCCACCGGTGCTTCCAGCGCAGCTGGCACTGCCGCAGGCGGCACCCTGAACATCATGCTGGAGACTGAGGTCCAGTCTCTGGACCCGCAGATCGCCACCGACGGCACCTCCTTTGAGGTCATCGCCGACTACACCGACGGTCTGATGCAGATGGACGCCGACGGCGCAGCTGTTCCGGCCCTCGCCGAGACCTACGACATCAGCGAGGACGGTAAGACTTATACCTTCCACCTGCGCGATGCAAAGTGGTCCAACGGTGACGCCGTCACTGCAGCCGACTTCGTGTTCGGCTGGCAGCGTGCTGTTGACCCCGCCAATGCTTCCGAGTATTCCTATATGCTGTCTGACATCGGCCAGGTGGTCAACGCCGCAGAGATCATTGCCGGTGAGAAGCCCGTCACGGATCTGGGCGTGACCGCAGTGGATGACAAGACCCTCGAAGTTCAGCTGAACGTCCCTGTCAGCTACTTCCTGAGCCTGATGTACTTCCCCACCTTCTACCCTGTCAACGAGGCGTTCTTCAACACCTGCAAGGATACCTTCGGCACCAGCCCCGACACCGTCCTGTCCAACGGTGCATTCATCATGACCGACTACCAGCCCGCTGCTACCGCATTCGAGCTGACCAAGAACCCCGACTACTACGACGCTGCAAACATCGCTCTGGATGGTCTGGCCTATCAGGTCATCAAGGACAGCCAGCAGGCTCTGATGAGCTTCCAGACCGGCGCACTGGATCTGACCCTGCTGAACGGCGAGCAGGTGGACCAGGTAAAGGACGACCCCCAGTTTACCAGCGTGGGCGCCGGCTACCTGTGGTACATCAGCCCCAACATCGATGCGGTGCCTGAACTGGCAAACGAGAACCTGCGCAAGGCTATGACCTTTGCTCTGGACCGCGACGCCATCACCGGCGATGTCCTGAAGGACGGCTCTGCTCCCTGCTACACCGCCGTGCCTCCTCAGTTCGCCACCGGCCCGGACGGCAGCGATTTCAGCGCCGACCAGACCAAGTTTGCTGATTCCTGCGCATTCGATGCAGCCAAGGCAGCCGAGTATTACGAGACCGCCAAGAGCGAGCTGGGCAAGGACAGCTTCTCCTTCGACATGATCGTTGATGCCGACGATGCACCTCAGAAGGTGGCACAGGTCGTCAAGGAGCAGCTCGAGACCACTCTCCCCGGCCTGACCGTGAACCTGACCGTCGAGCCCAAGAAGCAGCGCGTGCAGGATATGCAGGACGGCAACTTCCAGCTGGGCCTGACCCGCTGGGGTCCCGACTACGCTGACCCCATGACCTATCTGGGTATGTGGGTCACCGGCAACTCCAACAACTACGGTCTGTGGAGCGACGCCGAGTTTGACTCCATCATCGAGGAATGCACCACCGGCGACCTCTGCACCGATCCCGAGGGCCGCTGGGCAGCTCTGTACGATGCAGAAGCCATCGTTCTGGAGCAGGCAGTCATCTTCCCGCTGTACGGCCAGTGCAATGCCGAGATGATCTCCAGCGCCGTTACCGGCGTGGATTTCCACCCGGTGGCTCTGAACCGTGTGTACAAGCGGGCTGCAAAGAACGCTTAAAGAAAAAACGCTGAACAAAGGCCGCACAGTGGCCCGCAAAAGCCACTGTGCGCCTTTTTGGCATTGTACCTGTCCGCGGCCCGCGCACGACTGACTGCGGACAGGAAAACCAAAGGGGGTTCACCTGACGTGAAAAAATATACGCTCAAGCGTATCCTCACCTCGCTGTTTACGCTGCTGGCCATCCTGCTGGTGCTGTTCATCCTGATGCAGCTGATGCCCGGCTCGCCCTTCAACGACGAAAAGCTGACAGCCGATATGAGAGCCGCGCTCTATGCAAAATACGGCCTTGACCAGCCGATCTACATCCAGTTCTTCCGCTACGTAGGCAATATGCTCCGGGGCGATCTGGGTGTGAGCTACAACATCTCCAAAAATACGCCCATCTCCCAGCTCATCCAGTCCCGCCTGCCCATCTCGATTCAAATCGGCGGCATGGCTGTTATGCTGGGCGCTTTGGTGGGCCTTGTGCTGGGCATTGTGGCTGCCCTCAAGCGGGATACCATTTTTGATACCATTGCCACCGTTATCTCGGTCATCGGCGTGTCGGTGCCGTCCTACGTTTTCGCACTGGCCCTGAGCTACACCTTCGGCTTCAAGCTCCGCTGGTTCCCGATGCTGTTCTCCGCCAAGGATGTCTTAGGTTCGAGTGTCCTGCCCAGCGTGTCGCTGTCCATGTTCACCATGGCATCCATCGCCCGCTTCACCCGAAGCGAGATGATAGAAGTCCTCGACTCTGACTATATGCTGCTGGCCGAGAGCAAGGGCATCTCCGGCCCGGCGCTGATCTTCCGCCACGCCCTGCGCAATGCGCTCATTCCTATTATTACGGTTTTGGCCCCGCTCATCGTTGATTTGATGACCGGCTCGCTGGTGGTCGAGAAAATTTTCGCCATCCCCGGCGTGGGCAGCCTGCTGGTGACGGCCATCCAGTCCAACGACTACAACGTGGTCATTGGTCTGAGCTTCATCTACAGCGCCATGTACATTGGCATCATGCTGGTCGTTGACCTGCTGTACGGCATCATCGACCCGCGCATCCGTCTGGCAAAGGGGGACGACTGATATGGCAGAAAAAGCGATTCGACTGGGCGGCGAAAGCACCGCCGCAGCCATCACGCAGGCCGTGCAGGAACTGTACCCTGAGCACAAGTTCACCGAGGCAGAGTTTGCCCGGAAGGACAACGCGGCTGAAATCGCGGTGGATACCAACTTCGCGGCCCAGAGCTTCTGGAAAGACGTCCGCATCCGCTTCTTCCGCAAGAAGAGCGCCGTGCTGGGCCTCGTGATGATCATGATCATCCTGCTGCTGGCCATCTTTGGCCCGGGAATGAATGCTTATACTTATTCCGGCCAGGATCTGAGCCAGAAGAATTTTGCGCCTCGTGTCCCCGGCATCGAGCAGTTCGGCATTCTGGACGGCAGCGAGAAGATGAGCACGACCACCGGTACGAAGATCGTCAACAACTATGTCGAAAAAGGCAAGGATGACGTCTACTACTGGTTCGGCAGCGACCTCTATGGCCGCGACATCTGGACCCGTACCTGGGAAGGCGCCCGCGTCTCCCTTATCATCGCCGTGGCGGCTGCCGTCATTGATATGGTCATCGGTATGAGCTACGGCCTCATCTCGGGCTACTTCGGCGGCAAGGTGGATATGCTGATGCAACGCTTTCTTGAAGTTGCCAACGGCATCCCCCGTCTGGTCATCGTTACGCTGCTGCTTCTGGTGCTGCAGCCCGGCATGATCACCATCATCTTCGCTCTGATGCTGACCGAGTGGGTGGGCATGAGCCGCATCGCCCGCGCTGAGATGCTCAAGCTGAAGGACCAGGAATTCGTTCTGGCTTCCCGCACTCTGGGTGCCGGCAGCTTCTTCATTATCTTTAAGGAAGTACTGCCCAACATCATCGGACCCATCATCACTCAGGTCATGTTCAGCATCCCCACCGCGATCTTTACCGAGGCATTCCTTTCCTTCGTGGGTCTGGGCATCCCGGTGCCGCAGTGCTCGCTGGGTTCCCTGATCAGTGAGCTGTACAACAGCTTCACCACCCATCCCTATCAGATCATCCCGCCCATCGTGGTCATGAGCCTGCTGATGCTCAGCTTCAACCTGCTGGCCGACGGCCTGCGCGAGGCACTTGACCCCAAGATGAAGAGTATGTAAGGAGGCGCACAACATGCCTGATACGAAAAGAGAACAGGTCTTGTCGGTGCGAGACCTTGATATTACCTTTAAGACGACGGCTGGCCCCGTCCACGCCATCCGCGGCGTGAACATCGACCTGTACAAGGGCGAGACGGTGGCGCTGGTGGGTGAGTCTGGTTCCGGTAAGTCTGTCACCATGAAGGCGGCCATGGGCATTCTTGCCCAGAACGCCAAGGTGAACAGCGGCAGCATCCAGTTCAGCTACCATCACGCCGACGGCAGCCCTGAAACCGTCGATCTGCTGCAAAAAGATAAAAAGTGGATCCGCCGCCACATCAACGGCAAGCGCATCGCCATGGTCTTTCAGGACCCCATGACCAGCCTTGACCCCACCATGACCATCGGCAAGCAGATCATGGAAGGGATGCTCTGGCACTTCAAGATGCCCAAGGCTGAGGCATATCAGAAGGCCCTCAAGCTACTGGAAGAAGTCGGTATCACTGACGCCGAAAAGCGGATGAAGAGCTACCCGCACCAGCTGTCCGGCGGTATGCGTCAGCGCGTGGTCATCGCCATCGCGCTGTCCTGCGACCCGGACCTGCTCATCTGCGATGAGCCCACCACCGCACTGGATGTGACCATTCAGGCAAAGATCCTCGAGCTCATCCGCAGCATCCAGAAGGAGCGCGGCATTTCGGTCATCTACATCACCCATGACCTCGGCGTCGTGGCAAAGGTGGCCGATTATGTCGATGTCATGTACGCGGGCAAGATCGTGGAGACCGGCACCATCGACGAGATCTTCTACGACCCGCGCCACCCCTACACCTGGGGTCTGCTGTCGGCCATGCCCGACCTCGATACCGCCGACGAGCGTTTGTACACCATCCCCGGTTCGCCGCCGAACCTGCTGCATGAGAAGGCCGGCGACGCCTTCGCGCCCCGCAACAAGTACGCGCTGGAGATCGACGACGAGATCGACCCGCCCATGTTCAAGATCAGCGACACCCACTTCGCAGCTACCTGGCTGCTGGACCCCCGCGCTCCCAAGGTGGAGATGCCGCCTGAGCTGAAAGACCGTGTGGCCCGTATGAGCGCAGAAGCAAAAAAGATAGAGGAGGCGGAGTAAATGGCAGCACAGAGCGCTACCCCTCTTCTGAAGGTCGAGGGACTGAAACAGTATTTCAAGGTGAACAAGAACTTCACCGTCAAGGCCGTGGACGATGTCAGCTTTGAAATTTATCCCGGCGAGACGTACGGTCTGGTGGGTGAGTCCGGCTCGGGCAAATCCACCATTGGCCGCAGCATCATCCGGCTGTATGATCCCACCGCAGGCAAAATCACCTTCGACGGGCAGGACATCAGCGGACGTCTGTCTCACGCCCAGAACAACACCCTGCGCACCCAGATGCAGATGATATTCCAGGACCCGATGGCGTCCCTGAACCCCCGCAAGAAGGTGGAGGACATCATCGGCGAGGGTCTGGACATCCACCATATGTACAAGACCCAGGACGAGCGTCGCGAAAAGGTGGAGAAAATTCTGGAGAAGGTCGGCCTTGCGCCCGAGCACGCTGAGCGTTATCCCCACCAGTTCTCCGGCGGTCAGCGCCAGCGCGTCGGCATCGCCCGCGCCCTCATCATGAACCCGAAGCTCATCATCGCCGACGAGTGCATCTCGGCACTGGACGTGTCGATCCAGGCACAGGTCGTCAACCTGATGAAGGACATCCAGCAGGAGACCGGCACGGCCTATCTGTTTATCGCACACGACCTGTCCATGGTCAAGTACATCTCCGACCGTATCGGTGTGCTCCATCTGGGCCACCTGCTGGAAACGGGTACCACGGAAGAAATTTTTGCAAATCCCATTCATCCCTACACCCGGAGCCTGCTGTCGGCTATCCCGCTGCCGAACCCGGTGGTGGAAAAGCGCCGCGTGGCCGAGACTTACGACTATGCCACTTCCGGCATCGACTACAGCAAAGGCACCAGCCACCTCGTCAGCGGCAGCCACTACGTCAAGTGTACCGATGAAGAGTTTGCAAAGTGGTGTAAATAAGCTTTTAAGCTCCCCTTCGGGGGAGCTTTTTATGTTTCTGGCTACCTTATATAGGATAGGGGTAAAATATTTCTAACGGACGTTGTATTCCACACGGAAATTTGGTATCATATACAATATGGCTTTTGTTATGTGATGCGGCGCGATTTGCGCCCGGAGAGATATTGGGAGGAACGATATGATAATCCCCGGCATCCTGTTTCTTTTGGGATTGCTCTGCCTTATCAAGGGCGGTGACTGGTTCGTGGACGGCGCATCGGCGCTGGCCCGCCGATTCCATCTGCCGGAGCTGCTCATCGGCGCAACGGTGGTGTCTATCGGCACTACCCTGCCCGAGGTGATGGTGTCCACCATCTCGGCAGTGTCCGGCCACGGCGAGATCTCCTACGGCAACGCCATCGGCTCTGTCATCTGCAACGCGGCCCTCATCGCGGCCATTACGGTGGCCGTGCGGCCCGGCAAGGTGGATCCGAAGACCCTGCGTGTGCCGGTGGCTTTCTTCTTTGCGGCTGCGGCCATCTACTGCGTGGCAGCTTACGGCATGGGCCGCTTTACCCGTCCGATGGGCCTGCTGATGCTGGGGATGTTCGTGGCCTATATGGCGGCGAATGTCTGGCAGATGAAAAATGCCCCGGCAGAGCCGGAGCATGAGGAAGAGCCGATGGGCATCGGAAAAATCGTCCTGCTGCTGGTGGTGGGCGCAGCCCTCATCGCGCTGGGCGCGAACCTGCTGGTGGACAACGGCACCATCATCGCGCAGGCGATGGGCGTGCCGGAATCGGTCATCGCGCTGACCTTCGTGGCGCTGGGTACCTCGCTGCCTGAGCTGGTCACGGCCATTACTTCGCTGATGAAGGGCCACAGCGACCTCTCGCTGGGCAATGTCGTGGGTGCGAATGTCTTCAACCTCGTGCTGGTCAGCGGCATGTCGGTGACACTGGCACCGTTTGAAATCCCTCAGAGTGCGACCCTGTTCGGTATCAACTCGAGTCTGGTGCTCGAGCTGCCCGTGATGCTGCTGGTGATGGTGCTGTTGACCATCCCGGCGCTGGTGCGTGGAAAGCTCTCCCGTGTGCAGGGTGTGGCGCTGCTCTGTATCTATGCCGCATTCTGCGCAGTGCAGTTTACAATGTAAAACTGCGCAAATCGACAAAAAGCAATCTTTTCTCTGTTAACAAGCGTTGGCAGGATCCTTTATTATAAGAGTATAATGGTTCGCCCAATAGGGCGGACAGAGAAAATGACCGCCGCGGAGCAGGAGACCGCAGCGGTCATTTTTGCTTATCTTGAAAAATGTTGTCAGGAAACGAACACTGCCACGACGAGCGCCTGACCGCCGATGACGCCGACGGCAAAGCCGGATCTCTGGCAGTCGTAAGGCTGATAAGAATCCGACGAAACCAGAAGATTCCGATTGTCGATGAGCTTTCCAGCAACGGGGCCAAACTCTACATCTTCTTTCAGGACGCCGTCCTCCAGAATGTCGGCAGAGAGGAAGGAATAACTGACCCAGTAAGTTTCGCTGGGCGAGGGAGAAATTCTGCTCAGAACAGCGTCGGCACAATTCGCGCGGCAATATTCATCTTCGGGATTTTCGGCTAAAAACTCGACCGCTTTGTTGATGTCGCCGCCGGAGTTCTGCGCAAGATACAGAAATACTGTCTCAGCAGCAGAGTCACTGCCCTGTATAAAATGGTTGGAGATCTGGACGCGGTGGAAATACTCCTGATTCAGAGCAGAAAGAAGCTGCGTCTTTCCCTGAGAGCTGTCATCCGGGGGAATGTCTGGCGGCTGGACAAACTGTCCTGTTCCTACCCCGATCTGACAGCTGCAGAGCAGAAGCAGGAGACTGAGAACAGCTCCACAAATAAAACTGCATCGTCTGACACACTGCATCATGGTGGGACCTCCTGCCGGCATGGCACAATTTCGCTGAGATGGAGCAGAAACGATGAAATACAACTCGCTGCAGCGCTTTTCATCTTTTATGACACAATGATATGATTTCAACGACAGAATGTCAATGTCTTTGCAGAAACTCGCAAAAATCTGGAAAAATAGCCAATGTGGGCTGTTGAAATTTGACGTATCAGACAATTTTTGGAAAATGAAAAACAGCCCCGACTAAAAAGCGGGGCTGCTGCAATTACTGGGGAATATTGAACTTTTTACTCGAGGCTCAAGCTGTCCAGTACTTCATTCACTACATCCAGCGCCACCTGTCCGGGTGCGCTGGCCTGCCCGGGGTTGGCGAAGGTCATGGCAGAGCCGAACGTCTCACCGCACAGGCGGCTCACTGCACCCAGCGCACCCATGCTCATGGTGATGACGGGCGTTTCGGGGTGCTGCTCTGCCATCTCTGCTGTGGCGGCCAGCAATTCGAGGACGTCAGATGGAGAGTTCGGCATCACAGCCAGTTTGGGCAGGTCGGCTCCGGTCTGCTGCATGGCGGTCAGGCGTGTGACCATCTCCGTCCGGGACGGCGTTTTGTGGAAATCATGGCTGGAACAAACCACTGCGACACCGGCCTTGTGCGCCTGCCCGATGAGGGCCGGAAGTTCTTCTTGATTCGGGAAGAACTCGACGTCAAGCAGATCGGCACAGCCGCTGACACAGACTGTGCCGCAGAAATCAGCGTATTGCTGCGGCGTCAGGGAGGTTTCTCCACCCTCTGCTTTGGTACGGAAGGTCACGAGCAGGAGCTTTTCGCCCAGCGCTGCTCGCAGACCGGACAGCACCCGCTTCAGTGCGGCAGCATCCAGAGCATCAGAAAACCAGTCGGCCCGCCACTCGATGCAGTCAGCTTTCAGCGCGGACAGCCGCCTGGCCTCACGGAGAATATCGTCCTCTGTGCGGGCGACGATGGGCAGGATGACTTTCGGACGGCCTGCGCCGATGCAGCAGCCGCGGATGGTGACGCTGGACATGATAACTACCTCACTGCAAAAAAGATACTTTCATCATACGGCCTGTCCCGCCGCTTGTCAAGCCTGCCGGAGCAAAAACCGAAAGCAAGTCGTTTTTTGTGGAAATTTGCACTTGCGGGATGGCCGAAAATCGTTTACAATAAGCGCAGCAAAGGCAGCGTGGCCCGCATGGGGCTGCGCTGCCTTTTTCGTTTTGGGAGGGAAAGAAGATGAAGGAAATGAAAACGACTGCGCAGGTGCTGGTGGACTGTCTGGAAGCTGAGGGCGTCGATGTGATGTTTGGCATTCCGGGCGAAGAGACGCTGGATCTGATGTTTGCGATTCGAGACAGCAAGATACGCTTCATCCCGGTGCGCCACGAGCAGGGTGCGGCTTTTATGGCGGATGTCTATGGCCGTCTGACCGGCCGGGCCGGCGTCTGCCTGTCCACCCTTGGCCCCGGTGCTACCAACCTTGTCACCGGTGTGGCGGATGCTTATCTGGACGGTGCGCCGCTGGTGGCCATCACCGGACAGGTCGGCACCGACCGGATGCAGCTCACCAGCCACCAGTACCTTGACCTGACCGCAATGTTTGAGCCTATCACCAAGCGCTCGAAGCAGATCATCCGCCCCGACACGGTGGGCGAAATCGTGCGGCTGGCCTTCAAGCACGCCGAAAAGGGCAAGCCGGGCGCGACCCATATCGACCTGCCCCAGAATATCGCAAAAATGCCCGCCGACGCTGTGCCGCTCAAGCGCCAGCAGATGCATGAGGTCTATTCCGACCCGACCCACATTGCAGCGGCAGGAAAAATCATCAGTGAGGCAAAAAATCCGGTCATCCTTGCAGGTGCAGGTGCCGTGCGCGGCCATGCCGCCGCTGCTGTCACCGAGCTGGCTGACCGTCTGCACATCCCGGTGGTCAATACCATGATGGCCAAGGGCATCATCCCGATGGACGACAAATACAGCCTCTGGACCATCGGCATCCCGCAGAAAGACTATGTCAACCAGCTCTTCGATCGGGCGGATGTGGTCATCGCGATCGGTTACGACATCGTGGAGTGCGCACCGGCCAAGTGGGGCGCACGGGAGAATATGACCATCGTCCACATCGACAGCGCCCCCGCCGATGTCAACAAGCGGTATCAGCCTGCTGTGGAAGTGGTGGGCAACATTTCAGAAAGTCTGTATGAGATACTGCGCTGCGCCCACCGCACCGGTGAGCCGGAATTTGCACTGGCTCTCCGCCAGACGATGGTGGCAGAGCATGAGGCAATGGCGGCGGACGACAGCTGCCCCATGAAGCCGGCACGCATCCTCGCCGATGTCCGTAAGGTCATGGGCCGCGACGACATTGTGGTCAGCGATGTGGGCGCCCATAAGATGTGGATCGCCCGCCACTACGACTGCTATGAGCCCAACACCTGCCTCATCTCCAACGGCTTCGCCAGCATGGGCTTCTCCATCCCGGGTGCGTTCGCGGCAAAACTTCTCTATCCGGAGAAGAAGGTGCTGGCGGTCTGCGGCGACGGCGGATTCATGATGAACAGTCAGGAGCTGGAAACAGCGGTGCGGGAGCATGTGCCTTTTGTGACCCTCATCTGGGAGGACTCCAGCTACGGTCTCATCAAGTGGAAGGAGCAGGAGCAGTTCGGCGGTGAGCACTGCTATGTGGACTTCTCGAACCCCGATTTCAAGCTGCTGGCAGAGGCTATGCGCTGCAAGGGCTATCGCGTCGAGAAGGCAGAGGAACTTATCCCCACGCTGGAAGAGGCTTTCAAACAGGATGTCCCCAGTGTCATCGTGGTGCCGGTAGACTATAGCGAGAATATGAAGCTTACGGAACACCTCAAACAGGTGTATGCCCAGAAGTAACTATTATATATAAGAGAGAGCATCCGTTTGCCCGGTGAAGGCAGCAGATGCTCTTCTTATTATATATAGTGCAACGCCTCCTCCCACTGGGAGGAGCCGCACGCCGCAGGTGTGCTGAGTCGGTGTCAAAGCAGGGACTGATTTCAAGCAAAAAACTAGCGGATGTATACAAAAGCGAAAAAAGAGCAAAAAACTTGTAAAAAAGGCTTGCAAAGTGGCCCGGCATATGGTATTATACTTGAGCGCCAAG
>NZ_JAFREF010000017.1:0-46736 GCF_017377665.1 Faecalibacterium sp. Marseille-P9590
GGATGTCAACACTTTTTTGCAAGTTTTTTCAGGTTTTTTCGCGCTGACTCAAATCAGCTTCATCCTCTTGGATTCTTTGTGTAAGGCGTCCCGACACCGCAGACAAAAATAAAAACCCCACAGATGTTTCCTGCTCATCTGTGGGGTTTCGAGAGACATCATCACATGAACTGTTCCGGCGACTAAAAAAAGGAATCACGATACTCAAAGACAAAGTAAAGGTAATTCCTTAAAAATGCAACTGGCTACCATTTTACAGGCCCTTTAGCTTTGCGTCACAGCTTTTCAACTGCTTTGCTAAATATTCTATTCGCAAACTCTTTTTTGAGTCAATTACATTCAAGTGATTTTCCAGTGCCTGAGCACCTTCATCTCTCTGGATAGAATATATCATATTTCTTCTTTCCTGTCAATGGGAAAATCATAGAGTTTTCTTTCTTAATTTATAAAAGTAAAATGCAAAAAGAGGGCAGCTCTCTCGAGCTGCCCTCCCGGACCTTATTTCTCAGCTGATCACTGAGCAGCCTTTGCTGCCTCGACCTGCTTGATGAGTTCGGGAACGACCTTGAACAGGTCGCCCACGATGCCGTAGTCAGCCACACCGAAGATGGGGGCGGACTCATTCTTGTTGACGGCAATGATGCACTCAGAATCCTGCATACCTGCGGTGTGCTGGATAGCGCCGGAGATGCCCAGAGCCACATAGATCTTGGGATGGACGGTCTTACCGGTCTGACCGACCTGATGATCAGCGGTCATCCAGCCGGCATCGGTGACAGCACGGGATGCGCCGACAACGCCGCCGCCCAGAGCTGCAGCCAGCTGCTCAGCCAGCTCGATGCCCTTGTTGACGTCCTTGCTGATGCCACGGCCAACAGAGACGATGACGTCTGCACCGATGAGGTCGACCAGCTTCTCAGCTGCCTTCTCAACGCTCAGGACCTCAGTCTTGATGTCGTCAGCGGTCAGGCTGAATGCGGGCTTCACGATCTGGCAGGCATCGGCCTTGGCCTGATCGAAGGGAGCCTTCTTCATGACGCCGGGACGGACGGTAGACATCTGAGGACGGAAACGGGGGCAGATGATGGTAGCCATCAGATGGCCGCCAAAAGCAGGACGGGTCATCTTCAGGTTGCGGTCCTCGTAATCGAACTTCTGCTTGGACAGGTCGATGGTGGAGCTCTCCTTCAGGAACTCGACATACTTTGCAGTGTCGATGTCCAGATGGGTAGCATCAGCGGTCAGACCGGTGTGCAGACGAGCTGCGCAGCGGGGGCCAAGGTCGCGGCCGATGTTGGTAGCACCGATCAGCAGGACCTCAGGCTTGTACTCGTTGACCATGTCGCAGACGACCTTGGCGTATGCGTCAGTGGTGTAATCCTTCAGCAGCGGGCTGTCGCAGACCATGACCTTATCGGCACCATAGCCGCCCAGCTCTTTTGCAATGCCTTCGACGTTGTCGCCCAGCAGCAGGCCGGTGACTTCGCAGCCCAGCTCATCAGCCAGCTTGCGGGCCTCGCTGACCAGCTCAAAATCAGTGGACATCAGTGCGCCCTGGCGCTGCTCGCAGAAGACCCAGACGCCCTTGTATTCGTTAAAATCAGCCATTGTAATCCTATGCTCCTTTCATCAGATCAGGTGCTTCTTGGCCAGGATACCAGCCAGCTGTGCAGTGGTATCGTCGCCAGTCAGCATAGTGCCTGCGCCCTTCTGCGGAGGAGTGAAGGACTTGAAGACGTTCGTCGGAGAACCCTTCAGACCGATGGTATCGACCTCGATCAGCGGATCGTCCTTCAGAGCGTTGTAATCGAACACTTCCATCGGCTTGTCGTAGCAGGTGAAGATGCCGTTGACGCTCATGTAGCGGGGCTGATTCAGCTCCTTGATGCAGGTCAGCAGGCAGGGAGTCTGCACCTTGACCATCATGTAGCCGTCTTCCAGCATACGCTTGACCGTGAGGCTGTTGCCATCCTTCTGGATGTCAGCAACATAGGTCACCTGAGGCAGGTGCAGCTTCTCAGCGATCTGAGGACCGACCTGTGCGGTATCACCGTCGATTGCCTGACGGCCGCAGAACACGACGTCCTCGGGGCCGACACCGATCTTATTGACAGCAGCAGCGAGGATCTGGCTGGTTGCGAAGGTATCAGAACCACCGAACTCACGACCAGAGACCAGAACAGCTTTATCAGCACCGCGGGCCAGCAGCTCACGGAGCATACCCTCGGCCGGCGGGGGACCCATGGTGACGACGACGACTTCGCAGCCGGTCTCGTCCTTCAGCTTCAGAGCGGCCTCCAGAGCGTTCAGGTCATCGGGGTTGGTGATGGTTGCCATAGAGGCACGGTCCAGAGTACCATCCGCCTTGACAGCCACCTTACCGGAGGTATCAGGAACCTGCTTTACACAAACGATTGCTTTCATTGTAAATCTTGCCTCCCTTACTTCAGCAGCGCGCCGGAAATGACCATCATCTGCACTTCGCTGGTGCCCTCGTAGATCTCAGTGATCTTGGCATCACGCATCATGCGCTCGATGGGGTAGTCACGGGTGTAGCCGTAGCCACCGAACAGCTGCAGGCAGCGGCGGGTCACGTCGCTTGCGGTGCGGGCTGCGATGAGCTTAGCCTGAGCAGCCTCGACGCTGTAGCGGACCTTTGCGCCATTCATAGCTTCCTGCTTCTTCAGAGCGGCAGCGTAGACCAGATACTTTGCAGCCTCGATACGGGCCTTCATCTCGGCCAGCTCGAACTGGGTGTTCTGGAAAGCGGAGATGCTGCGGCCGAACTGCTTGCGCTCCTTGACGTAAGCGACGGTCTCCTGCAGAGCGCCCTCGGCGATGCCCAGAGCCTGGGAAGCGATACCGATACGGCCTCCGTCCAGAGTAGCCATAGCCAGCTGGAAGCCCTTGCCGCGCACGCCCAGCATACGGTCCTTCGGGATGCGGCAGTCCTCAAAGATCAGCTCGCAGGTAGAAGAACCACGGATGCCCATCTTATCCTCAGCCTTACCGACGGAGAAGCCCGGGTCGGTACGCTCCACGATGAAAGCAGAGCACAGCTTGGTGGGACGGCCCTTCTTATCGAGGACCTTATCGGTAACAGCGATGACGATGAACACGTCAGCGTAGCCTGCGTTGGTGATGAAGATCTTGGAGCCGTTCAGCACCCAGTAATCGCCATCTTCCACAGCAGTGGTCTGCTGGCCCTGAGCGTCAGTACCAGCGCCCGGCTCGGTCAGACCGAAAGCACCCAGCCACTCGCCGCTGCACAGCTTGGGCAGATACTTTTCCTTCTGCTCGGGAGTGCCGTTCTCATAAATAGGTGCTGCGCACAGGCTGGTGTGTGCGGAAACGATAACACCAGTGGTGCCGCAGACCTTGCTCAGCTCCTCAACAGCCATGACGTAGGACAGGACGTCGCCGCCTGCACCGCCAACAGAGGTGGGGAAGTAAATGCCCATCATACCCAGCTTGCCCATCTTCTCGACGGTCTCCTTGGGGAAATACTCTTCGGCATCGACTTTCTTTGCCAGAGGCTTGACTTCGTTTTCAGCAAACTCGCGGTACATCTTCTGCACCATCTGCTGCTGCTTGGACAGAGTAAAATCCATCGCTATATCCTCCTAACGGATGTTTTTCTTTCAGCACAGGGCAGCTACACTCATGTCCTGTGCAAACAAATTCCTCCCGGCCGTTTTCTTCGGGACGACCGAGAGAAATTTCAAACTAATTTACAGCTCGTCGACAGGGGTCTTGGTGCGGTCTGCGTTGTAAACGTAGAAGCCCTTGCCAGACTTGCAGCCCAGGTTGCCGCCGCGGACCATCTTACGGATGAGCGGGCATGCACGATACTTGCTGTCGCCGGTCTCCTTGTACAGGACGTCCATAATGGCGAGGCAGATGTCCAGGCCGATGAAGTCGCCCAGCTCCAGGGGACCCATCGGGTGGTTGGCACCCAGCTTCATAGCGGTGTCGATGCCTGCAATGTTGGAAACGCCCTCCATCTTGATGAAGGCAGCCTCGTTGATCATCGGGATCAGGATGCGGTTGACGACGAAGCCGGCAGCCTCGTTGACCTGGACCGGCTGCTTGCCGATGGCAACGGAGATCTCCTTGATCTTCTCGACAGTCTCAGCGGGAGTGTTGCAGCCAGCGATGACCTCGATGAGCTTCATGCGGTCTGCGGGGTTGAAGAAGTGCATACCGACCAGAGGACGGCTGACACCCTTGCCGATCTCGGTGATGGACAGAGAAGAGGTGTTGGAAGCGAAGATGCACTCGGGCTTGCAGATCTTATCCAGCTCGCCGAAAGTGGTCTGCTTGACCTTCATATCCTCGAAAGCAGCCTCAACGACGAGGTCGCAGTCAGCGCACAGGTCTTCCTTCAGGCCCGGGGTGATAGCAGCGACGATAGCGTCAGCCTTTTCCTGAGTCATCTTGCCCTTAGCGACCAGCTTTTCATAGCCCTTCTTGATCTTTGCCAGACCATTCTCGGCCCACTCCTGCTTGATGTCACACAGAGCAACCGTGTTGCCCTCGACCTGAGCAAATGCCTTTGCGATGCCCTGGCCCATAGTGCCAGCACCGATAACACCGATCTTCATGGGAAATCTCTCCTTTATTATATCTTCTGAATGTAGTGCCTCTCCGTGCCTCCCCTTTCCGGGGAGGCGCTGCAGAGGCGTTATGGTTTAGTTTAGTTGTTCGTGAACACTGCCTTGGGCTTCGGCTTTTCACGGCTCAGGAAGCAGGCCATGCCTTCCTTCTGGTCATGAGTCTCGAAGCAGTCGCCGAACAGCTTTTCTTCGACTTCGACAGCCTTCTCGATGGGGAGGCTGATGCCGTCGTTGATAGCCTTCTTGCAGTTGCGCACGGCGATGGGAGCATTCTTGGCGATCTTGTTGGCCAGCTTCAGGACATTCTCCATCAGCTCAGCCTGCGGATACACTGCGTTGACCAGGCCAATGCGATAAGCCTCGTCAGCCTTGATGTTCAGTGCAGAGTAGACCAGCTGCTTTGCCATGCCCATGCCAACCAGACGTGCCAGACGCTGGGTGCCGCCGAAGCCCGGGGTGATGCCCAGACCGACTTCCGGCTGACCAAACACAGCGTTGTCGGAGCAGATGCGGATGTCGCAGCTCATAGCCAGCTCATTGCCGCCGCCCAGTGCAAAGCCGTTGACGGCTGCGATGACGGGGATGGGGAAGCTCTCGATCATCAGGAACACATCATTGCCCAGTTTGCCGAAAGCCTCGCCCTCGGCCTTGGTCATGGTGCTCATGGAGCCGATGTCAGCGCCTGCCACGAAGCTCTTGTCGCCTTCGCCGGTCAGGACGATGCAGCGGATGGCGGACTGGTCAACTGCCTCAAAAGCAGCCTTCAGGTCTGCCAGAACTTCGGGGTTCAGGGCGTTCAGTGCCTTCGGGCGGTCGATGGTGATGATCTCGACTGCGCCCTGCACCTCGGTTTTTACAAATGCCATTGTGAAAACCTCCATTCAGGTTATATCTTATTCAAAACAGCCCCCGGACAAGGGGCAAGTCTCCGGTCTCGCCCACTGTCCGGGCTGTATCAATATCCGGAGTGACCCTTCAAAGGGAAATCAGTCCATCTCGACGATGGTTGCGCAGCCCATGCCGCCGCCAATGCACAGGGTAGCCAGACCCTTGTGAGCACCACGATGCTTCATAGCGTACAGCAGGGTGACGAGGATACGAGCACCGGAAGCGCCGACCGGGTGGCCCAGAGCGATTGCGCCGCCGTTGACGTTCAGCTTGTCCTTATCGAAGCCCAGAGCCTCGCCGACTGCGATGGACTGTGCTGCGAATGCCTCGTTGGCCTCGACCAGGTCCATATCAGCAACGGTCATGCCGGTCTTAGCCATGACCTTCTTGGTAGCAGCGATGGGGCCAAGGCCCATGACCTCAGGCTCGACGCCTGCCAGAGCACCTGCGACCCAGGTAGCCAGAGGCTTCACGCCCAGCTCCTTGGCCTTCTCTTCGCTCATGATGACCAGAGCAGCTGCGCCATCGTTGATAGCGGAGGAGTTTGCAGCGGTGACGATGCCGTCCTTGGTGAAGGCGGGCTTCAGCTTTGCCAGCACTTCGGGAGCGCTCAGACGGGGGCCTTCATCGGTATCGAACACGGTGTCGCCCTTCTTGCCCTTGATGACAACAGGAACGATTTCATCCTTGAAAGCGCCGTCCTTGATGGCCTTGTCAGCCTTCAGCTGGCTGTGGTAAGCGAAATCATCCAGCATCTCGCGGGTGATGGGGCTGTAGCCGTACTTCTTCTGATAGGTCTCGTTGGTGCAGACATTCTCAGCGGTCATGCCCATGTGCTTGTTGAAGCCGCAGGCATCCCACAGAGCATCGTTGACCATGGTATCCACGATCTCGCTCTTGCCCATGGGAGCGCCCATGCGGTAGCCGTAGCGGCCCTTCATCATTGCGAAGGGAGCCATGTCCATGTTCTCCATGCCGCCTGCGACCACGATGTCAGCATCGCCGGCCTCGATCATCTGAGCAGCCATGTTCACGCAGTTCAGGCCGGAGCCGCAGACCACATTGACGGTGACAGCAGGAGTCTCGACGGGCAGGCCAGCCTTCAGGGAAGCCTGACGAGCGACGTTCTGGCCCAGACCAGCCTGGATGACGCAGCCCATGTAAACATGATCGACCTGCTCGGGTTTCACGTTAGCACGGTTCAGGGCCTCCTTGATGACGATGGAGCCCAGCTCTGCAGCAGGGACGTTTGCCAGGGTGCCGCCAAACTTACCAATAGCGGTACGGCAAGCAGATGCGATAACAATTTTCTTCATGTTAATAGCCTCCTGAATTTATATGTTTCGGGGTTTCGTAAAACTATTTATCAAAAAGCCCGAGGGCCTTTCTGCATTATAAAAGGTATCAGAGCGTTTTTCCTTCCGCCCGGAGCTGCTCCACTTTGGCGTGGATGGCATTCTCTACGTTGGGCGTCACGAACTTGGAGATGTTGCTGCCGTAGCGGGCAGCCTCCTTGACGATGGTGGAAGAAAGGTAGCTCCACTTGATGCTGGTGGCAAGGAACATCGTCTCGATGCCGGGCATCAGTGCGTGGTTCGTCTGGGCGAGCTGTATCTCGTTTTCGAAATCCGTCACCGCCCGCAGGCCCCGCACCATCACCGAAGCGTGGCGCTTCTTGGCGAACTCCACGGTCAGGCCGTCGAAGCTCTCCACCGTCACATTCGGGATGTCCTTGCAGCATTCCCGCAGCAGCGCCACCCGTTCTTCTACGGTGAACAGAGGGTTCTTTGCGCTGTTGATGAGCACTGCCACAATGAGCTGGTCGTTTATCTTTGCAGCTCGCTTGATGATGTCGAGGTGTCCTCTCGTGACCGGGTCGAAGGACCCGGGGTAAACTGCTGTTGCCATCGGTATGGTCTCCTTTATTTGCGCGCTTTGGAAAAGCGCATTTGGTGTTGCCATGATAGCACTTTTCAGTTTCTGCTTCAAGTACCAGGCCGCATCGCCATCGCTACATCGTTAATTTTTAGTCAATTAACTTCGCACTGGGACGCATCGTCTTGGTACACCCTTAGCAAACCATATCGTCAAAATTTTATCAAGTACTTTTTCGAAAAAAATTGTTTTTGCTATACCAAACAATCGCCACAAATACCTAAGAAATTTAGTCAAATTGTCCTGCGAGACATTTTTTCGCGGAAGAGGGCTTGATTATAATGTTTGTTAATGTTATAACTAAGCTGTGCAGGTATGCCGCTGCCGGAGGCTTCTGCCCTGCCGACCCCAAGGATACCGCCGGGGTGTGATAAGACAGTGTCCGGACTGGGAAAAAACGGTAAATTTCCGGCTAAGATTTTGTCCCGTAGAATTGTAAATAATAAATTTACAATTCTTTTATGTTCTTAAAGGAGAGGATGGTTTATAATGGATTTCATGGAAATGTATGCCCAGAAAAAGATGACTGCCGAGCAGGCTGCTTCTCTGGTCAAGAGCGGCGACTGGGTGGATTACGGCTGGTGCGTCAACACCCCCGTGGCCGTGGACGCCGCCCTTGCCAAGCGCCTGCCCGAACTGGAGAACGTCAATTTCCGCGGCGGCATCCTGATGTGGGTGCCTGAGATCTTCCAGATCGACGACCCCGCTGCCCACATGACCTGGAACAGCTGGCACATGGGCGGCATCGAGCGCAAAGCCATCGCACAGGGCTTCTCGTTCTACTCCCCCATCCGCTATTCGGAGCTGCCCCGCTACTACCGCGAGAGTCCCGACCCGCTGGACATCGCCGTCTTCCAGGTGACTCCGATGGACGAGCACGGCTACTTCAACTTCGGTCCCAGCGCTTCCCATCTGGGTGCCGTCTGTGAGAAGGCCCGGAAGATCATCGTGGAGGTCAACACCAATATGCCCCGCTGCCTCGGTGGTATGGAAAACTGTGTCCATATCTCCCAGGTCACCGGCATCGTGGAGGGCGACAATCCGCCCATCGGCCAGATGGCCGCTGCCGGCCCCGCTTCCGAGGTCGATTTGAAGGTCGCAAACCTCGTCGTGCCGCAGATCCCCAACGGTGCCTGCCTGCAGCTGGGCATCGGCGGTATGCCCAACGCCATCGGCAGCCTCATCGCCCAGAGCGATTTGAAGGACCTGGGCGTCCACACCGAGATGTACGTTGACGCTTTCGTGGACATCGCCAAGGCCGGCAAGATCACCGGCGCACACAAGCAGCTGGACAAGGGCCGTCAGGTCTACGCCTTCGGTGCCGGCACCCAGAAGATGTACGACTACCTCAACAACAACCCCGAGTGCATGTCTGCTCCCGTCGATTACACCAACGACATCCGCAGCATCTCCGCGCTGGACAACTTCATCTCCATCAACAATGCAGTGGACATCGACCTGTTCGGCCAGGTGAATGCGGAGAGCGCCGGCATCAAGCACATTTCCGGTGCAGGCGGCCAGCTGGACTTCGTGCTGGGCGCATACCTTTCCAAGGGTGGCAAGAGCTTCATCTGCCTGTCCTCTACCTTCTTTAATAAGAAGACTGGTCAGCTCGAGAGCCGCATCCGTCCCACGCTGGAAAACGGCAGCATCATCACCGATACCCGCGCCAATCTGCATTACCTCTGCACCGAATACGGCTGCGTCAACCTCAAGGGTCTGACCACCTGGGAGAAGGCCGAAGCCCTCATCAATGTGGCACACCCCGACTTCCGCGAGGAGCTTATCAAAGAGGCCGAGAAGATGCACATCTGGCGCCGCAGCAACAAAATCTAAACATCGCCGTACCGGCTCCTGCCGTCTGCGGCAGGAATGGAGTCACACATGATGGACAAAAAGCCGCACATCAAGCCCTATATCTACGGAATGCTCGCGGGCTTTGGTGCGATAAGTCTAAGCATCCTGTTCTTCTTCTTCATCTACCGCTTCGACGGGTTCGGCGACGCGGTCTCCAAGGTGACCGGCATCCTGATGCCCTTCATCTATGGTGCCGTCATCGCCTATCTGCTCAAGCCGGTGTGCAACACCATTGAGGGCTTTCTGCACCGCATCTTCCCCGAAAAGCTCCACAGCATGGCCAATATGCTTGCCATTGCAGCGACGCTGCTGTTCGGTGTGCTGGTGGTCTACGCCCTCGTGATGATGGTGGTGCCGCAGCTCATCACAAGCGTCACCTCCCTCTACTACACCGCGCAGACCAGCATCACCCGATTCATGCGTTGGGTGAACACACAGAAAGTCTTTTTGGATAATGAGACACTGATGGGCTACTTCAACGATGCCTACGATGTCATTGTTGCCAATCTGACCACTCTGCGCACCACCCTGCTCCCCTCGCTGCAGAATTTACAAGGCATCCTGAGCGGTGTGGGCGTTGGCGTCATGAATGTGGTGATCTGGTTCAAGAACCTGCTCATCGGCCTTATCGTCGCTGTTTACCTGCTGGCCAGCCGCAAAAAGTTCGCCAAACAGGCCAAGATGATCCTCTACAGCGTCGTCAAGCCCCGCTGGGCGCAGCTCATCCAGGAGGAAGTCCTCTACGCAGACAAGATGTTCGGCGGCTTCATCAACGGCAAGATCATGGACTCCGCCATCATTGGCGTGCTCTGCTACTTTGCCTGCATCATCTTCAAGTTCCCGAGCGCACTGCTGGTGTCGGTCATCATCGGCGTCACCAACGTCATCCCCTTCTTCGGCCCCTTCATCGGTGCCGTGCCTGCAACGCTGCTCATCCTCATCCAAAGCCCCATCAAGGCCATCTGGTTCGTGCTCTTCGTGCTGGTGCTCCAGCAGCTGGACGGCAATGTTATCGGCCCGAAGATCCTGGGCAACACCACCGGCCTTTCGAGCTTCTGGGTGCTCTTCTCCATTCTGCTGTTCGGCGGTCTGTGGGGCTTCGTGGGCATGATCGTGGGCGTGCCGCTGTTCGCCGTCATCTATGACGTCATCAAGAAGCTGGTCTTCCACGGCCTGCGCCGCAACGGCCAGCTCGACCAGATGACCGTCTACCACGACGAGTTCGGCGATCCCGGCGACCCGGCTCCCGCGCCTGTAGAAGATGAAAGAACGGAAACCGAAATCGTCATTGATTCCGGCGAAGAATAAAATAACAAGATAAAGCCCCCATCCTCCCGGCTGCCTCAGCCGGTGAAGATGGGGGCTTTTCTGCGCATTTTTATCTTTGAAAGACCGATAAAGTCATTTCGCTTGAGCAGTGGAATGAGCCGGTTCCCAATCCTTGTAATTCTCGTACCGGCTCTCCCTGAGGGTGACGTGCGACCAGATCTCGTCGGCTACAGGCTGCCAGTCGGCAGCATATGCACCGCATTTGTCGCAGAGGTGGTCTACGCTCTCGGGCGACTGCAAGTCGGTGCTGTGAGCACCGGTGTCATGCACCATCTGGCGCAGAAGCTCGGGGTTTTCCAGCATCGGGCAGGGACGCAGATGGTTTTTATTGAAGGGCTGGCCGTTGTGGTAGGCCATGAAGAGCGGGCTGCGGAGAATATCGAGGATGCTGCTGTCGTGGATGTTGGCGTTGGAATAGTGGATAAAGACGCACGGCTCTGCATCGCCCGCCGAATTGATATGAAAATAGTTGCGTCCGCCTGCGATGCATCCGCCCACAAACTCGCCATCGTTCTGGAAGTCCATCGGATAAAACGGAATATCGCTCTTTTCTGAGCGGAGATACCGGATGCGCTCGATCATGTACTTGCGCTGAGCAGGCGTGGGCATCAGCTCCGGCGCAGCCTCGTTGCCTACCGGCATATAGTGGAAGTAGAACCCGAAGTGCGCGCCCTTGTCGCAGAGCATCCGCATAAAGTGGTCGCTGGTGACGGCTTCGAGATTGTCTCTGGTATAGCAGATGGAGGTGCCAAAAAGGATCCCGTGGGCCTTGAGCAAGTCCATCGCATTCATGACAGCGGCATAGTGGCCGTCGCCCCGCCGGGCATCATTGGTAGAGGGAGTTCCCTCGATCGAGAGCATGAAGGCGATATTGCCCAGTTTTACGACCTCTTCGCAGAACGGCTCATCGATGAGGGTAGAGTTCGTGTAAATCGCAAACTGCACATCGTTGTGCTTTTTTGCCAGACGGAGAATATCCGCCTTCCGCACCAGAGGCTCGCCGCCGGTGAGCATATAGAGATAGACCCCCAGCTCCTTGCCCTCGGTGATGATTTTGTCCATATCCTCAAAGCTGAGGTTGTTTTTGTGGCCGTACTCGCCCGCCCAGCATCCCACGCAGTGCATATTGCAAGCCGAAGTGGGGTCGAACAAGATCAGCCACGGAATGTTGCAGTGGTACTTTGTGCGGTTCTCGCGGATGGTCTTTGTCCCCCGGAAGAACGCCTCATAGCCAAGGTTGAGCGCCGTGGTGCGTGCCACGTTGGGCGCGGTCTGGTCGAGCACACAGTTGATGAGCTTCGACCACTTGCTGTCCGCATCGGTCAGTACTGCGCGGGCGTGCTCATACGTCTCCTCGCTGAACGAGTCGCCATAGAACTGCTTGGCGACGTCCACCATCTCGGCAAACGCCTTCTGACGGTCTTTTCTGACATGAGCCAGTGCCACATCCACCATCGTTCCGACAGCGGTACGCTGTACCTTATGGCTCAACGGCTCCAACGCGATACTCATAAAAGTCTGCCTCCTTGTGTGGGTCTTTGCCAGCCCTTTGTTTTGACAATACTTTAACATTTTTCCGACAAAGGTTCTATAAACAAGCAGAGCAGGGTGATAGTTTTTCTATCATCCTGCTCTGCTTGTTCAGATTTTTATCAGTCATCGGTTTTTGATGCTCTGCCGTCAGTACTGAAACGCATCAGCGCCCGCTTCAAATCACCATGCATCATGATGTTGAGCCGTTCGGCCATGATGGCCGGTTCGGTCTTCATATCGCGGCGTATCCATTCCAGCACCATGCCCACAAAGCCATACTTATAAAAATCAATGATGAACTGCTTGTCCTCTTCCTGCACCGGGATGTTTTCACGCTCTACAAACATCCGCAGCAGAGGGTCAAGCATTTTATAGAGATACTGCTCCACCTGTTCCCGGCTGATGGAGCGGTAGACATTCAGCACCAGCACCCGGTTGGCCTGCACCTTTTCCAGCATATCGCGGAAGGCGTCGCTCCACGTCTCAAAGTCCTGATGGCCTTCCAGCGCCTCGGCGGCATCCTCCACCAGGATCCAGTCCACCAAATCGTAAATATCCTTGAAATGGTAGTAAAAGGTCATGCGGTTCACGCCGCAGTCCTCGGTAATGTCGTTTATCGTTATCTTATTCAGCGGCTTGCGGAGCAGCAGCTTTTTGAGCGATGCTTCCAGCGCGCGTTTTGTCGTCTGTGCCACGAGAATGCCCATCCTTTCGCGTTTGCCCCGTTCTGTGCGGAGTTTTCCAACTTCTATCTATTATGATACCTCATCTGCCCGTGCAGGTGCAAGCACCTTTTTCGACTTTTTCATGAACTTTTTATGTTTTCTTAAGATTTGGACAGCAAAAAAGCTGCGCCGCCGCAGCGCGTCTATCAGGAGCTTTCCGAAAAGCTTTGACATTTTCCGGCTTTCCTCTTGATTTCTCCCCCGGCCCTGCTTACAATGGAGACACAGAGGGGGGCATCTCCCCTGTTCTTTTGATTGGGAAAGAGGGTTTTCTTATGCTGAATACCATCGGTTTCTTAGGCTGCGGCAACATGGGCGGGGCTATCGCCCGGGCCGTCTGCAAGGCGGCAGACCCGCAGAACGTCTGGCTGGCCAACCGCACCGCCGCCAAGGCAGAGGCTCTGGCCGCTGAACTGGGCTGCAACACCACCATCAACGACGAGGTGGCAGGCCGCTGCGACCTCATTTTCTTAGCCGTCAAACCCCAGATGATGGAGGAGCTGCTGGCACCGCTCCGCTTCACGCTGGCCGAACGGCCCAGCCGCTTCGTGCTGTGCAGCATGGCGGCGGGCCTGTCCATCGCCCGCATTCAGGAGATGGCGGGCGGCGACTACCCCGTCATCCGCATCATGCCCAACACGCCCGCTTCGGTGGGGGCCGGTATGATCCAGTACTGCACCTCCAATGTCACCGCCGAGGAAGAGGCCGAGTTCCTGAAATTGATGGCCCCCGCCGGGCGGCTGGATGCTGTGCCGGAAAGCCTCATCGACGCGGCCAGCTGCGTGTCCGGCTGCGGCCCGGCCTGGGTGTACCAGTTCATCGAGGCGCTGGCCGACGGCGGCGTGGCCTGCGGCCTGCCCCGTGCCAAGGCGCAGGAGTACGCCGCCCAGATGGTCCTGGGCAGCGCAAAGCTGGTGCTTGAGAGCGGCCAACACCCCGGCGCACTCAAGGACGCCGTGTGCAGCCCCGGCGGCAGCACCATCCAGGGCGTGCGGGTGCTGGAAGAAAAGGGCCTGCGGGGCGCGGTGATGGACGCCGTCATCGCCTCCTACAACAAGACCAAAGAGATGGGGAAGGGTTGATCTATGCGCATCGTAGTCAAAGTCGGCACCTCCACACTGGCCCACTCCACCGGACGGCTGAACATCCGCCACACCGAAGAGCTGGTGAAAGTGCTCAGCGATTTGAAGAACGCCGGACATGAGATCATCCTCGTGTCGTCGGGTGCTATCGGCATGGGTGTGGGCAAGCTGTCGCTTTCCGCCCGCCCTACCGATATGTCCTCCAAGCAGGCTTGTGCTGCCGTGGGTCAGTGTGAGCTGATGTACACCTACGACCGGCTGTTCAGCGCCTACGACCACACGGTGGCGCAGATTTTGCTCACCGGTGTGGACATCGAGCACGCCAGCCGCCGCGAGAACATCCAGAACACCCTCACCCGTCTGCTGGAGCTGGGCGCACTGCCCATCATCAACGAGAACGACACCGTCGCCACCGACGAGATCACCTCCATCGGCGACAATGACACCCTCGCCGCCATCGTCACCTGCTGCATCAAAGCCGATCTGCTGGTGCTGCTGAGCGACATCGACGGCCTCTACACTGCTAACCCCCACACCCACCCGGACGCAAAGCTCATCCCGCTGGTGGAGGACATCACGCCCGAAGTGATGGCGCTGGCCGACGGGGCCGGCTCGGCGCTGGGTACCGGCGGAATGTCCACCAAACTCCGGGCCGCCCGGATGGTGACCTCCAGCGGAGCTGACATGGTCATCGCGAACGGCGCCCACCCCGAACTGCTCTATGACATCGCCGAGGACCGTGCCGCAGGCACCCGCTTTGCGGCCCACAGACAGGAGGCATAACATGACCACACAGGAAATTCTGGAAGCCGCCCGCGGGGCCAAGACTGCCGTTGCCCTTTCGAACAGCGGCACCCGTGATTCTGCCCTTCTCGGGATGGCTGATGCCCTCTGCGCCCCTGAGTCCATGGACGCCATCCTCGCCGCCAACGCCGAGGACATGGCCACCGCCAAGGGTCGCATCAGCGACGTCATGCTGGACCGCCTCGCCCTGACGCCCCAGCGCATCGAGGCCATGGCCAAGGGCATCCGGGACGTTGCCGCCCTGCCTGACCCGGTGGGCCGGGTGCTGAGCCACATCGAGCGTCCCAATGGCCTCGTCATCGAGAAGACCGCCGTGCCGATGGGCGTCATCGCCATCATCTACGAGAGCCGCCCCAACGTCACCAGCGACGCTGCCGCCCTCGCCATCAAGAGCGGCAATGCCTGCATCCTCCGCTGCGGCAAAGAGGCGTGGCGCTCGGCCAACGCCATCGTTCAGGCCTTGCGGCAGGGTCTGCGGGCAAACGGTCTGCCTGAAACAGCAGTCTGCCTCATTGAGGACACCACCCACGCCTCGGCCAACGCCCTGATGACTGCCGTCGGCTATGTGGACCTGCTCATCCCGCGTGGCGGGGCCGGACTCATCCGTGCCTGCGTCGAGAACGCGAAAGTCCCCTGCATCCAGACCGGCACCGGCATCTGCCACATCTTCGTGGACGACACCGCCGACCAGACCAAGGCGCTGGACATCATCGAGAACGCCAAGGCCAGCCGCCCCAGCGTCTGCAACGCCGAGGAAGTCTGCCTCGTCCACAGCGCCATCGCCGCTGAGTTCCTGCCGAAGCTGGCTCAGCGCCTCGGCCCCGACCGCACCTCCAAGGGTCTGCACCCGGTGGAACTGCGGCTGGACGAGCGCGCCGCCGCCCTCATCCCCGGCACCCCTGCCGGGCCGAAGGATTTCGACACGGAGTTCCTCGACTACATCCTTGCGGTGAAAATCGTGGACAGCGTGGAGGAAGCCATCGCCCACATCGCGGCTCACTCCACCGGCCACAGCGAAGCCATCCTGACCCGGACTGACGCCCACGCTGCCCTCTTCACGGCGGCAGTGGACAGTGCCGCCATCTACGTCAACTGCTCCACCCGCTTCACCGACGGCGGAGAGTTCGGCCTTGGCTGTGAGATGGGCATCTCCACCCAGAAGCTCCACGCCCGGGGTCCCATGGGCCTCGGCGAGCTGTGCAGCTACAAGTACATCATCCACGGCAACGGCCAGACCCGGTAATTTTCGGGTTTTTCCGGGATGCATCACCCTTTCGGTAAAAATTTTCTCCACAGGCCGGGGTCAAATGCCCCGGCCTGTATTTTTGTTTCATCGAGATGGATCGTTTTTCTCTCAAGCACACTTTTGGCTAAAAAAGTTTTGCAAATACATCCGAGAATAATTCCTTGTATCCAAATTTTCTCCATTCTCCACAAAGCCATAGTCATACTTTTGCCATTTTATCTTGCAAAAATCACAACAAACCTCTTGACACACGGGCCTTCTGCGGGTTAAATTTAAAATGAGAGTGTGATTCGACACAATCGCACTGGTTTAGTCTGTTTGTCGAGAATTGTTCTCCGCAAGACTTCAACTTTTCAGACCGTTTTACTGCGGAGAACACTCTTCCGAGCATATCCGCCCACTCACAACACTATACTTGGAATGAAGGAGAGAGCGTTATGACGATTGCTATTCTTGCACATGATTCCCGCAAAGAGCTGGCGCTGCAGTTCTGCACAGCTTATAGCGGCATCCTATCCCGCAACACAGTCATTGCCACCGGCACCACCGGTCGGATGCTGGCGCAGGCCACCGGCCTGCCCGTACACTGCTACCTCTCCGGGAAGCTGGGCGGCATCCAGCAGATCTCGGCCCGGGTGGCCTGCGACGAAGTAGACCTCGTGCTCTTCTTCCGCGACCCGCTCAAGGCCGAGAACGGCAGCAGCGAGCAGAACCTGCTGCGGCTGTGCGATATGCACAGTGTGCCGATCTCTACCAACATCGCCACCGCCGAAGTGCTGCTGCGCGGCCTCGACCAGGGCGACCTCGACTACCGTGAGGGCATCCACCCCGACATCGTGGAGCCGCTGCCCGTCCATCGGGCCGTGTGCTGAGCCTGTTTTTAAGACTTTTCCGCCATTTGTGGTTTTGTGTATAGAGGGTTTTCGACAAAGAAAGACACCGCAGAAGCTTTCACACTTCTGCGGTGTCTTTTTATCTTATGCGCTCAGGTACCACTGAGGGATAACTTATTCCAGACCGCCCATCTGCTTGATCGCCTTGATGGCGTAGGTCAGGGTGCGGCCCATAGCCACGCCTGCCATCAGGCAGGGATAGTTGTTGGCGAAGAAGGAGCCGGACATATCGCCGGTGACATACAGGCCGGGCATCGGCTTGTTGTCGTTGTCCAGAGCCTGACCCTTGTCGTTGATGGCGATGCCCTGCTCGGTGGTCAGCAGAGAGGCACCCAGCCAGCAGCCGTAGAAGGGAGCGGTGCGGATGGCGCTCAGACGGTAAGCGGGCTTACCGAAGTCCTCGTCGTTCTGCTTATCGTACAGCTCGTTGTAACGCTCAACGGTAGCGAGGAAGGTGTCCTTGGCCTCACCGGTGAAGCCCAGCTTGTCGGCCAGCTCCTCGATGGTGTCGCAGACGAACAGGGTGCCAGCTGCAACAGCCTCATCGACCTTGCCCTGGAAATACTTCTCGCCGCCGTTGCGGGTCTGGGCAGAGCAGCCGATGGTGTGGAAGCGCTTTGCATCCTCCAGAACATTGGCGTCGCAGATCTGTGCGTAGACGCGACCCGGCTGATGAGCAGCAGCGTAAACAATATCGTTGTAGGGGCTGCTCTCGTTGGCGAAGCGCTCACCGTTGCGGTTGACCTTCAGGAAAGGCTGAGTACCGGGGTTGTACTGGCGGATGGGGCCGGGGAAGGCCTTGCCGCCGAAAGCGGAGTCGCTTGCCACATAACCGCCGTCCACGCCGGGAGCCACGATGCCGCGGTCGAACAGCATGGGAGCAGCTTCCTTGTCGAGGTTTGCACCGGCCCAGACAGCGGCACGGATGCCGTAGCCCTTATCGGCCGGAGAGTAGGAGCAGGCGGTGGTGACGGAGGTACCCAGCGGGTCCAGCTGCTCCATCATGTAGGGGTTGCCGGGGAAGCCGCCGCAGGCCAGCAGAACGCCCTTATTGGCGTTGTAGCGGATGAAGTGGTCATCCTCGGTGCTCTGGGCGATGATGCCGGTGATGCGGCCGGTGGAGTCCTTCTCCAGCTTTGCCAGAGAGGTCTTGAAGTCCACATCGTAGCCCAGCTCCTGAATGTACTGCAGCAGCAGCTCGTTGCGGGGCTTGCCAGAGGCAGACTCGCTGGCCATGTAGTTGTGCTCCTGCACGGGGAAGAGGTAATCGGTGTTGTGCTCGGCGTTCTCGGCAGGCCATGCTGCCTCCGCGCCGGAAGTGAAATCGCAGGTCCAGCCGTACTTATCTTCCAGAATGCTGCGCATGAAATCGTGCATTGCAGCAGACTCATTGATCCAGGTCTTGACAACGCGCTGGTCGCACTTGCCGGAAGCGTAGCGGGAGATCTCGCTCAGCAGCTTGGCACGGTCAGCGGGCTTTTCACCTGCTTCCTTTGCGGCAGCAGAATCGATAGCGCCGTACCAGTGACGGGTATCCTGCACGTTGCCGTTCTGCTCGATGACACGGAAGTTCAGGCCGTTGGCGGCAGCATAGGCGGCAGCGAATATACCGCCGTTGCCTGCACCCACGATGAGGATGTCGGTGTCCACGGTCTCGGTGATGGCAGCCTCGTCGATGTCAGGCTCCTTGCCCAGCCAATCGTTTTCGTCACCGGTGGGCAGCTGGACGGAGGTCACAGTAGCCTCGCCCTTGGCCTGAGCGTAACAGCTCTTGGCAGCCTTCATGACAGCGTCGGAAGTGATGGTGGAACCGGAAACGCCGTCGATCTCAGCAGAGCCTGCAGCCATCAGCTGCTCACGCAGCTGGTCGGCAGCAGCAGCGCCGTAAGAAGCGGTCTCGCCGGAGGTATCGACCACAACGTCGGTCACAGCGCTGTCGGAGAAGGTCATGGTGACCTTGACGGTAGAAGAGATGCCCTCAGCAGTACCCTCATAGGTGCCGGGAATATAGGTGCCGGCTGCACCGGAAGCAGCGGTGGAAGAGCTGGCAGCATTGCAGGCAGCCAGAGCACCGGCAGTCACACCAGACATGGCAGCTGCGGCAGCGATCTTCAGAAAACCTTTACGGGAGATCTTGTTCATTTTGCGTGGTTCCTTTCTTCGTGTCTTTTTCTTCTTCTCTATTCTTTCTCATAGCTCCGTGCAGCGGCAGACCTTCTTGCACTGCCGCCCACATCGTTCGATAATAATTTAACACAAATTCAAAGGTCTGTCTTTTAAGAATCCTTAAACATCCTGGCCATTTCTTAGTTCAATTCTGGACATTCTCGTTAATTATTTGCTTAACAAGTCCAAAAAGAGCGCCGACTGCTTAAGTTTCCTTAAGAAGTCGGCGCTCTCATCAAAACGATTCTTAAACCTTGCCGCCGTCCGGCTGGAAGACATAGCCCTTGCCCCAGACATTTTTTAAGTAGACAGGCTTTGCCGGGTCGGGCTCTATCTTGCTGCGGAGATTGTGGATATGTACCTGCACCGTCCGCACATCGCCGAGGCTTTCCTTGCCCCATATCTTCTGGTAGAGCTCGTTGGCCGTGAAGAAGGTGTTCGGGTAGCGGACGAAGAGGGTGAGGATGCGATATTCCATGTCGGCCAGATGGACGCTGCGGCCATCCTTCTCCACACTGTGGCTGTTGGCATCCAGCGTGAAGGCCGCGCAGTGGTAGCCGTTGACGCTGGGCTCTGCGCCGTCCATCTGCACCCGGCGGATGTTGGCCATGATGCGGGCCAGCAGGATCTTGTTATTATAGGGCTTTGCCAGAAAGTCGTCGCCGCCCATTTCCAGCGCGCGGACGATGGTATCGGTATCGTCCAGACAGGATGTGAAGATGATAGGGCAGTGGTGCCAGCTGCGCAGACGCTGGCAGAGGTCCACGCCGTTGGTGTCCGGGAGAAGGATGTCCATCAGGATGACATCGAACTTTTCCCGCGCATGGCTCAAAGCGTCGCCGCCCGTCTCTGCACAGACCACCTCAAAATTCTGCTGACTTTTCAGAAAATAGCATGTGGTGTCGCGGATCACGGGGTCATCTTCCACCAACAATACGCGGATCATCCTGTCAGCCCTCCCCTTTTTTCGCACGATTTGTTATACTATAGTATACCTTATTTTTTGCGCATCTACAAGGGGAGGCATCGCCATGAAGCAAAAATGGCCCATTCTGATTTTCTCCGCCCTGCTTACGGCCTTTATCGTGCTGGCCGGTATCTGGGGCAACGCGCAGTTCGAGCGCCTGCACAGCGGCAGCGTGCTGACGGCGGAACACGCCGCCCAAGGCATCGCGCTGGACGGCTGGCGGCAGGAAGACCCCGGCCAGTGGCACTTTACTTTCACGGTGGGGGAAGACATCCCGTCCCTCACCCTCTGCGTCACCAACACAGCGGTACCGCTGGCCCCTGAAAGCCTCACCAGCCTCGAGCGCTCGGGAGAGCTGTATGCACTGGACGTCGCGCCCGGCGAGACGGTGGAGCTGATGTTCACCTGCAGCCGCAGCCCCCAGACATGGCTGATGACTTCCGCCTTCGCCTCCCGGGCATTCCGCTTCCGCACCATGACTCAGCTCATCGCTCTGACGGCCTTTGTGACCATGGGGATGGTGCTGCTGGCGCTCTACCACTATAAGCACCTGCCGGAGCTGGGGTACTTTCTGCTCTACCTCGTCATTATGAGCGTCTGGGCGCTGATGGTCTTCTTCTTCCCGGCCATCCGAAACCGTCTGCTCCAGCGCATCCTCCGCTCCTTCTTCTCCCTCACTGTGCTGGCCTCGGCACTGCTGGCGGCAGGGCTGCTGGGGGTAAAACTGCCCCGCTCCGGGCGGGGGCTCCTTGCGCTTGCCGCCGGATGCGTCGTCTTCTTTGCGCTGTCCACGAGCAGCTATCCCCCGCTGCGGGTCGGGATGCTGGTAGCGGGCATGTGCCTCTGCCTTTATTATTTAATGGCCGCCGTGAACGCAGACTATGAGGGTGCCGCTCTGATGCTCCTGCCCGGTGCTGTCACCACCGGCTTCCGGGTCTGGGCGCTGATGCCCGGGCTGGACAGCGTGCTTTTTGTGGAGTCTGTTCCCTTCTACCTGCTGCGCTGCGCCCGCCTCTACGACCTTCCCTTTGCCATCGGCTGCATGGTGTTCGTCTGCCGGAGGTTTGCTCTCCTCTTCGACCGCACCGAGCAGCTGGCTCGGGAGCTGGACGCCCGGGTGGCAGAGCGGACAAAAGAGCTGACCGCCGAGACCGAGGCCCGCAAGAGCATGATGCTCAACATTTTTCACGACCTGCGCAGCCCTCTCTTTGCCGTCAGCGGCGGGCTGGAAACACTGGAATCGGCCCCCGAGGCCCTTCCGGCCTTGCTTCCGGCTCTGCGTCAGCGCATTGAATTCCTGCGGCGGCTGACGGAAGACCTCTTCCTCGCGGCAAAGCTCGAGCAGAAGCAGATCCTGCTCAACGAAGACCGCGCCGCCCTCAACGAAGAAGCCGCCGCCGTCTGCGCCGCCTGCCGGAGCGAGGCCGACCAGAAGGGCGTCGAACTCCATGTCAGCGCCGACACGCCTCTGCCTGTCTGGGGCGACAGCGTGCGGTTACAGCAAATTATCCAGAACCTTGTCACCAACGCCATCCACTATACTCCCGCCGGGGGCAGCATCCATGTGGACTGCCGCGCCGAGGGCGAAACGGCCTGTGTCAGCGTACAGGACACCGGCTGCGGCATCGCGCCGGAAGACCAGAGCGCTGTCTTTGACCGATACTTCCATACCACCGCCGACAAAAAGCACGACTCCACCGGCCTCGGCCTGACCATCGCGCAGGAGCTGGCCCACCTCCACCACGGCGAGATCACATTGCAAAGTGAAGTCGGCAAGGGCAGCATTTTCACGCTGCGGCTTCCCTTACTTACAGACTGAGCGGGCAAGGCCGCTGATAAGATCTATCTCTCGATAGAGAAAGAGGACATCACGCAAAAAAATCGCATGATGTCCTCTTTCTTATCGCAATTTTCAAAAATAGTGCCGGTTAAAACTGCGTCTTTGCGATATGCAGTTTGCGGCTGTTGCTTGTGCATTAAAAACGCAAACTGCTATATTTCAGCAGCTCCGTCAGCTTTGCCAGACGATGCACAGCCTCGTCCAGCACGTCGGTGCCGCGGGCAAAATGCATCCGGATGAGGTGGTTGACCGGCTCTTTGAAGAAGCTCGAACCGGGGACAGCCGCCACACCGATGTTCTTTATCATCCACTCACAGAATTCCAGGTCGGTCCAGCCCTTGAACTGGGGCAGGGCGAGGAAATCCGAAATGTCTATCATGACAAAATAAGTACCCTGCGGGACGTTGTGCTTGAGGCCGATGGCATCCAGCCCGGCAAGGAAGTGGTCGCGCTTCTCGGTGTAAAGAGCGCGCAGCCCTTCATAATAGCTTGCGGGCATGGTCAGACCGGCGACGGCGGCCTCCTGCAGGGGTGCGGCTGCACCGACAGTCAGGAAATCATGCACCTTGCGGGCGCCCTCGATGACGTAGGCCGGGCCGATGAGGTAGCCCAGACGCCAGCCGGTGATGGAGTAGGTCTTGGAGAGGGAGTTGCAGGTAATGGTGTGCTCGAACATACCGGGCAGGCTGGCCATGCAGATGTGCTCTGCCGGGGCGTAGACGATGTGCTCATACACTTCGTCCGTCACCACAAAAGCGTCGTACTTGATGGCAAGCCTGGCGATGGCTTCCAGCTCGTCGCGGCGGAAGACCTTGCCGCAGGGGTTGGAGGGGTTGCAGAGGATAAGCGCCTTGGCACCCTCGGCAAAGCCCTTCTCGATGAGGCTCAAATCGAACTCATACTCCGGCGGCACTAATGGGATGTAGATGGGTTCAGCCCCCGAGAGGATGGCGTCTGCGCCGTAGTTCTCGTAAAATGGCGAGAATACCATCACCTTGTCGCCGGGGTTGCAGATGGTCATCATGGCGGCCATCATGGCCTCGGTACCGCCGCAGGTGACGCAGATTTCCGTGTTGGGGTCCACCTCGTGGTGGAGCGCCGGGCTGGTCTTTTTCGCCAGCGCCTCCCGGAAGTTCTGCGCACCGAAGGTCACGGCGTACTGATGGGGGCCATCGTGGGCGGCTTTGGCCAGCGCGTCGGTCAGCTCCTTCGGCGGGTCGAAATCAGGGAAGCCCTGCGACAGGTTGATGGAATCGTATTGGTTGTTGATGCGGGTCATCCGGCGGATGACAGAGTCGGTAAAGGTTCCGACGCGGTCGCTTAATCGTGGCATTTTTTGATCCTTTTCATCTTAGACTCCCCTCGAGAAGGGAACTGGCACCGAAGGTAACTGAGAGGTTCAGTCCTTAAAATACGCATTCTGCACAGCCAGCAGGACGCCTGCGCGGCTGGCGGCGAAGTTCAGGCCGCCCTGCAGGTAGCAGGTATACGGCTCACGCAGCGGGCCGTCGCAGGAAAGCTCGATGGTGCTGCCCTGGGTAAAGCTACCGCTGGCCATGATAACTTCGTCGGTGTAGCCCGGTTCCGGAGAAGGTTCCGGGGCGGCATAGCTGTCCACGGGGCTTGCGGCCTGAACTCCCCGGCAGAAGCCGATGAGGGCGTCCGCCGTACCAGCATCAAAGCAGGTGACGATGTCGTTGTGGGCCTCGCAGTAGCGAGGGATGGGCTTTTTGCCCACCAGTTCCAGCAGGCACTGGGCGTAGATGGCCGTCTTGATGGCCTCGCAGACCACGCCGGGGGCGTAGTAGAAGCCCAGATACATATCGCGGGGCGTCTCGAGGGTGCAGCCCAGCTCCTTGCCGAGGCCGGGGGCGTTCAGGCGGTAGGCGCAGAGCTCCACGAGGTCTTTCCGGCCTGCGATATAGCCGCCGGTGGGGGCAATGCCGCCGCCGGGGTTCTTGATGAGGCTGCCCACCACGAGGTCTGCACCTGCCTGGCAGGGTTCTTCCTTCTGGGTGAACTCGCCGTAGCAGTTGTCCACAAAGATGATGATGTCGGGGTTGGCGGCACGTGCGGTGTCGGCGACCTTGCGGATGGTGTCGAGGTCGAAGGCGTTGCGCTGCAGGTAGCCGCGGCTGCGCTGGATGTGGCAGACCTTCGCGCCCGGGGCTTTCTGGGCGATGAGCTCATAGTCCGGGGTAAAGTCGGCCTTCAGCGGGGCCTCGTCGTACTTGATGCCGTAATCCATCAGGGTTCCGGTGCCTTTGCCCTTGCCATCCAGACCGATGACGCCTTCCAGCGTGTCATACGGACGGCCCGTGGCAGCCAGCAGGGTATCGCCTGCCCGCAGCAAACCAAAGAGGGCCACGGCCAGCGTGTGGGTGCCGCTCTGGAACTGGCTGCGCACCAGTGCATCTTCGGCGCCCATCACCTCGGCAAAGATCTGCTCGAGCTTGGCGCGGCCGCTGTCCCACAGGCCGTAGCCGGTGGTACCCAGCATATCGGTGGAGGACATCTGGGTGTCCGCAAAGGCTTTCAGCATCTTGAGCTGGTTGTAGTCGCGGATGTCCTCCATCTGCTTGAAGTAGGGCTGGCAGAGCTCGAGGGCTTTTTCATCCAGCGCCAGAACTTCGGGTTTATAATCGAAAAAGTGATTTAACATTGACATTATAATGAATCCTTAATTGTTATTGTACTTCATATCGTGCATACTCCCCCATCTTCTCAAAGCCCAACCGGGTATAGAAATGCACCCGCTCGGGGCTGCACAGGAAGACAGGCATCCAGCCTTCGGCGGCGAGGGCGTTCGCCATCTCGACGATGAGCCGCCCGCCGACGCCTTTGCCCCGCAGAGCTTCCACGGTCTCGCCGCAGGCCATGTACGCTTGACCATTTGCCAGCGCGTAGGCTCCCACAGTACAGATGATGTTTCCTTCCCGTTCCAGCGTCCAGACCCGGGCAAGACCCCGGCTGCGCTTGGAGCAGAGCTCAGAGTAAAAGTCGTCCCGTTTTGAGGGCCTGTCAGGGAAGAGCATATCCGCTGCTTTTCCGGCGGCAGGTTCTGTGTTTTTGGCAAGACTCTGCCAGAGGGCAGCGTCTGCCTCAGGCAAGGGCAGCTGACGCCCTGGCACAAGGCCGAAGACGCTGTGCGTCTTTGCCCGTTTCCAACCGGTGGGCGGCGGATACTCGGCTTCATCCAGCACCACAGCCTCACAGCCGCAGAAAGCCAGAAAGCCCGCCAGCTCCTCGGGGTTGGCGTGACCCGCCAGCCACGCGGTGCTGCCGCCGACATCCAGTGCCAGCGTCGGCCCGGCGAAAAAGCGGCCCGGCTGGCTCTTACCGAAGAGGGCGAACGCCAGCGGCATAGTCGCCCCGAGACAGAGCTTGCCCCGGCAGGCGTTCAAAAAGCGCTGCTTCTGGCGGGGCGTTTTGATTTGAGCGATCACTTCAGCGCGTTGACGATGCTCTTGAACTCGCGGCCACGCACTTCAAAGTTCGGGTAGAGGTCGAAAGAAGCACTGGCCGGCGAGAGGATGATGATGTCACCGGGCTTTGCGCAGGCGCGGGCCAGCTCCACGGCGTGCTGCATATTGTCGGCGTGCTGGATGGGCAGCTCGGCCTCGTTGAAGTTCGGGTCTTCGCGCACGGCCTTCTCGATGCGGGGGCCGGTAGCACCCATCAGCACGAGGTTCTTGACATGAGCCGTGATCTCAGGGGCCAGCGGCTCATAGGGGATGTGCTTGTCGTAGCCGCCTGCGATGAGGATGACCTTCTGGTCGAAGCTGCGCAGACCGGCGATAGTGCGGGTGGGGCTGGTGCCGATGGAGTCGTTATAATAAGTGACGCCGTCCAGCACGCGCACCGGCTCGATGCGGTGCTCCACGCCGGTGAAATTACTGCCCACCAGCTGGATGGCCTCCACAGGCACCTCGCCCCAGACGGCGGCGGCAGCGGCCAGCAGGTTCTCAATGTTGTGCAGGCCCCGCAGCTTCACGTCCTTCTGGGCGAGGAAGGGAGTCACGACGCCGTTCTCTGCCATGCAGAGCATCCCGTCATCCCGCAGGAACGCGCCGTTGTCCGTCTCGTGCAGGCGGGTGAACCAGACCTGCTTGCCCTTGCAGTCCTTCTGCATGGAGCGGCTGATCTCGTTCTCATAGCCGAGGACAGCGCGGCAGGGCTGCTTCTGGTAGAGCAGGATATTCCGCTTGGCGTCGATGTACTCCTGCATATCCTTGTGGTGGTCGAGGTGGTTGGGGGTCACGTTGGTGACGACGGCGATGTTGGGGCTCTGGTGCATACTGATGAGCTGGAAGCTGGACAGCTCCACCACGGCCACGTCGTCGGGGCTCACCTCGGGCAGCATGGGCAGCAGGGCTGCGCCGATGTTGCCGCCCAGATGCACCCTGCGGCCTGCGGCCTCGTAGAACTTGGAGATAAGGGTGGTGGTGGTGGTCTTGCCGTCAGAACCGGTCACGGCCACGATCTCGCAGGGGCAGAACTGGAAGAACAGCTCCACCTCGCTGGTGACCATGGTGCCGGCGGCCATGGCGTCCTGCAAAGGCTTCTCGAAATAGCCCACGAAGCCCGGGGTGCGCATGATGATGTCCTGCCCCTTGAAACCGTCGAGGTAATTCTCGCCGAGGCTCAGATCGATGCCCAGCTCCTTGATGGTGGCGGCGTAGTCGCCGAAATCTTCCACGCTCTTTTTCTGGTCGCAGAGGGTGACGTGCGCACCCAGCTCCACGAACTCCTTGATGAGCGTCTTATGGCTGACGCCCGCGCCGATAAAGGCAACCTTTTTGCCCTTGATGAGGTTTGCAAGCTCCTGCTGTTCCTTCTGCATAAAAAAGGACCTCCTCTATAAATGTATATTACCATAGCACCCCCGCCGCACACAGCCGCAGGAGAAAATGCATTGCTGTCCCCCATTATAGACCATTTGTTTCCGATTGGCAACGGAAAAACACAAACCGTGGCTCAAAATGTCCACTCAAATCAACAAAATGTCGATTGTCTTTTCTGCCTGTTTCTGTTACACTTATAGCGATTTCGATTTTTGGCGCAGCATCAACAGCATTGCACCGGCTCAACACCAGAATTTTCCTGCGCCTGTCCGGGTGCAGTTTTCGTGTTTCTTATCACTTTCTAAGACAAACAGGGCCGCACCGGCCCGAAAGGATGCATTTCTTGAAACAGCTTCGCTTTGTCGCGGCTTTACTGGCTGCGTTTTTTGTTCTGAGCCTGACCGCCTGCGGCTCCGGCTCCAACAGCTTTACCTGGTTCGTGGACTCCATCCCCGCGAACCTCGACCCGCAGGTGGCGTCCAGCGCCTCGGACATCATCGCCTGCGAGAACCTCTACAGCGGCCTCGTCCGCCGCGCACCGGACGGCAGCCTCGCGCCGGAATTGTGTGAGCGGTGGGAGGTATCTGCCGACCGGCTCACCTATACATTCTATTTGAAGGACGGTCTGACCTATACGGCCTCGAAGGGAGATCCCACCGACTTCGCCATCACCGCTGAGGACTTCGTCTTCGCGTTCCAGCGGATGTTCCTCCCCGGCACCAACTCCCCCTACGCCGTGGAGTTCTCTGCCCTCGAGAACAGCGCCGCCGTTCTGGCCGGTCAGAAGCCCGCCAGTGCGCTGGGCGTCACCGCTGCGGAACCGCTGAAACTGGTGTTCCGACTCTCCTCGCCCGACGAGACGTTCCTCTCCAAGCTGACGCTGCCCGGCGCGATGCCCTGCGACGAAGCGTTTTTTGACAGCACCCGAGGCACCTACGGTCTGACCAGCGCCTCCACCCTTTCCAGCGGACACTTTTACCTTTATAACTGGACGTCCAGCGGCCTTTTCCTCCGCCGGGCGGCTTCGGGGAATCAAATCGACAGCCTGCGCCTCGTGGAGAACACCACGAGCTCCGGCCAGTCCGCCGAAGAGCTCATCAATAACGAAAAATGCACCGCCGCCCTCGACGACAGCGGTACCCCCACCTCGCTGCAGAGCGTGTCCTACTCCGACACCACATGGGCGCTGCTCTTCAACTGCGACTCCATCTTTGCTTCCACTGAGCTTCGGCAGGCACTGGGCAGTGTAGCCGCTTCGGCAGTGGAAGTCCCTGGCGGCGGGCTGTTCGCAGAGGCAAAGGGCCTCATCCCCGACGGCCTGACTGTGGACGGCATCGACTACCGGCAGACGGCGGGCGATGTCCGCCCGGCCTTCGGCGACCCCCGCGCACTTTACATCGCCGCCCGCGACGGCGGCGTCTCCCCCTCCGACTTTGGCCGCGTCTCCCTGCTGCTGCCTTCCGGCAGCGGCCTCAGTGACACCGCCGAGCTCATCAACAGCGCATGGCAGAAGGAGTTTTCGCTCTTCTTCTCGGTTGAAGAGGTGGAGCCGGAAGAGTTCCAGAAGCGGCTCGAAAACGGCAGCTACACCATCGCCCTCGCCCCTGTGCAAGCCGAAGGCGGCAGTGTCTACACCGCGCTGGCCCAGTTCTCCCCCACCGGCGGCGGGCTGACCGGCTACAGCGACGCCCTTTACACCACCCAGCTCTCGGCCAGCGCCACAGCCACCGGCAGCACCCGCTGCTCTCTGCTGGCCGCCTGTGAGCGCCAGCTCCTCGAACAGGCTGTTGCCGTGCCACTCTTCACCCAGCAGAAGCGGCTGCTGGTGGCCAACGGCATCGAGGGCCTCGTCTTCGACCCCTTCGGCCCCGTGCTGGATGTGACGTATGCCACCAAATCAAAATAAAAAGCATAAAAACAGAGAGGATAGTTCAGGAATGACTATCCTCTCTGTTTTTATGCTTTTTTACGTTAATACGAAGGTCAGCTCTGCGGTGGCGGCGCACTTGCCGTCCACATAGGCGGACGCTTTGCCGATGCCCACCGGGCCGCGCTGCTCGACCAGCTCACAGTGAAGGGTGAGCACGTCGCCGGGGGTGACCTGCTTGCGGAAGCGGGCGTTCTTGATGCCTCCGAAGAGGGCCAGCTTACCCTTGTTCTCAGGCAGGCTCAGGGCCGCGACAGCGCCGGTCTGGGCCAGTGCTTCGAGAATCAGGACGCCGGGCATGACCGGCTGGCCCGGGAAGTGGCCGCAGAAGAATTCTTCGTTGCGGGTGACGCACTTGCGGCCAATGGCCCACTGACCCGGCTCGTAGTCCAGAATGCGGTCCACGAGGGCGAAGGGATACCGGTGGGGCAGGATGGCCGCGATGTCCTCGCTGGTCAGGCTGTTTGCGTTTTCACGCACGGTGCGGGGTTCTGCCATCGCTCAGCCCTCCCACTTCTTGAAGGCCAGGCAGGCGTTGTGTCCGCCGAAGCCCAGGCTGTTGCTCAGAGCGTACTCCATCTTCATCTCACGGCCCACATTCGGCACATAGTCCAAATCGCACTCCGGGTCGGGCTGCTCGTAGTGGATGGTGGGCGGCGCGAACTGGTCGCGGAGGGCCAGGGCGGTGAACACGGCCTCGATGCCGCCTGCGCCGCCCAGCAGATGGCCGGTCATGCTCTTGGTGCTGACGACGGCGATATCCTTGGCGTGGTCGCCGAAGACGGCGTGGATGGCGGCAGTTTCGCAGCTGTCGTTCATGTGGGTGCCGGTGCCGTGGGCGTTGATGTGGTCGATCTGCTCGGGGGCAATGCCGCCGTCCTTGAGAGTCAGCTTCATGCAGCCAATGGCACCTGCGCCGCCGGGTGCGGGAGCTGTGAAGTGATAGGCGTCGCAGTTGGCGCCGTAGCCCACGACTTCGGCATAGATGTGTGCGCCGCGGGCCTTGGCGTGCTCCAGCTCTTCCAGCACCAGCACACCGCTGCCCTCGCCCATCACAAAGCCGCCGCGCCGTGCGTCGAAGGGCAGGCTGGCCGCATCAGGGTCCGTAGCAGTGGAGAGAGCCTTCATGCTGGTAAAGCCGCCAATGCCCAGCGGGCTGATGCAGCTCTCGGCACCGCCGCAGACCATGACCGGCTCGTAGCCGTCGCGGATGCGGTGGAAAGCATCGCCCACAGCGTTGGTGCCGCCTGCGCAGGCCGTCACCGGGCAGGTACACATCCCCTTGAGGCCGAAGCGGATGGCGATCTGTGCTGCCGCCATGTTGGCGATAGCCATGGGGACGAAGTAGGGGCTGACCTTCTCCATGCCCTTTTCCTCGCCGCGGCTGTGCTGCTCCTCGATGGTGGGCAGACCGCCGATGCCGCTGGACACGATGACGCCGATGTTCTCGGCCTCGGCTTCGCAGTCGATGCCGCTGTCCTGGATGGCCTCAGCGGCAGCGCCCAGCGCCAGCAGGGTGAAGCGGGCCATCTTGCGGGCTTCCTTTTTGTCCACGACGGTCTCGGGGTCGAAGCCCTTGACCTCGCCTGCCAGCTTGCACTTGAACTCGCTGGCGTCGAACTGGGTGATGGGGCCGATGCCGCACTTGCCTGCGCGGGCTGCGGCCCAGCTGTCGGCGGTGTTATTTCCAAGAGGGTTCACGGTGCCAAGACCGGTGATGACGACTCTGCGTTTTTCCATAGAAAAAGCTCCTTTTTACATTGCCATGCCGCCGTCCACACAGAGCACCTGCCCGGTGAGATAGCTGCTTTGTTCGGCGGCGAAGAAAGCCACCGCGTTTGCCACGTCCTCCGGCTGGCCGGCGCGTCCCTCCGGGATGGTCTTGCACATCTCGGTGCGGACAGCCTCCGGCAGAGCGGCGGTCATATCCGTGGCGATGAAGCCGGGAGCCACCGCGTTGACGGTGACGTTCCGGCTGGCCAGCTCCTTGGCGAGGCTCTTGGTCAGGCCGATGAGGCCCGCCTTGCTGGCGGAATAGTTTGTCTGGCCTGCGTTGCCCCGCAGACCCACCACGCTGCTCAGGTTGACGATGCGGCCATAGCGCTGGCGCACCATCCGGCGTGCGGCCTCCTTGCAGCAGAGGAACGCACCCTTGAGGTTGGCGTTCAGGACGGTGTCAAAATCTTCCTCGGAAAGGCGGAGGATGAGGTTGTCGCGGGTGACGCCTGCGTTGTTGACGAGAATATCCACGCGGCCAAAGGCATTCACTGCTTCTTCGAACAGCTTCTTGCAGCCCTCGGCAGTGGAGACGTCGGCCTGCACGGTGACGGCCTCGACGCCAAGCTCTTTGCACAGTGCGGCAGTCTCGGCGGCAGCGGCCTCACCGTGGCAGTAGTTGACCACCACATTGCAGCCCTGCTTTGCCAGCGCAACACAGACAGCCCGGCCGATGCCCCGGCTTCCGCCGGTGACGACGGCGGCACGGGTCAGCTTTTCTTCGCTCATGCCTGTGCCTCCTTCCAGCTGGTGAGGAAAGCTTCCAGCTCTTCTGCCGTCTCGACAGCGGTGCAGTGGACGTCTGCGCCCAGCGTCTTTTTCACGAAGCCGCTCAGGGCCTTGCCCGGGCCGACTTCGAGAATGTCGGTGACGCCCAGCTCGCCCAGACGGCGGAGGGTATCTTCCATGTAGACGCTGCTCTGCACCTGCTTTTCCAGCAGAGCGGGGATGCTGTCGCTGTCTGCCTTTTCGTGGCCGAGGCAGTTGAAGAGGACAGGCGTCTCCATCTCGCCGAAATGCTCAGACGCAAAGCGCTTTGCCAGCGCGTCACCGGCGGGGTGCATCAGCTTGGTGTGGAAGGGACCGCTGACCTTCAGCGGGATGCAGCGGCGTGCGCCTGCGGCTTTTGCCAGCTCAGCGGCCTTTTCCACGGCGGCTTTTTCGCCGCCGATGACCAGCTGGCCCGGGCAGTTGTAATTGCAGATCTGGACACAGCCCAGAGCGGACGCCTCTTCGCAGCACTTTGCCAGTGCATCGCGGTCAAGGTTCATCACAGCGGTCATGCCGCACTCGATGCCCTTGGCGGCGTCGGCCATGGCTTTGCCACGGAAGGCAGCCAGCTCCACAGCCTGCTTGGCCGTGAAGACACCGGCGGCTTCCAGCGCGGAGTATTCGCCCAGCGACAGACCGGCCAGATAGTCGGCCTTGACGCCGTTTTCCTTCAGGACAGCCGTGACACCGGCGGCGAAGGCCACCATGCAGGGCTGGGTGTACTGAGTCAGATTCAAAACGCCTTCCGGGTCGTCGAAGCAGACGCTCTCCAAATTAAAGTCAAGGTCTGCGGCGTTGAACGCCTCCCGGAACGCGGGGTATCTCTCGTAAAGGTCTTTGCCCATGCCGGGGTGCTGAGAGCCCTGACCGGCATACAGAATGGCAAGCTTCATTGGTGTTTCCTCCAATCATCCATCAGTTCATCCATCAGCTCCCGGACACTGCGCATCCGGTCGAGACGGCCCACGTTGGCCCCGCAGAAGAAGAGTCCATCTTCCACATTGCCCTTCACGGCCTCGATGAGGGCGTGGGTGATGCAGTAAGGCACCTTGGCCGGCTCACAGGCTTTGAGACAGCGGGCGCAGTGCTTCGGCGGGAAGCGCAGGCCCTGTTCAAGCTTCTGCACCAGCGGAGTGGCCAGCGCACGGCCCGGCATTCCCACAGGGCTGTGGATGATGCGCACATCTTCGGGCTTGGCCGCCAGCAGGACATCTTTATAGGTCTGGCTGGCGTCGCACTCGTAGGTGGGGATGAAGCGGGTGGCGAGCTGTGCGCCCGCAGCCCCCATCTTAGTATAGTGGGCGATGTCCTCGCCCGTGTAGACACCTCCGGCCACGAAGACCGGGATGTCGTGGCCGAACTGAGCCTCGAAAGGCTTCACCTCGGCCAGCACTTCGGGCAGGATCTCGTCGAGGGTCTGGCATTTTCCGGCCAGAAGCTCTTCTTCCGAAAAGCCCAGGTGCCCGCCGGCCTTGCAGCCCTCGATGACCACGAAGTCGGCGGTGCGGTTGAAGGCTTTTGCCCACCGACGGAGGATGAGCTTTGCAGCACGTCCGCTGGACACGATGGGTGCCAGCGCAACATCAGCTTTTTCCACCAGGCCGGGCAGCTCCAGCGGGAGGCCCGCACCCGATACGATGGCATCCACACCTGCCTCCACAGCAGTGCGGACGGCGTCGGCGTAGTTCTGGGTGGCGACCATCGCGTTGATAGCCACCAGTCCCGCGCCGCCTGCGATCTCTTTCGCTTTGGCGATCTCTTTTTTCAGCGCACGGAGATTTGCTGCGCAAGGGTCGCGGGCAAAATCAGGTTCGCGGTAGCCTGTGTCGGCGGTGGAAATGCACCCCATGCCGCCGCAGGCCGCGACCGCCCCGGCCAGCCCGCCGAGGGAGACGCCCACTCCCATGCCGCCCTGTAAGACAGGCACGGCCAGCGTCTTGCCTGCGAGGGTCAGCATAACTCACTCAGCGAATGCATCCGCTGCCTCCCGCTCTCCCACAGCTCGTCGAGGATCTCAGCCACAGGCCGCACCTCGTGGAGCATACCGGCCACCTGACCGGCCATCAGACTGCCTGTGGCGGTATCGCCCTCAAAGACGGCGCGCCGCAGACTGCCCAGCGTGTATTTTTCCAGCTCCATCTTGTCGGCACCGGCCTTTTCCTGCCGGACATACTCGCGGCTCATCCGGTTTTTCAGCACACGGACGGGGGTGCCGCCGATGCGGCCGGTGACGATGGTGTCGCTGTCCTTGGCGCGCAGAAGCGCGGCCTTGTAGTTCTCGTGGACGGGGCATTCCTCACTGACCAGCAGGCAGGTACCCACCTGAACGCCGCAGGCTCCCAGTGCGAAGGCTGCCGCCAGCTGGCGGCCATCGGCGATGCCGCCCGCCGCGATGACAGGGACATCTACAGCGTCCACCACCTGGGGGACAAGGGCCATGGTGGTCATCTCGCCCACATGGCCGCCGCTCTCGGTGCCTTCGGCGATGACGGCATCCACGCCCAGAGGGGCAAGGTGCTTGGCCAGAACGGCCGCTGCCACCACGGGGATGACCTTGATACCGGCTTCCTTCCACATGGGGATGTACTTGCCGGGGTTGCCTGCGCCGGTGGTGACGACCTTGACGCCCTCTTCCACGACGATTTTGGCAAACTCGTCGGCCTGGGGGTGCATCAGCATGATGTTGACGCCGAAAGGCTTGTCGGTGAGCGCCTTGCAGCGGCGGATGTTCTCCCGCAGCGTCTCAGCGTTCATGCCGCCTGCGCCGATAAGACCCAGCGCACCGGCATTGGAGCAGGCGGCGGCAAACTCGCCGGTGGCGATGTTGGCCATTCCGCCCTGAATGATGGGGTATTTCGTGCCTAATATCTCGTTGAGTAATTTCATGTAAATCGTCCTATTTATAGGTTTTACTTTAGAGCGCTCTCCCTTTGGGAGAGCTGGCATGGCGTCAGCCATGACTGAGAGGGCTGTACGTAACCAGCATCCCGCCCCAGGTCAATCCGCCGCCGAAGCCGATGCAGGATACCTTCTGCCCGGCTTTGAGCAGACCGGCTTCGGCCATCTCGTTGAGGGCCACCGGGATGCTGGCCGCGCTGGTGTTGCCGTGGCGGTCCATGTTCTTGTAGAACTTTGCGGCGTCGGCGTGGAGCGCTTTCACACAGTGGTCGATGATACGGCTGTTGGCCTGATGGCAGACCACCCAGTCCACATCGTCCAGCGCCAGCTGCGTCTCGTCCAGCACCGCGTGCAGACAGCGGGGCAGTGCGTCCACCGCAAAGCGGAAGACGGCACGCCCGTCCATGCTGATGGGGGCCGAACCGGTGCGGCAGGGGCCTCCTGCGTGGATAGCCTCGTCGCCCCGTGCGCCCAGCGTGATCGCAAACGGTACGTCGCACAGTTCAAAAATCGCTGCGCCCGCACCGTCGCCAAAGAGCACACAGGTGGAGCGGTCGGTCTGGTCCATCAGGCGGGACAGCGCTTCGCAGCCCACCACGAGGGCGTACCGTCCACCCAGCGTCGCCATCAGGCCGCGGGCCACGGCTGTGCCGTAGATGAAGCCCGAGCAGGCGGCGTTGACATCCAGCGCGGGGCGGTTTTCGGGCAGACTCAGCGCCCGCTGCACCTGACAGGCCACACTTGGGGTGGCGTCAGGTGCCGAAAGGGTAGCGCAGACACAGCAGGCAATATCCTGCGGCGAAAGACCACTGCGCTCCAGCGCCTGCTTTGCCGCCGCGATGGCCAGCGTGGCGGCGGATTCTTCCTCCGTACACCAGTGGCGGGCGCGGATGCCGGTGCGGGTGGTGATCCACTCGTCGCTGGTGTCCACGGTGCGGCTCAACTCTTCATTGGTGACCGTGCGGCCGGGCAGAGCTCCGCCGGTGGCGATCAACTGCAAACCGTTCATGCTCGTTTCGCTTCTCCGATCTGACGAAATTTTTTGTACCGCTGGTCGGCCAGTGCCTTGCCGCTCATCTTGCAGAGGGCGGTGAGGTGGTTTTTCAGGGCCGTATCCATGGCGGCAAACAGGGCCGCGTGGCTGCGCTGTGCGCCGCCAACAGGCTCCGGGATGATCTCCTCGACGATGCCGTCCTTGTAGAGGTCCTGTGCTGTCAGCTTCATGATCTCGCAGGCTTCGCCGCTGCGGGAGGAATCCTTCCACAGGATGCTGGCGAAACCTTCAGGACTGAGCACCGAGTAGACTGCATTTTCCAGCATGAGGATGTGGTTTGCCACACCCAGTGCCAGTGCGCCGCCGGAAGAGCCCTCGCCGGTGACGACAGCGATGACGGGAACCGTCAGACCGCTCATCTCCATCAGGTTTCGGGCAATAGCCTCGCCCTGTCCCCGCTCTTCAGCCTCTTTGCCGGGGTATGCGCCCGGCGTGTCGATGAAGGTGATGATGGGGCGGCCAAACTTTTCGGCTTGCTTCATGAGACGGAGGGCCTTGCGATAGCCCTCCGGTCCCGGCATACCGAAGTTGCAGGCCATGTTCTCTTCCAGTGTGGAACCTTTGCGGTGGCCGATGACGGTCACAGGCATCCCGTGGAAGCGGGCGATGCCGCCCAGAATGGCGCTGTCTTCCCGGCACTGACGATCGCCGCACTGCTCAAAGAAATCGGTAAACAGAGCATTGATGGTCTCGTCGATATGGGGGCGCTCCGGGTGGCGTGCCAGAAAGACCCGATCCTCAGCGGTCAGCGGGCCGCAGCAGCGGAGGATTTCATCTTCCTCCACAGCCAGTTCGGCCAGCTCGGAAGCGTGGGCCGTGATAGCGGCCATCTGGCTCTCCTCGTCCTGTGCGCCGCCACGCAGGGCAGCGATCTGGGCGTCCAAAGGAGCAAGCTGCTCCAGAAGTTCTTTTATCATTCTGTTTTCCTCCCGCCTGCGTGGAGCTGCAGCAGCTGGATGAGGGTGGCGCGGAGCTCACTGCGGGGTACGACCTTGTCTACAAAGCCGTGTTCCAGCTGGAACTCGCTGCGCTGGAAGCCCTCGGGCAGGCGCTCGCCGATGGTCTGCTCGATGACGCGAGGGCCTGCAAAACCGATGAGTGCGCCCGGCTCGGCCAGCATGATGTCGCCAAGGCTGGCAAAGCTGGCGGTAACGCCACCGGTAGTGGGATGGGTCAACACACTGATGTACAGCCCGCCCTTGGCCGAAAAGCGCTCGATGGCGGCGCTGGTCTTGGCCATCTGCATCAGGCTGAAAATGCCTTCCTGCATCCGGGCGCCACCGCTGGCCGAAAAGATGACCAGCGGCAGTTTTTTCGCCGCCGCGTACTCGATGGCGCGGGTGATCTTCTCGCCCACGGCCGTGCTCATGCTGCCCATAAAGAAGCGGCTGTCCAGCACAGCAGCCACCACCGACACGCCGCCGATGCGGCCCACTGCCGCGACAGCAGCCTCGCTGAGGCCCGTCTTCTGGGTCTGGGCGCTGAGCTTTTCGGGATAGCCCGGGAAACCCAGCACGTCCTGCGGGGCCAGCTCTGCATCCAGCTCCCGGAAACTGCCGCTGTCCAGCACTAGGCTCAGGCGGTAGTACGCACCGATGGGCTGGTGATTGCCGCAGTTGGGGCAGACGAAGAGGCTCTTGGCCCAGATCTGGCGGGTGGCACGGCGGCCGCACTGCTTGCATTCCACAAACTGCGGCTCATGCCACGCCACACCGGTGTCCCGCCGGGCTTTGAGCTGGAAGGCGCGCTCCCGCATCCGGCCCGGGAACAAGTCTCTAATGTCGTTCATCGTTATGCCTCAGCGTGTGCAGTCAGGTAGTTGAAGATGTCGCCGACGGTCTTCATGTTGGCCAGCTCCTCGTCGGGGATGGAGACGCCGAAAGCGTCCTCCAGAGCCATGTTCAGCTCCACAGCGTCCAGGCTGTCAGCCTCGAGATCCTCGGTCAGGCTGGCCTCCATCGTGACCTTCTCTTCCTCGCAGTTCAGGGTGTCAACGACGATTTTCTTCATATCCTCAAAAGTCATGGTGATTTTCTCCTTTTATCTTGTGTATGTGTGTTGTACTATCGTATCTTGTTCGGGCAAATCAGTTCACGTCATTTAGTTAAATGTTTTGAACGATTTGATAAGGCAATTATACTCGCGAGGCCACCATTGTCAATAGTTTTATCTAAAAAGTTTTAGTTTTCTCATTTCTTTCACAGGTCGTTGCGCAACCAATACAATATTTTCGTCGTGTATTTCGGGCTTTTTGTAGTTTTTCCCGGCCCCTGTGCTATATTCGGCCCAGAAAATATGTATCTCATCATCTCACTTGCTGCGGCGGGCATCGTGGTTCTGCCGGGCTGATAGATCCATAACAAAAAGAGCAGAGACTTGCGGGTTTTCACCGCAGGCTCTGCTCTTTTGTGTTACACCGTTATCTCGATTTGATTTCCTTCCACCGCAAGGACACAACTTTCATAATAGCCGTCTCCGGTGGTGCGGGGGCCGCTGAGGACTTCGCAGCCGTCGGCCTTGAGGTGGGCCGTCAGCGCATCCACCTTCTCCTGACTGCCGACGCTGAACGCGATGTGCGCGTATCCGGTGCGGGCGGCAGGCTTCGGCTCGTCGGACATCCCGGGTTTGTTCATCAGCTCCAGGCGTGCGCCGTCCGTGAAAGTGAGAAAGTAGGAGCGGAAGTCCGTCCTCGGGTTGTGGTAGCCCGCATTCGGCACGGCGTCAAAATAGCGCACAAAGAAGTCCTTTGCAGCCTCGAGGTCGTTGACGTACAGGGCGATGTGCTCGATTTTCACAGCGTCTCCTTTCTATGTTTCACCAGATAGTAGCCGATGCCGATGGCGTCCGCCAGCGCCCAGCCCGCAATGAGGGCGAAGGACTGGAAGACGCTCTGGCGCATTTTATCGTACTCACCACTGCCGTACTGCATCGAGATGGCCGCGCCGCTGCCCATGCAGAGGCCCAGCAGGATGCTGCCGGTGATGGGGCCGGACGTCAATGCACGCTGCATGGAGATAGATTTCTCTTTTTCTTACATCTCAACAAAATTTCATACGGTATTCTTTGGGAGTACAGTGTTTTATCTCCCGGAAGATCTTGATAAAGTAGCTGCTATCGGTGAAGCCGCACTCCGCGCCGATCTCGCCGGTCTTGAGCCGGGTGGAGCGAAGCAGATCAGCGGCCTTTTCCACCCGGTACTGCTTGACGTACTGGATGGGCGTGATGCCCAGCATCTGCCTGAAACTGCGCAGACAGGCGCTCTCGCTGAGGGCCACGCTGCCCGCGATGAGCTGGACTGTCAACTCTTCTGCGTAGTGTTCCTCCACGAAGCGGAGCATCTGCTTCATCCGCTCGGAGGCGATCTGCTCCTGCTGGGAGACTTTCGTCCGCCCGCCCACGCACTGGGTGCTCAGCAGCCGCAGGGCCAGAGAGAGGTAGTAGCGCACCCGGTTCTCGTAGTCGAAGGGTTCGTCCGACACAGCCTTCCAGCTCTCGTGCAGACAGTCCAGCACCTGTTTCTGCCACGGCACCAAGGCATCCAGAAGGAAAAATGGCGGGGCGTCGGGCTGGGTCATAGGGCGGATGAGCTTCTGCCAGAAGATGGTATCCATACCGCCCACAAGGCGCGGATGGAACACGCCCGAGTGGAGCAGGGCCGTGCCTTCCGGTGCCTGCTCCACCGCGTGGAGGACGCCCGAGTTGATGAACACTCCCTGCCCGGTCTGCAAGGTGAGGCGGGTCTTGTTGACGTCCACATGGAGCGGTCCCTTCGTGCAGAGCACATATTCAAACTCTTCGTGCCAGTGCCACGCCACCGAATAGCTGGACAGATCCTCGGCATAGCAGGCGATGGGAAACAGCGCGCTGCCGTGCTGCACAAGTTCCCTGCCCTTTTCGCTGGCGACGATGTTGGAGCTGATATTTAGTGCCATATTCGCCAATTCCTTTCCCCAATACATTGAAGATTTTTTATCAAAGCCGATTTTGTTGTACAAAGAATGTGTTTTTGTTCTATCATCTGTGCCGGTTTCGTGGTATTATTTCATCGGAGCTGATAAGCTCAGTATAACACTGAAACGGGGCAGATACAACCCACAACGAAGCTTTGCTTCCAAGGGTCTGTGTACACTGTCCCACAGCTCCAAGGCCGCGATGCCGCCTGCACCCCGACCCACAAGGCTTTTGCAAAAGCCTTACACACTTTACCGAACACGGAGGTATTTATTATGCTTCGCATCGAATATTTTGATAAAAACCGCTTCATGAAACAGGTCGCCGCAAGCCGCGGCAGCGTCATCCTGCACCTGGACAATGGCTCCACCTGCGACCTTAAGAAGGACAACGAGGCTTCCGCCATCTTCCAGACCCTGGACGCTCCCAAGAAGGGCTTCAGCATCAGTGTGAGCGACCCCGCTGATGTCACCGGCTTCCTGCGCTATATGCTCGAGGCTGGCCGCGCCTGCTGAAAACGCCATCATCTATTCTTCATTATTCATCATCACAGCAAAACGGGACAGCCCCGCTCTGGCACATCTCAGAGCGGGGCTGTCCCGTTTTGTTGCATTTTTATTTTACAGGATGCACCGGCTGATGGCCTGCGCCACAGCCAGCAGCTCTTCCTGCCCGATGAAGCCGAACTTCATCTCGTGCTCGTCGGCGTAGCAGACCGTCAGTTCCGAAGTCTGCAATGGGTCGCCGAAGCCTGCCGTCTGGATGCCGAAGTGGACGATCTTCCGGTAGGGCAGGACGAAGATCTCCTGCCGGGTGCCGGTAACGCCCTGCATATCCACAATGAAAATGCGGTGGCTCGTAAAAACGGCCTGATCGCGCACCGTCTTGTATGCGCCCACGATGCTTTCGCCGTCCAGCAAAAGCGCCTGCACATTCTTGCAGATCTCCTTCTCCTTGATGCGGATGAGGTTCTGCATCGGCTTTTCCCGAAATTCCATACCGGAGTCTCCCTTCTTTTGCCCTATATAATAGGTGTTTCTGGGCCAAGTATAACATTTCTGCCACAGAGCTTCAAGTCATTCTCGCCTTTTGGGCCGGGTTGTGTTATACTGACAGGTGATTTGAGATTTCTTGTATACAAAAAAGAGGTTCACATATGGAGATCATCGTACATCAGGCCATTCTCCACGTTCTGGATACCACGCTGGATGCCCCCGTGCTCAGCGGCAGCTGCATGGAGATGACAGCCGAAAAGACGGCCTATCTGCAATACCACATCGAAAAGCTGCTTGCCAGCGACGACATCCGCCAGTGCCGCCCCCTGCCGGACTCGGCATTTCGGTACGAGCTGGAACAGAACAAGGACTTTATCGACCTGTCCTGCCGCATCGCGGGCGTGCTGTTCGACTATATGCACGCTCATACCACCATTCCGGGGGCCGACCTCGCTGTGGTGGACTTCACCCGGGACGGCCAGCCGTGGCTGGGCATCCTCAAGCTCAACTATAAAAACGGCTACACCCACTACACCGAGAGCGTAGACGGTGCGCCGGTCAACTCCATCATCCAGCAGCGGGCCTGCCTGCCTACCCAGAGCGGCAAGGTGGAGGAAGGCGCACTGGTGGACCTGACCGACTACTCCATGAAGCTGCTGGAGAAAAAGTTCGACATCGACGGCCACAAGGAGTTTTATCTTTCCACCGTCGTTTTCCAGTACACCACCGCCGAGCCGGAAAAGAAAAAGCTGCAGGCCATTCAGGACGCCGCCGTCCAGGCCGTGCAGGAGAACTATCAGGACGAGCCCCATGTGGAGGCACAGGTGGCCATGCTCATTGCCAATCAGGCCGCTGACAACGACAACAAGGTGACGGTCGAGCAGGTGCGCCGGCAGCTTGCTGAGGAATACCCGCTGGCGGCTGTCCCCTTCGACGACTATGTGGAGAAAAGCGACGTCCTCGAGCCGACGCAGGCCCAGCAGCCCGTCACTGTCTCCCCCGCCCGCATCCGCCGGATGGAGAGCCGCAGCATCCACACCGCCAGCGGCATCGAGGTAAAGATCCCTACCGAGATCCTCTCTGAGGATTCTGCGGTGGAATTTCTCCACGCCGAGGACGGCAGTGTTTCGCTGCTCATCAAGAACGTCATCCTGTAAGGAGGGGATCTTATTATGGACCTTGCTGTCATCACCGCCCAGCAGGTGGCGGAACTGTTCATCCTCATAGGGCTGGGGGCTCTTGGTGCCAAGACCGGCCTGCTCCGCCCCGAGGGCAAACAGACTCTCTCGAACCTTCTGGTCAACCTTGTCGTCCCGGCCATGATCATCAACTCCTACCGCATGGAGTTCAGCGCAGAAATTCTGCACAACCTCATGGCCGCGTTCGCCCTGAGCACCCTGTCCATCCTGCTGGGACTCATCATCACCCTGTTGTTCACGGCCCGCAGCAGGGACAGCCGGACGCCCATCTTCCGGTTCGCCTGTGTTTTCTCCAATGCGGGCTATATGGGCCTGCCCCTCATTTCGGCTCTCTTCGGCTCCGAGGGCCTGCTTTATGCCAGCGCCTTCTTTACCATGTTCAATCTTCTGCTCTGGACGGTGGGCTACAGCATGGTCAGCGGCAGCTCCGACCCCAAAAAGGTCGCCCAGAGCCTGCTGCACTGCCCGGCCATCTACGCCATCGTCGTGGGTCTTGCCATCTACCTGCTCCAGATCCCGCTGCCCGACCTCATCGTCCAGCCCATGGAACTTCTGGGCGACATGAACACTCCCCTCTCCATGCTCATCACCGGTATGCTCATCGCCTCGGGCGACCTGCACCGCACCCTCACCGATCAGCACATCTGGAAGCTCACCGTGGTCCGAATGCTTTTCATTCCGGTGCTGACCATCGCAGCTTTCGCCGCGCTGGGGCTCTTCCGCTACGGCATGGTCACGCAGGTCATCGTGCTGCTGGAATGCTGCCCGGCTGCATCCATCACCTCGGTGTTCGCCGTCCAGTTCCACCACGATGAGCAGTTTGCCGCCGGCAGCGTCGTGCTGACCACCCTGCTCAGCATCGTGTTTCTGCCGCTGTGTGCGCTTATCATTACGATGTTCTGAGGAGTAAAAACCATGTCCGATATTACCATCCGTAACGCCACATTGGCCGACGCACCCCGCATTCTGGAAATCTACGCCTACTACATCGAGCACACGGTCATCACTTTTGAGTACGATGTGCCGTCGCTTGCCGAGTTCGAGGGCCGGATGCGGGCCATCATGCAGAAGTACCCCTACCTCGTCATCGAGCGGGATGGCCGCATCGAGGGCTACGCCTATGCCCACGCTTTTGTGGGACGTGCCGCCTACGACTGGGCCGCAGAGCTGACCATCTACCTCGACCACGACGCCAGGCGCGGCGGTATGGGCCGCGTCCTCTATGAGGCGCTGGCCGACCGGCTCAAGGCCATGGGTGTCCTCAACCTCTACGCCTGCATCGGCTACCCGCTGGTGGAGGACGAATACCTCACCAAAAACAGCGCCCAGTTCCACGAACATCTGGGCTTCACACTGGCCGGTACCTTCCACAACTGCGGCTATAAGTTCGGGCGCTGGTACGACATGATTTGGATGGAAAAAATCATCGGCGAGCACCGCCCCGACCAGCCGGACATCGTGCCGTATCAATATTGAGCCTATGCAAAAAAGCAGGTGCATCATGCGATGCACCTGCTTTTGCTTTACTGTTTATCCATTTGTTCTTTGTGGTATTGCAGCGTGTACAGCTGATAATACCGGCCATGTGCGGCGAGAAGCTGCTGGTGAGTCCCCTGCTCCAAGATCTTGCCGCGCGACAACACGATGATGTTATCTGCGTGCTGGATGGTGGAGAGGCGGTGTGCCACGATGAGCATGGTGCCGACGCTGCGCATCTTTTCCAGCGAATCCTGGATCAGAAGCTCCGTCTCGGTGTCGATGTTGGCGGTGGCCTCGTCCAGAATCATGACGCTGGGCTTATGCAGGATGGTGCGGGCAAAGCTGAGCAGCTGGCGCTGGCCCGCCGAGAAGTTATTGCCGCGCTCCCGGACTTCTTCGTCGAGGCCGTGCTCGAGCTTGTTGATGAAGTGGTCGGCATTGACGTACCGGCAGACCTTCATGATTTCTTCGTCCGGAATGTTCTCCTCCCGCAGGACGATGTTGCTCCGGATAGTACCCGAGAAGAGGAAGACGTCCTGCAGCATCTGGCCGAAGTGACGGCGGAGGGAGGAGATCTTGATTTTGCGGATGTCGATGCCGTCGATCAAAATCTGTCCCTTCTGGAACTCGTAGTTGCGGCAGATGAGGGAGAGGATGGTGCTCTTGCCCGAGCCGGTAGAGCCGACGAAGGCCACGGTCTGGCGGGGCTCCACATGGAAGGAAACGCCCTGCAGCACCCACTCGCCGGGGATATAGCTGAACCAGACATCCCGGAACTCGATGTCGCCCTTCACTTCGTCCAGCTCAACGGCGTCGGGGGCGTCCACCATCTGGGGCTGGATGTCCATGATGGAGAAGACCTTCTCCGACGACGCCAGCGCCGACTGCAGCCAGTTGAATTGCTCGGCGAGGTTCTGGATGGGGGTGAAGAACTTGGAGATATACATATAAAAGGTAACGATGGTGCCGCTGGAAATGGTCTGCCCGAGGAAGGTGACATGGTTCAGATGGCCCATGCCGCCAAGATAGAACAGGCAGAGGATCGAGCTGATATACAGCATATACACCAGCGGACGGAAGACGCCGAAGACGAAGATCTGCTCCTGCGTGGCCTTGGCGAGGGTCTGGCTCTTCTGGCGGAACTCCTCCATCTTCTCGTCCTCGCGGCCAAAGATTTGGGTAACTTTGATGCCGGAGAGATTCTCGGAGAGGTAGGTGTTGATGTCGGTGGTCGCGTCCTTGACCTTGCGGTAAGCGCGGCGAGAGAACTTGCGGAAGATGACCGTGAACAGGAGGATGAAGGGTACGAAGCAAAGCACCATCAGGGTCAGCTCGTAGTTCAGGAAGAGCATCGCCACCAGAATGCCCAAAATGACGAAGGCATTCTTGGTGAGGTTGACGAAGAGGTTCGTGAACATCATCGAGATGGCGTTGGTGTCGTTGGTCACGCGGGTGACGAGCTTGCCCACCGGGATGTCGTTCAGCTGGCCGTGGGAGAGGCTTTCAATGTGGGTGAAGAGGTCTTCACGCAAATCGGAGATGATGCGCTGGCCCACACGCTGCAGAATGACGGCCTGCAAATAGGTGCTGGCCATCGAGAAGACCAGCACACCCGCGTACACGGCCACACTGACATAGAGGCTTTTCAGTTCGAAATCGCCCACCACAAGCTCTTCGATGTAGCCCACGATGAGGGGCGACGCGATGTCGTAGGAGATGGAGAAGAGGACGAGAAAGCCCACGACGACGAACTGCCTGAGGTAGGGCTTGGCGTAGCCGAAGAGGCGGCGCAGGATCTCGCCGTCGGCCATGCTGCGCTCGAAGCCCATAGCCGTTTTCTTGTCTTTGACGCAGGCGTAGGCGATGAGCAGCAGCACCGACACGGTGCCGATGACACCGCCTACGAGAAGAAGCGGATTCAGACTCATCATGCGTTGCCACCTCCCACTTCGTCTTCAAGCTTCTGCAAATCGACCATCTTGTGGTACTCCGGGCAGGATGCATAGAGCCGGTCGTGAGGGCCGACGGCCTCCACTCTGCCGTCTTCGAGGAAGATGATCTTATCCAGTCCCTCCACCGTCGAGATGCGGTGCGCTATGAGCAGAGTGGTCTTGCCTGCACGGCTCTTTTTCAGGTTGTCGAGGATGATTTTTTCCGTCTTGGCATCCACCGCCGAAACCGAGTCGTCGAGGATCAGGATGGGCGCATCTTTCAGCAGGGCGCGGGCGATGGAGATGCGCTGCTTCTGACCGCCCGAGACGGTGACGCCGCGCTCGCCCAGGACCGTCTCGTAGCCATCCTTGAAGTCCACAATGTTGTCCCGGACGTCAGCAAGGCTGGCCGCCCGTTCAATGTCCTCGGGGGTGGCGTCATCCACGCCAAAGGCGATGTTGTGGGCGATGGTATCCGAGAAGAGGAAGTTCTCCTGCGGGACATAGGCACACGCCTGCCGCACCGAGTGGATGGAGACGCCGTTGACGTCCTTCCCGTCCACGAAAAGGGTGCCGTCGGGGACGTTATAAGTGCGCAGGAGCAAATCGACCAACGCCGTCTTGCCTGCGCCGGTCTTGCCCACGATGCCCACGCTCTCGCCGGGCTGGATCGTGAAGGAGATGTTTTTCAGCACATCGAACTCGCCGTCCGGGTAGCGGAAGGTCAAATCGCGGAACTCAATGCCGCCCTTGGGGTTTTCGAGGTCCGGCACACCGGCGCGGTCGGCCACATCAATGGGTGCATCCAGCAGCTCGGTGATACGGTTGAGGGAGGCATTACCGCGGGAGGTCTTTTCGATGAGCATTGAGATCGCCATGATGGGCCAGACGATCGCCTCGAAATAGCCGATGTACTCCACCAGCTGGCCCGCATTGAAATCGCCCTTGTAGACAAGATAGCCGCCGTAGCCGAGGATGACGCAGATGACCGACTCCACGAAGAACGTCACCATTACTTCGAGCAATACCGAGATGCGGGTATACTTTACGTTGACCTCTTCGTTGTCTTTGTTGAGTTTGCGGAAAGCGATGAGCTCTTTGAGCTCCTTGACAAACGCCTTGATGACCGCGATGCCGGAGAAGTTCTCCTGCGCAAAGTCGGACAGGTCAGAGAACGCCTGCTGGCGCTTCTCCCACGTTTTGGTCATGGTCTTGCCCATCACGGTGCCGATGGCAAACATGAACGCTGCCGGGATGAGGGCCAGCATGGTCATGCGTCTGTCCATGCACCACATCCGGTAGAGGGCCAGCAGACCCAGCACCAATGCGTCAAAGAACATCAGGATGCCGTCGCCGAAGCACTCCTGGATGGTGTCGAGGTCGTTGGTGTAGAGGCTCATGAGGTTGCCGACCTTGTTCACCTGATAGTACTGCTGGGACAGACGGCGGCTGTGGTCGAACATCTTCTCCCGCAGATCCGCCTGCACCCGGATGCTGGTGCCGAAGAAGCAGATGCGCCACAAAAAGCGCCCCACCACCATGAACAGCACGATCCATATCATGGGCAGGCAGATGTGCTGGAACAGCACCTCTTTCGTGAAAGGCATTGTCTCGCCCCTCACCACCACCTGTCCAAGGTTGACGCCGTTGATGACCAGACGATAGAGCTGCGGCACAAGCAGCTGGATATAGTCCACCATCAGCAGCGCAAGGATGCCCAGCAGCAGCGCGGGCGCGTGGCGCAGGTAATAGCGGTTGATGTACTTGCCGAATATCACTGGTTTTCCCTCCTTTTCCCATAGCACAGAGGCGAGCCAACGCCCGCGGGCCGAACTCCCGCAAGCGGTCAGCCCGCCTCTGTTTGTTGCACGATAGTCTCAGTATACGGCCCGGAGCATCGAGTTGTCAACATTTGATGCAGTTTCTGTTGAAAAAAGCCATCGTCGTGCATCTCTGCACAAACGATGGCTTCATGTTGGAGCGGCCGACGAGGCTCGAACTCGCTACCTCCACCTTGGCAAGGTGGCGCT